>RDXX01000069.1 GCA_004292955.1 Oscillatoriales cyanobacterium | reverse complement strand
AATCAGTCCAAATGCAGATTTCTCTGACGCAAGACGCCCACATCTGTCATCCAATGGCACGGAGGCAAAAACAAATTGAACTACGGGCAAATAGTCTCGCGCGGCCACAATTTGCTCAAAAAGCTACCCAAATAGTCAAGGATGGGTAGCTTTGTCCATAAATTAAGTTACAGTTCCTAACCCCGAGCTTGGGGCGGTGGCTGGGTGCCACTCTCTCCTCAGGTAATGCGTTCAACAGTTGACAGTTGACAGTTGACAGTTGACAGTTTGAGAGCGACCTCTACCCTTAAGTCCGAGGATTGGAGCAATGAATAGTCTGATTTTAATTTCTCCCGAGCAGGCTTGGGGCTTTCAACCAATTCTTTCTGGTAAATTTTTGTTTCCATCTTTTACAGACTACAGACTTGGGAAAAACCTCAAACAATCTGCGATTTTGGGATGCCCGGATTCGGGCTTGTCCCCATGCAGTCGATTTAAACAACCTTTTATGATAGCTTTCGATCTGTGTTCATGGCTAGAGATTAATGGTACAATAATCTCGGGGTAGCATAAAAAATTGCTGGAAACTGCGTCGGTTTCGGTTGCCAAGAGCGCCAACCTTTAGACTGGAAATTGGTGTGGATTTTCTTGGTAGTGCTGACATTTGACTGGTTCCAGAGAGTTGCAATCGGATGTGGTCGCTGTCTGTCCCGTGGGCGGACTTGTGCTTCCGCTAGCCGATCGACTGTCGGGCCTGCTGACAACAAATCTCTCAGCAGTGTTAAGCTTGTCATCGCGAAGTCATTGTCTTCGCTAACTCGATCGCTCAGTCCCTTGCTGCGCTGCTAAAATTTTGTTAATAAAATTTACTCGGCGGTATGTATCTAAACAATTATGGTATAGTCTTTAGTTTCTAGCTCCCAATCAGAGCTTGAGGCTATAAAAAATATGCTGAGAACCCCGTCCTTTCAAGACGGACATGAAAGCTAACCGGAGGCTAAGGCAATGCCAGTGACAAGAGTGAGATTTCGTTATTGTCATAGTATCTACAAAATGATATAATATTTTGTAGAGCTAGTCAAGAATCATGCTAAATCTCAGTTACGAGTACAAACTAAAGCCGACAGACAAGCAGATTTCTCAAATCGAAAGAACTCTGGTAATTTGTCGTAAGGTTTGGAACTACGCATTGAGAGAGCGTAAAGACTGGATTAACTCTCGTAAATGTCCGATTAATGCTTGCTCGATCGCTCGCGAGTACATTATTCCGGCTGATGCTCCCTACCCAAATTATTACAATCAGGCAGCGGAGCTAACCAAAGCTAAAGAGTTGTTTCCCGAACTTAAAACGGTTAACACAAAAAGATGCTTCAACAGGTGTTAAGAAAGCTGGAAACAGCCTTCCTAGACATGAAACGTAAGGGAATGGGATTCCCAAGATTTAAGAATAAATACCGAATGCGGTCGTTTGTATTTCCCCAAATGCTCAAAAATTGCCTCCAAGGAAATACTATTAAACTCCCACAGTTAGGCATTGTTGAATTCATTAAATCAAGAGAGATTCCTAATGAGTTTGCAATCAAGCAAGCTCAAATTGTCCGGAAGGCTAGTGGATATTTCGTCATACTTTTCTTAGAATGTGATGTTAATGTTCCTCAACCAGTTGCACAGGGATTCCCCGTTGGCATAGATCTAGGTTTAGACCAATTTTTAGCAACTTCTGAAGGCAAATTAGTTAAACGTCCTAAGTTGCTCAAGGTCGAACACCGCAAGCTTAAATTGCTGCAACGTCGGCTCAAGAACAAGAAGAAAGGCTCTAACAACCGTCATAAGTTGAATAGAAAAATTGCTAGGCTGCATCAGCGTGTTACCGATACCAGAAAAGATTGGCAGTTTAAATTAGCTCATGACCTAGCCCTAGATGCGGGAATGATATTTGTTGAAGATATCGATTTTCGAGTCTGGGCAAAAGGTAGGTTTGGCAAACACACCTTAGATGCTGGTTTCGGTCAATTCATCGCGATTATGTCGTGGGTGTGCTGGAAACGGGGAGTACATTTTGAGAAGGTAAACAAGGATTACACTTCTCAGGTTTGTCCGAATTGTGATAGTCACACTGGCAAGAAAGCACTTGATGAACGAGTGCATAATTGCCCTGAGTGTGGGTATACAACACATCGAGATGTAGCAGCCGCTCAAGTTATTCGGTTTTCAAGGATTGTCGGCGGAGGGACGCTTCGTAGACATTAAAGAAATTGCCTGTGGAGGCGGTCTGACGGGAACCGGAAACGGTCTAGTTAAGAGCCTAAGAGACAGGAAGAAGAAAGCGTGAAGGTGTGGATGCGATCGCACCGGAATGCAACCTTTGAGAATTCCCGCGCATTTATGCCGGGGATCGCGTCAATAATTCCCATATTCGACCTTTGACCGCAAAACTTTAGAGGAAAAATTGCCGATTTTTAGCTCCTTGTTCCTCAAATGCTTGAATCTCAAATCGCTCGAATGACTCGGCTGCAAGCTATTTCTAACTGCCCAGCGCAGCTCAAGCGCATAAATTAAGATGATGGCCTCATGGAAGACCGCTTTAACGCCCGAGATCCGCAGTCAAATATAAATCAATTGATAGTTTCTACTCCTTTTTTTGCAGGTTTGCCTGACCCTGTAATCGAGAGAGCAACTGTCCACATCGTTACCCGCAGTCATCCGTCGAATCAAGTGATTTTACTAGAAAATGACTGGGGAACATCAGTGTATTTTATATTGGATGGTTGGGTGAAAATTCGCACCTACAATCTAGACGGAAAAGAAGTAACGCTGAATATTTTAGGGAAAGGAGAACTGTTCGGGGAAATGGCAGCGATCGAAGAAGCACCGCGATCAACAGATGTCATCACCCTAGCCCCGACACTGATCGGCAATATGCCAGCTCAAGATTTTGTGCAACTCATTCATACCGAGCCCCTCGCAGGCATTCGGCTAGCTCAACTGATGGCCCGCCGCCTGCGACAAGTCAACCGCCGCCTGCGTTTGCGAGAGTCTGACAGTACCTCGCGAGTAGCAGATATTCTATTATTTTTGGCAGAGGGGCAAGGGAAAAAAATGTCCAGTGGAGGTACAGAAATTCCCAACCTGCCGCACAGAGAATTAAGTAGCCTCAGCGGGCTGGCTCGGGAAACGGTAACGCGAGTGCTGAGCAAGCTGGAAAAAAAAGGAACTATTCAACGCGAACGTGACGTTTTGTGCATTCCCGACCTACACGCCTTGGAGCGTCTGTTAGTCTAATCACTACAAAACGAAATATTGGAGTATACTGGAGTGGTTATGTATATATTGGAGCGCTAAGCGCGATGTATCTGTCGTCTATTGACGAATTAGAGTGTATTGGAGTTTCATTATAGAATGCTAAAACGCCAAAAAGGATATTCAATTACAACCAAATCAGTTAAAGCGAAACTAATTCGCTCAAAATTTGATATGCAGGAAACCAAGGATGCTTACAACGAAGTAGTGCATTTTTATTTCCTGTTAATTGCTGAAAATCCTCAAGGCGTAAGCATTCCCGTGCAATCTAAGGGAGGCTGGCGATTCTACGAATTACTAACCGCTGGTCATCAGTTTATTAGCGGCTTTCCTTCCCCGCTAAAAAGAGCCGCAATCCGACAAGCCATCGGTGCTTACGAAAGCTGGAATTCAACCTATCAAAAATGGTTGCATCGTCCGAAGCGAATGAGAGATCACAAACCTCCAGTTCATCCTAGGGCATTCCGGTTTAACCCGCATTACGATTCAGGGATGTGGAAAGAGGATGATGGTTTCTCCATTGTTTTGAAAATGCGAGTAGGGAATTCATGGAAATGGGTCAAACATCAATATCAATGTCCTAATGTTCCGACAGAATGGACAAAAGGTTCTCCAAGAATTCAAGTACAAAATGGTTCTTTATGGCTCGTTTTCCCCTTAGAAAAATATGTGCCTGCCACAGGAGGTATCAAGGGAATTATGTCTAACTCCGCATTTAGAACCTGCGGGATTGACATGGATTTAGACAAGTTTATTATCATTGCAACTGTTCTAGAAACCAACGACAGAGGCGAAACGACTGAAATCGCTAGGCACTTTATCAACCAGTCGCGTCACGTAGCTCGTAGGAAGCGGGATCTAGGACAAATTGCAATCAAGATGAGACAAACCAAAATAGTGAGTCGTGGTTTTGCTAAATCAAGATGGGACTCAATAACGGCCAGAGAAATTAATTTTTCCAGAGCGGTTTCAAGGGAACTTGTTGAGTTTGCAAAACACTGGAAAGTGGATGTAATTAGTTTTGAACACCTAGGCAATCTTCGCCCGAAAAAAGGCAAATTCTCTAGGAGATCAAATCAAAAGCGTGCCTACTGGCTAAAGGGAAAGGTCTTTGAGCAAGTCAAACGAATCGCATATCAAGATTATGCAATTGTGACAACTCGCGTTAGTCCGATGAATACGAGTCGCCTTAGTCCGTGGGGAGAACCACTTTGGAGAGGGGCTAAGTTTCCGTCTGACTCACTTCGATTTGAGGGCTATCAATCTGGAGCTGCATTGGTGGCAACTGCTGATGGGTACAAGGCTCACTCTGGATTAAATGCTGCCCGAAACGTGGCATTAAAAGCAATCAAGCGCAACCTACTAGAAGCTACGCTCAATCTTAAAAGCCTGAAGTAGTAATACGTGACGGTGTGCAATCAAACTAGAACGGTGTTAGCGACTACCACTTTGATTGTACTAGGCTAGGGTAAACTGCCTAAAAATTCCTACCTTACTACGCTCTATTTGGTTGGGACTAGCTCCCGCAAACTGAAAGACGCGACTACAGAGGAGTTAAAAAAGTGAACTATAATTGGAATATTGTGACTTACTCCGATTAACTCCATTTATGGGTTACTCTAGAAGTATCAGAGATTGTTAATTTGAATCTCATTCAACAACACTCTCTGTTAACTAACTGATATTGATGATTTCCCGCCGGAGGTAAAGCTGTGAGTTTTAAGAAAATTTTCGCCGCCGTCGATGATTCTGAACTTGGCCGCCGCGTCTTCAGTCAAGCCTTAGAATTAGCCTCGATCGATCGAGCTAAGATGATGCTATTTCACTGCGTTACTGTCAACTCGCTGGGCGAGACGGCAGTGCCAATTCCGGTAGATTTGGGCTTGAATGCCGAGTTAATGGATCAAGCTTATCAAGCTCAACGTTTGCGGCTGGAAAGGGAGGTAAAACAGTCTGAGGGTTTGCTGAAAAATTATAGCGAGGTTGCAGCCAAACAAGGATTGGAGGTGGAATTTGACTGCCAAATGGATGGCGATCCGGGGCATTGTGTCTGCGAACACGCCCAAACTTGGGGTGCAGATTTAATAGTAGTGGGGAGGCGCGGCCGCACGGGGCTTACAGAAGCTTTCCTCGGGAGTGTGAGCAATTATGTCGTTCACCACGCATCTTGTTCGGTATTTGTAATTCAGGAAGTCAAAGCTGAAAAATGATGCTGCTGAAAATTTTCCTGAGAACATCAATCTAAAATAAGACTGGCGTTCCTACCTAAACCTGGTTTGTGCGAACAATATTAAATTGGGTGGCGAGGCCTCCAAATAGTGAAACCGGAAATTAATCTTATGGCCCGCCAGTGTCGTAAAATATCAAACTTTATTCAGTTGACAATTGACAGTTGACCGCTTGACAGCGACCTCTACCTAGAAAGAAGAAGATTGGATTCAACAGTTGACAATTGACAGTTGACCGCTTGACAGTTCGAGAGCTACCTCTACCTTTAAGTCCAAGTATTCGAGTAATGAATAGTCTAATTTTAATTTCTCCCTCGAAGACTTGGGGCTTTCAACCAATTCTTTCTGGTAATGGGTAGTGCTAAACGGGTAAGGATGGCTGAAATCTGCTTGCACTCCAAGGTTCATTGATTCACTACTTTGTGGAACGATCTAAGTATCTGCCCAAGCCAGAAGCTACAATGCCGATTATTTCGTGAATCAATGGGCTGCACGGCTGCAAATGGATTAAAAAAGCCAGGATACCTCAAACCTCCAAGATGAGCTATATGCTCTCAAAGTCTCATGTACAAGGAGTTGTATCTATCCTTACCTAGATAGGACTACCTGGTAATGAATAGTCTAATTTTAATTTCTCCCGATCGCGCTTGGGGCTTTCAACCAATTCTTTCTGATAAAATTTAAAATCGGAAAATCGGAAAATTGGGAATCAGACGTGCAGCAGGCAAGTTCTGTAAAATCTCAAATCTCAAATCTCAAATCGGGAATCAGACGTGTAGCACGTAAGTCCTGTAAAATCTAAAATCTAAAATCTAAAATCTAAAATCGGATGAGTGATTTTTTGTCAGCAGATGCCGCGTCTAATTCAGGCAGTTCACCCAGTAGCAATAATGAGCCACAAACCGCCACTTTTTCAGCAATGGCTGGCGATCGCAAAAATTCCGACCCGGGGACGCCCCCCACTGGAGAAGCGCCTTTGAGGCTCGTAGAAACGGCATTTTTGGCAAGTACCGCTAGCTTGATTTGGCTGATAAATTATTACTTTCCCCTGGGCCCGTTGCTGCGGGTTTTTTTCCCGGTGCCCATAGCCCTGGTTTACCTGCGCTGGGGTAACAGAGCGGCTTGGATGTCAGCTTTGGTTTCCGGTTTGCTGCTGTCGGTACTCATGGGCCCAACGCGGAGCATTTTATACGTGATTCCTTTTGGAATTATGGGAGTTGCACTGGGAGGACTTTGGCGGCGCAAAGCGAGTTGGTCTGTCTCTATTAGTGTGGGGGCGGTAATTGGTGCTGTCGGGTTCTTTTTTAAGTTTTGGCTGCTGTCAGCTTTGGTGGGTCAAGATCTCTGGGTTTATGTAACCGCCCAGGTAACAGAGATTGTGGAATGGGTATTTGTGAAGCTGGGCTGGCTGAGCGTGCCGAGTTTGAGTACAATAGGGGCGATCGCCGCTGGGATGATTTTGATTAACAATATTGTATATTTATTTGTAGTGCATTTAGTAGCTTTGCTGCTGTTAGATCGTTTGGGAAATCCGATTCCGCGGCCGCCGCGCTGGGTGCAAGTTTTAATCGATTATGAGGAGTAATCGGAAGTCATTAGTCATTAGTCATCAGTCATCAGGAAGAAGGAAGAAGGAAGAGGGAAGAGGGAAGAAGGAAGAGGGAAGAGGGAAGAAGGAAGAGGGAAGAAGGAAGAAGGAAGAGGGAAGAGGGAAGAAGGAAGAGGGAAGAAGGAAGAGGGAAGAGGGAAGAAGGAAGAGGGAAGAAGGAAGAGGGAAGAAGGATCTTGTAACAGATTTAACAGATGGATGTTGAGGGAAGGAAAAAAATCAAATTATCCGCTTTCCCTCTTTCTAGTTTTTCCGGCAATTACCAATTCCCCATTACCAATTCCCCATTACCAATTCCCCATTACCAATTCCCCATTACCAATCCCCGATTATTACTGCCAACTGTCAACTGTCAACTGTCAACTGACTAATTATGATTCATGTTTATACAGAAATTGAACAGGGCCAGCGGTGGCTCGATCGCCATCGGGGACAAAAACCGATATTTGCCTGCGTGTTAGGATTCACCGCAACTGGCTTAATTCCGGGGATTTCGGCAGCAGGAGCAACCCCGCGCGATCGACAATTTACTTGTTTGGCCGATGCAGAATTTTTGTATAACGGCCCGCAACCGTCACCGCAGTATCCCTTGCCGCCCCTAGAAGCCGGTGCCTCACCGGTGCTAATATCTCGCGCCGTAGTCGAAGCTTTGGAAATTCCCCTTTACCTGTTTAATGCAGGTTTACCCCTGCCGCCTCCCGTACCTACAATTGATTTGGGCGGTACTGCGGCAAAGTGTCTAACTTCTGGGAATGCTTTGGAACTAGAAATAGTCAAACATTTGCTGGAACAAGGATTAATTTGGGGCGCTAAATTGGCCGCCGAAACTAATGGCAGTTATGTCATTTTAGGGGAGTGCGTAGTTGGTGGCACGACTACTGCTTTGGGCGTGTTAATGGGTTTGGGAATTGCAGCGGCGGGTAAGGTTAATAGTTCTCACCCTACCTGCAATCACGCTCAAAAATTGGCTGCGGTGACAGCGGGACTCAATAATGCTGGGTGGGAAATCGGCAGAAAAAATAGCACCCCCCTGGATTTGGTGGCGGCGGTGGGCGATCCGATGCAAATAGCGGTGGCGGGAATGGCGATCGCCGCGAGTCGGACTTGCGGGGTACTTTTGGCTGGTGGCACGCAAATGCTGGCAGTGTATGCTTTGATGCAAGCCTTAGCCACGGAATACGAGCTGTTATGGTGTCCCGAACAAGTCGCGGTGGGGACTACGCGCTGGGTGGCGGAAGACCCCACAGGGGACACTGTAGGACTCGCCTCGGATATCGGCGGTGTCCCTCTGTTGGCTGCACAGCTAAGTTTTGCCAGTTCTCGCTACCCGCAACTGCAAGCTTACGATCGCGGGTACGTGAAGGAAGGTGTGGGTGCGGGTGCGTGTGCGATCGCCAGCGGCCTAGCTGTGAATTGGACTCCAACCCAACTTCTGCAAGCTGTGGAAGCCCTAGCCTCGCGGTGTGAAATTCAACAGTAAAACCGGGTTTTTCCTTTTCCGTGCCTGTCGGAATATCAGGCATTAAATATGAAAAATTCAGATGTGCGATCGAGCTGCCAACCTCGTTGTGCTGCTCAACTAGCTTTGTTTGGGCTGAATAATTATATCATTTTCTGTAGCATTTTTGCTTTCAGATTTACAGAATATTCTACACAATATCTCGCTTTGATGCAGTATTCCTCCTGTGAATTTCGCGAGACAAAACACTCTATTCAATGACTCTATAAGTAGACGAGCATAAATCAAGGCAACTTGTATTTTCTCTCTCGATCCATGCCGATCGCCAGCAGCAATATTTAATTAGACCCGCCTACGTGTGAGTGCATTCTTTTGGCGACCAACTGTTCTTCTAAGGCAGCAATTCGATTGTAAGCCGCTGTTAGCTGAGCTGTTAGGCGCTGGATTTGAATCTCGGAAGTCAGCTCTTTTTCCAGACTTTGAGAATTCTTGTCGAAGTAGTTGTCATCTAACAGTATGTCCTTGTGACCGAGGATGCCGTCGAGATTGCTGTAGCTTTGATAGGGAGAGGTTTTGTGATTTCCTGCTGTCAGGGAGCGATCGTCCATATGCTGCTGGGCCAGCTTCGTCTCCTTGGCGGACTCCAATAACTTTTCATTGAGGTTTTCTACGAGTTTGTACAAAGCATCGACTTGTTGGGTCAATGCTGTAACTTGCTGGCGTAGCGCTTCCATACAGTCATCCTCGGAATAGTAACTTATATCTTTACATATTAGGGAAATCTTTACATAAGTGGGATTTATCACTAAATTATTTAATTTTTGACGTAATTGTTGTCTTCCCAATCCTGACGCTAGGTTGAGATACTCAGCTTGAGGATTTTAGATTTTAGATTTTAGATTTTAGATTTTCTTGGATTCTGAAACGAGGTTTGTTAACTCCTATACTTTGTTCAAACCTTCAATCAGAGTTAAAAAAAACAAAAAAACTCGGCTTCTGAGAGTGGGAGTCCCTCCAGGAGTGTGAGATTGACTCGGCAGTCAATTTGCCATTTTTCGATTTGGGAGTTGAGATTGTTATGGAGACAGCAACCGGGTTTTGTAGTTATTAAACTGTCGCGGATTTAAAAGGACTTTTTCACTTCGTTTGTGGAAAAAGCGTCATCCAACGGCAGAGTGTGGCGCTTTCGCGGTTTCCTGATATTAAGGAATGTAACACAGATACAGGCGATCGCCCGCAAAGACCGGCAAAATTAGCCCAAAGAAATTTGGAGTTCAGAAACGAGGCGGTAAGTTGACGGCAAGACGAGCACCGACTCCGATCGCAGCAGAAGCTAGTACAATGGCTATGTGTTGGAAAAAGAAATAAGACAAATCGGTGCGGACTACCGGACTCGACAAACAATTATTTCCCGGGTCGCAGAACACAAAACATCGGTCAATATTTAGAAAAGCGGATTCACAGGTGAAACGAAGGTCTTTGCTATTGGGCGCAGCCACCCTAACTTTAAGTCAATTGGCGGCAGGTTGCGACTCGAAACCCACTCTCAAAATTCGATCGCTCAAAAACGGTATTCCGGCCCAACTCGCAAGCAAATTTAGCCGCGATTTACAACCGTCTCCGCAGTTGCAGGTAACGCAGGAAGGGCAATTAAAAGAATTATTCGCTTTGTTACAGGAGTGGAAACGGACACCGGAAGCCAAAAATCAAGCTGACTTGGTGATGTTGGGAGATTATTGGCTGACTTTGGCAATTCGGCAAAAATTGATTCAGCCGATCGATCCTGCTAAAATTGCTAATTGGTCGCAATTGCCCGAAAGATGGCAAAAACTCGTCCGGCGTAACGCTGACGGCCAATTAGACGCTAAAGGTCAAGTTTGGGCTGCACCTTACCGCTGGGGAAGTACGGTAATTGCCTATCGAACCGACAAATTTAAGGATTTGGGGTGGACTCCGACTGATTGGAGTGACTTGTGGCGAGTCGAATTGCGCGATCGAATTTCGCTACCGGATAGCGCGAGAGAAGTGATCGGTTTAACATTAAAAAAACTCGGAAAATCTTACAACACGCAGCAATTAGATAAAGTTCCCAACCTCAAAAAAGAACTGGCAAATCTGCACGCCCAAACTAAGCTTTACAGTTCCGATACATACCTGCAACCGTTAATTTTAGGTGATACTTGGTTAGCCGTAGGTTCATCTGGTGACGTACTGCCGCTGTTACAAACTCAAAAGGATATTGCTGTAGTAATTCCAGTTTCTGGAACTGCACTGTGGACGGATTTGTGGGTACAACCAGCATCAAAAAAGCCAGTTTCGTTAGTGGAAAAATGGATTAATTTTTGCTTGCAGCCTCAGATTGCGCCTCAATTATCTTTGCTGGCTAAAGCTAGTTCGCCGATAATTGTCGGCATGAAACCCGAGGCTTTGCCCGCCGATGTGCGAAGCAATCCCGTGTTGTTACCGGATGCTAAAATTCTTGCCGCCAGCGACTTTCTGCTGCCGTTTGGAGATGCGGGGATTGCCGAATATCGATCGCTTTGGCAAGAAATTCGACAAGTAGTGAAAAGTTAAGTACGTTTTAAGGTACGTAGTTGCGCTTCAGCGCTCTTTCATAGATCTAAAAAACAAGCAGTAAAAAGTTAAGTACGTTTTGAGGTAAGTAGTTGCGCTTCAGCGCTCTTTCATAGATCTAAAGCTTCAGCGCTCTTTCATAGATCTAAAAAACAAGCAGTAAAAAGTTAAGTACGTGTTGAGGTACGTAGTTGCGCTTCAGCGCTCTTTCATAAATCTAAAGAGCAAGTAGTGAAAAGTTAAGTACGTTTTGAGGTAAGTAGTTGCGCTTCAGCGCTTTTTCATAGATCTAAAGAGCGCTGAAGCGCAACTACGTACCTTGAAAATCATCAAAACTGACGCATCTTTAACCATAGAGTGTGTCAGTCACCAGTTGTACTTATAAGCTGCGTTAATTGTTAAATTCTTAACTACTACTAAGGGTGAATTTTCAGGTAGCCCAAAATTCTGACCTTTTTTGTGAGGCGTGTATCCTTGTGCTAAGGCATGGAGAATTACCTCACACACGAACACAGGAGTAATAGCTGGATAACCAAAAGAAAAAGCTGTCGTCAATTTCTGAGCAGGATTCTCGTATAACTCTATAAACAAACCAATGCCGCCGTAATCGTCACGTGAAATAAGCCAACGATATTTTTCATCGTTTATGATGATACTGCGTGATTTTTTTTGAGGAAGTGCCATTTTTTGCCTGTTGTTTTGCTAGTAATTTTTAATTTTAGGTCTATCTGGTTTTTGAAGAGGGCGAAGCATGACCGTATATAAGTTATTAGTTATAATCCCATATTGACTGCGGTCATGCTTCGCCCCTACAGATATAATTGCCAAACCCAGATGCACCCGTAATTTTTCTCACAATTTGTTGTCTATTTCGATATTAATTTTTTTTAATTCCGTTTTTGGAAACCGCATTTATTAGCTCAAATGCACGGTGCGTCACCTCTTAATTTATCGATTATCTCAAAAATCTCTATAGCTGGCGCACCCTACTAAAAAGCTTTGATTTTGCCTCGAAGACCCGGATTTGACAGAGATTCTAAATCTATTTTACAGCTCGATCGATCGCCCTTGCACGCATAAACCGCCAAAGCAGTCCCCTGACGGTTGCAAACTCGCAGGTTGTAACCATACTCGCTGGAAGCAGCGCCGAAGCGGTTGACAAACTGATAGCGTTCCATATAATCCAGCAAACTCCACAGTTGGCGGTTGACGATGATGATAACCCATGTGTTGCTGCGATCGACAAACCAGCGATCGAGCAATTTGCCGCCAAACTGTTTTTGAGCCAACCACAGACTCGGCGTGCTCTTTTCGGCTTGCGAAAGCGGCGGCGACGGGAAATTGGCAGCGTCTCCACTCGGGCAGACTGGTTGCTGGGAAAACGCCGCAGATTGTCCCCACAGCAAGGCTGTGATGCACGTAGAACTCGCAATTAGGAACAAAAATAAACTTTTTGTCAAAATGCTAGGTCTGCGCCGGAAAACTTGATTTTGGTGGCTGAATTTGTGGTGATTCATCATAATTTATTGCGACAAAATTATTGAAATTCCGATCGCCTAAACAACGAAGCAGGCAGAAAAGCCGTAAAAGTAGAACCACAATCTAACTCGCTGGTAACTTCAATATCGCCGCCCATCATCTGACAAAAACGCTGGCTGATAGTCAATCCCAAACCAGTACCACCGTACTTGCGAGTAGTTGAATTGTCCGCTTGGGTGAAAGGTTGGAACAGTCGCTCTTGCTGTTCTTGTGTCATGCCAATGCCCGTGTCCGTCACTCGGAAAACTAAATATTCAGCATCCAAAATTAACATTTGAACAACTCGCGGTTGATATTTATTTTTTAATTCTTCACTGGTAATTCTTTCCACAGTAAGTACGATCGCCCCATTCTCAGAAAACTTAGCAGCATTGCTCAGCAAATTCAGGATTATCTGCCGCACTTTCATCAAATCGCCGTGCATGGCGCCGATATTCTCGGCACTCAATACTTGCAAGGTATTGCCGTTTTTCTCAATTAACGGTTTGATGGTTGTCGCCACCTCCTCGATCAGGCCGCCAACATCGAAGCTTTCGAGATAAATCTCCATCTTGTCAGCTTCAATTTTGGAAATGTCGAGAATGTCGTCAATCAGTTGCAGCAAGTGTTTCCCAGCAGTCCGAATTTTGTCTAAATCCGAAACTACCTCTAAGTTGCCCACCTCCTCGGCATCTTCCACCAGCAGATCGCTGTAGCCGATAATTGCGTTTAGGGGAGTCCGCAACTCGTGGCTCATGTTTGCCAGAAAAGCACTCTTGGCGCGGTTGGCGAGTTCGGCGGCTTCTTTTGCCAACTGCCACGCTTCCTCGGCGTCTTTGCGCTCTGTGATATCCCGCAGCGTGGCTACCACCGCTTCCACGCTACCGTCTGTCGCACACACCGGGCTGAGAATGTACTCGTAGTCGCGGGTTCCCCAGGCTGCGGTGGGGACGATTACTTCGCCTTTGGCGGGTTCGGCTGTGACAAATATGCGATCGCACTGTTGGTGAACCCGCTCCATAATGTTTGGAGGCCAGCCTAATTCCTGCCAGGTTTTGCGAATCATTTCTCTGGGGTTCATGCCGGCAGCTTGGGCGGCGGTGCGACTGACGTAAGTGTACCTTCCCGACTGATCCACTAGAAAAATTAGGTCGAGGGAAGCGCCGAGAATGCCGTCAACTGTTCTGGCGTGTCGGGCTACTTGAGCCGTCATTTGTCTGACGGTAATGGCGCCGCGGACTCGGGCGGCGAGTTCAAACTGCAAGAGTTGGTTGGCTTGTTTGAGGAATGCCGTGCGCTGTTCGACTTCTATTTCTAGTTCTACTTTGGCTTTTTCTAGGGTGAGTTCGGCTTTTTTGCGATCGCTCACATCTGTAGAAATTGTACCGACTGCATAAGCTGTACCTTCGGAGTTGCAGAGGGGAAATTTGAGAGACAGATAAGTGTGCGGCCCGTCGTCTTGAGGGATGACTTCTTCAATGCTTAGGGGCGAACAGGTTTCAATCACTTTTAGGTCGTTTTCTCGCAAGACTGATGCTTTGTCTTGAGGAAAAATATCGCCGTCGGTTTTACCAGTTATTTGTTCTTTTGCCATATGGAACAAATTGTCAAAATGGCTGTTTGTAAGCAGGTATTTTCCGTCAGCATCTTTGATGTGAATCATTGCTGTGGAGTTGTCTAAAATCGCTTGCAGCAGTTCTTCGCTCTTCCGCAGGGCTGTTTGAACCTTTTGACGTTCGAGTATTTCTCGCTGCAATTCCAAGTTGAGGCGATTTAAGTCTTGCCAAGCTTCCTGGACTTGATTTAAGGCGATCGAGCTTTTTGCTGGTTCTGTATTTGTCGGCTGTGGGTGGTTTGAGCCCCAGTTGGCAGCCAATTCTAGGGTTGGGACAGTTAGCGAGATTTCGGGATTTGTGATTTGCGCGCGATCGCCCGCACAATTTCCATACTCAAAATCCATCGCTAATTGACTGTCTAAATTAGGTTGTTTCAGGAATAAACCGGGGAGTTCGCCCAAATTTAAATTGTCAGATAAATTGTCAGATAAATTTTCCGATAAATTGTCAGAAGTGCGATCCTTTTCGTTGGCTTCGCTAACACACTTCCCCGATTGCGGGTGCGCTTCGGCGGTGGAGTTAGAGCGTAAATTCCCGTCTGCTGTTAATAAATCTGAGTTAGCTGGTTTGGCCAGGAGGCGGGTGACTCCTACTGCTAAGGCCAGGGGTGCGGCGGCAGCCACAGACAGTGCTAGCAGCCAATTATTGCCCCACCAGGATGCGAGATCAGTTTGTGGCATTCCCCGCACTAAAATTGCTGCGGGTTTTCCGGCTAAATTGTCCAGGGATTGAGCAGCTACTGTATAAGTTTTACTGCCTGTTCGCATTTCCTGAGCGACAGGCTTGCCGGCGGCTGCGAGTGCCGATTTCAGCAGCGATTTGTCTGCCAGCAAATCTGGCAACTTTTGATTTTTGGTAAATATTTGCGAACTTGCCAACACAAATTTGCCGTCAGTTGGGACGGAGTAGATAGCGCGATATCCGCCACTTTGTAAATTGATGGTTTCGCTGCTAGCAACTGCCGTCGTTTGGCTCAAAATTTTTTCTAACACTAAGACACCAATCACCGTCTTAGTTTTGGGATCGTTTACAGGAGTTGCTATGTAGCGGATGAGAACGCTACCGTCTCCCGCAGCGCGCGGCAAAGATACCAATTGTTTCTGAAGTTCCGATTTGGCAATAATTTTGCTGGCGGTTATTGGCTTTTTGGCAGCGAATACTCGATCGACTATTTTTTGCAGGTTAACACTTTTTTCCTTGATGTTGGGGTTGACGCTAACTACAATCTGCCCGTTTTTTCCCACTAAGACAGCACTGTCTATTTCCCCTGTTTTAACTTGGGTTTCCAAAATATCCTTGACAGATTGTCGCAAATTTGATATATTCTTGCCGCTGTTATAAGCTGAGGCTATTTGGGCGATCGTTTTGCTGTCAGAGGAGTTTTGCAAACTGAATGCAGCGCGATCGAGTTTAAGATTGTAGTTACTTTCACTAAGGCTCAGTTCAGATTTAGCTTGATTTTGCAGTTCGCTGCTTCCAACAGTTGATGTTAGCCAAAGTGCTGCTCCCGTTAATCCGACTGGCAAGATGGTTTGTAAAGCCAGCAATCCAATTAATTGTTTTCTGGTGACAGACAAGTTGTAGGTGGCAGGTCTGAAAACTGCTTTCAATCTTCTTTCGGAAGTCGCAAAATTAGTAGGCTGCGAACAGTTTTGCTGGCTGTCGTTTAACTGAGTTTGAGCCATAGTAGTAGATGCTAAATCGTTTGTAGATGACACGGGATATTAATCTGGAAGTATCAAGTTGAGATTTGGAAGTTGAGATTTTAGAGAGAGTTCCGTTAATCACCCATCAGAAAAATGTTGGCTCTCGCTGGGTCGAAGAAAGTCATAAAATAACTGGGGTATTGTCATAGAAATAAATTTTCTGGCTCTTCAACCAAATTTTGTAATTTAGTTTTTTTTACCAGAAAGAATTGGTTTAAAGCTGGAACCCGCGGAGAAATTAAAAGAAGACGATTCATTACTCCAATCCTCTTCCTTCCAGGTAGACTTTGCTGTCAACTGTCAACTGTCAACTGTCAACTGTCAACTGTCACCTTGTGTTTCAATCCCACAACCGCCTGCCCGCTTTGCCATTCAGTCGCTGGTGAGTGTCTTTGAGCAAAGTTGGGATGTCCAACTCTTCGGGACACCTGGGCAAACATTCGCCGCAATCGGTGCAGCGGTTGCCTTTGCTTCCAGGAAACCAATGTCCGGCATTTTCAAACATAGCATAACGGTATTTGCCAAACTCAGTCATGTCGCACCCGACAGCGAGATTCCGCAGCCGCAATACTTCGGGAATGTTGATGTTTTCCGGGCAAGGCAAACAGGCGTAGCACTGGCTGCATTTGTCAGTTTTCAAACGATCGGCAATCACCGATTCAATCCTCACAAACGCAGCAATTTCGGCCTGGGTGAGGGGAAAGTCGCGATCGGCATATTTTAGAGGTTGCTCTAATTCTGTCGGATTTGCAGGCCCCACACTCAGAGTTCCAATTCTAGTATCGCTCAGTAAAAACCGATAGTTCAACTCCAAAGGCGAGAAAGGCGAGCACAATTGTGCGAGAGTTTCTGGGGGCGTGTAGAGTTGCCCTCCTTTGTCTGCCGGAGAAATGATGAAAACGCCCATATCTTTGTGCTTGGCGAGTTCAACTGCCGGGGCGTTGCGCTGAAAAAAATAGTAATAATGCAGGTTGACAAATTCAAATAAATCTGTATTTATAGCAGCCAAAATCAGATCCAGAGGCCCGTGAGTCGAGAAACCGACGTGCCGAATTCGGCCATCAGCCAAGGCTTTGCGTACAGCTTCCATGCAGCCTGTGGGCGATCGCACCCAAGCCAAATGTTCCCAAGCATTCAAACCATGAATTGCCAGACAATCGATATAGTCTAGATTTAGACGTTTGAGAGACGAGTCGATGCAGCGTTCCGTGGCAGCAGCATCGTCCCCAGGAGGGATTTTCGTGGTGACGTGGAAGCGCGATCGATCGACAGACAAACCAGATGCGAGGGCCGCGCCTAGATATTCCTCGCTGCAACCGTAACCCGCCGCCGTTTCCAGGTGATTGATTCCCTGAGATACAGCTTGTTGTACAGTCTGAAAGGCAATTTCCTCAGAAGCCAAATAACGCATGGTTCCCAAGGAAAATACGGACAGGTGCAAGTTAGTTTTGCCAAACCGTCGATAGCGCATATCTGTTAGGAGGAAGTTTCGCTTTGGCCCAAGCCGCTTCTCTTGATCAAATCCTCCGGGCGGAGGTTTGAGATAAATTCGCGAAAGGCCCGGCGTTCGGCCTCATCAGCATCTCGATCGACCGGTATAGAAGCATCGGCGACGACTTCTTCCATCACCCAGATGGGGCTATTCGTCCGCAGAGCTATGGCGATCGCGTCGCTGGGACGGGCATCGATCTCTTTTTTCACTTCACCCTGACGGACAATCAGCACGGCATAGAACGTGTTATCTTGCAGCGAGTGAATCACTATCCGCTCCAAGGTAAGACTCCAGGCCTCTAGGAAATTGACCATCAAATCGTGAGTTAAAGGTCGAGGAGGCTTGTGGCCTTCCAGAGCACTAATAATAGCCTTTGCTTGCTCCTGACCAATATAAATAGGCAAAGCGCGACGCTCAGTAGCGTCTCTCAATAGGACAATTGGGCTGCGCGTGGCTGCATCTAAGGCAATTCCAGCGACTTTCATTTCAATCATTCGATCGGCCTCATAGAATTAAGAAACTGCAAGGCGGTGGAGAATTTGGACATAAAGATCACCTAAATCCAGTATGACTCGATCTTCGCCTGAATCTGCAACCGATCTGGGACTGTCGATTTTAGATTTTAGATTTTCCATTGACAATAGGGATAGAGGGGATGGCAAAAGCTCCTCCGTCTGGTTTGTGACTGTGGTTTGATTTAAATAAGCGATCGACTACCAAAAAATAACTATGTTTACAGGACTAATTCAATCTCTCGGAAAGCTGAAATCGCTAGGCAACGATTACTTCCAAATTTCCTGCACCTCAAGCAACTCCTATCAGATTTTACAAGATTTAGCCATTGGCGACAGCGTAGCAGTGGATGGAGTTTGTTTGACAGTGGTGGAAGTTCTGCCCCAAGGTTTTGTCGCCATCGCTTCCCCAGAAACCTTGCGCCGCACTAATTTGGGAGCATTCCCCGATGCTTGGGTGAACCTAGAAACCTCGCTGCGCGCCGGTAGCAAATTGGGCGGACATTTTGTGACGGGACACGTAGATGCGATCGGCACTTTAGCGACATCCACCCAAACCGCCAACGCTTGGGAGATGAGGTTTACAGCCCCACCAACAGCCAATTCGGGATGGCAGCGTCAAATTGCGCCATACATCGTTTCCAAGGGCAGCATCGCCGTCAACGGCATCAGCCTCACCGTAGCAGATTGCGATGCAGACGGAAATTGGTTTGAAGTTGCCGTAATTCCGCACAGTTTTTCCGAGACAAACCTCAGCTATTTGCAGCCGGGAAGTTTAGTCAATTTAGAAGCAGACATACTAGGCAAATACGTAGCCAAATTTCTCCGCAGCGGCGGCCGGGAAGCCCATCCCGAACCCTGGGAAGAAACCCCCGCCATCAACAGTTTGGGAACAATTACACCTGAATTCTTAGCCGAACACGGATTTATGTAATCTTGGGGTGTACGCGGAGTATTTAATCATAAAATACCCGGCGGTTGAAACCGCGTCTATAAAAACAAAACCTGCCTCCGCAGGTTGAAGAACGAGCGGCGAACATTATGTTATTCTCTTTAGTCTGCGGAGGCAGACTATCCTTCGGGAAGGCTAACGCCTACGTTTTTGTAGTTTGACCTCTTACTCGGATGACGGGCGCTTCGCCACATAAGCGCTTCGCGCTGGCTTCGCCTACGAGTAAGAGGTCAAAAGCGGTTTCAACCGCCGTCTGCATCTGCTCAAAACTGACGCCCCCTATCGACAAACTCTTTCTCAACAAAAACATTTTTCTCCCAAAACAACCCCGCCGCAATTCCCGCCTGAGAAACCAAAAACAAAGCAGCAATTAATAGCTTTTGAATACCCGATCCCTGGGAAAATGGATAAGTTAGCAAATTCAGATAAAATGACGGATGTTGCCGTTTCCCCTTAGCCCCACTTTTCGAGATAATTTCCCCAAACAAAAAAGCACCTCTACCGTAATTGAATTGCTGCCGCCAAAATTTCCGCAGAGTTAGTGCGTGGGAATGATAGACTGTAACTTCGGGAGCATAGACCGCGCGGCCTCCCAAATTGAGCCAGCGAAAGCAAAATTCCCTATCTTCTCCAGCCGCTAGCGAAAAAGTCGTGTCAAACCCGCCAATTTTCTGGAAAGCCTCAGCGGGAAGGGCAAAATTGTTAGAAGTGAAAAATTGCGCGCGATCGCCAATAGCATTGTAATAACTGTAAAGGTAATCGATCAGTTGCTGGCTGGCAGTAGAATAGATATTATCCGGCAGCGCGTTGACAGTTCGACCTCCGATCAAACAGTCTGGTGTTTCCACAAATCGCTTTTCTAGATTTTGCAGCCAATCTGCCGCCACAGTACAGTCATCGTCTGTAAACACTAAAAATTTACCCTCGGCTGCAAAAGCCCCAGTATTTCGCGCCGTTGCGGGGCCTGAGTTGGGTTGTGTCAAAAGTGTGAGATTTAACCCATTTTGAAAAGGGGATATTGTATTTTCTACAGATATTTCGGTGCTGTCGTTGACGACAATCACCTGAAACTTATCGCGCGGATATTCTAGTTCCACAAAAGACTGAAGACACTGCGCTAATTTCTCGGGGCGATTGTAAGTCGGAACTATAATTGAAAATAGAGTTTTAGTTGTGTTCATTCTAACTCATATATTTTAATATTTTAAGCGATACAGTACCGACTCAGTATTAAAATCTTTGCCGAAAACTGGTTGCAGCGGGCCCTCGGGACTTGTCAGCCAAGATAAAGCTAGTTTGGTGTATTCGTCCATCTCAGTCAGGGGCCCGAATCCTACCATCTTAATGTTATTTTTGTGGAGGTTGTCCATCCATGCCGGAAGTCGATCGGCTCTAAACGGCACATATAAAACTTGTCTGTCCAAATTTTTCCCGTAAAACAGGTAGCTGCGGTAACTTAAAAAGAAGCCGATTTTTTCATTGGGTACTGTATTTTTATCAATATATTCGTAAATTCCGCGATACAGTTCGGCGCGAGCAACATCTCGCTTTTCCCTCGCCACCCAAGTAGCACTTACCATCAATGCTATGCAGACACAAATTATCATTATGTAACTTGATTTTTTCAAGCTAGCGAGTAGATTTTTCAAGCCAATTAAACTAGGATTGCGCTTAAATAGAATCCCAGCTAGTAGCAGTAATCCAACATAAATCAATGGGTATATTCCTAAATCTGGCCAACGGGGCGCTAATATTTTTATTACCAGATTGATGGCTTCGGCAAAATGAGATTTAAATCTGTCAATCAACCAACTTCCCCAAACAATACTCTTTCCGGTAAAAGAAGCATTTTTAATTAGGTCAAAAATTGTGTTGCTAATAATGCCGGAAATACTGCTAATTAAAACAACTGCTACAATTACTTGCTTGCGAGTTTTGAGCAGAGTTGCGGTTGCTGCTGCTGCGATCGCCAGTAAGCTTAAAAAGGGAAAGCCGTATCTGAGATTAAAACCGAGTAAAGGACTGAGTTGACCGATCGCCTCTCCGGCAGTCCCGGAGGTGTAAGGTGTAATGACGTACAGAATTCCGGTGCTGGCGAGAACTACGGTTAAAATGATATTGTTTTGATTGATTATTCTGGTTTTACCTTGGATCGCAGCCAGAGGTGCTGCTAATACCTGAAGTGCGATCGCCAGAAATGGCAGTTGCAATCTAATGAGGACTTGCAAGCCGAACATTTGCCAGTGGGAAATATTACTGGGATTAAATTGAGCGGCTAAAGTGCTTTGCCAAATCTTCAAAAGTGGCGAAGCTGAAGGCGCAGGTATGGTAGGTGTTGGCTGCTGTACGGGAGGTTTTGGTGACGCTACCGGAGGTTTTGGCCCAGGTACGGGAGGTTTTGGTGACGCTACCGGAGGTTTTGGAGACGCTACCGGAGGTTTTGGCCCAGGTACGGGAGGTTTTGGCCCAGGTACGGGAGACGGTGGGGCAACAGGCTGTAAGGGAATGTTAATCTCGCGGGAATCACCAACAGGATAATTGATGTGCAGCAAGTTTCTCGCATACCAAAAACCTCCTAAAAACAAGCAGCAAAGTATGCCGCACACCAAGACTGGTTTGATGTGGCGAATTCTAAAATTAGTTGGTGTAAAATTTTTATTAACGATGAATCTTTTAATTTCTAATATTGCTAATCCTCCTAAAAGTGAGGCTGCATAGACTAGGGCAGTGATTTTAATTCCGGCTATCATTCCTACAGATGCCAAAAATAGGGATAGCTCGGATTGCGATCGGCTGCTGTGATAGGATAAACCTAAATATAAAGCAACTGTAAATATCGCAGCTAGCGGTAAGTCTGGGTGAATGGTGTTAACTTGGTTGAGCATCATCGGTACTGTCAATACTAAAGATGCTGCTGCCATGCCATAAAATCTCGTTGCTCCAAATTTTATACTTAATAGATAGACTGCAATTCCTTCAAGTACCCAGGCAATTAGCATGGGAAAAGCTGTGAGAAAATCTTCTTTGAAGGGGAGTACGCACAAAGCAGACAAGACGTGCCAATTGTAGGGATATACTCGGGCTTGCTCGTGTTCAAAAATCCAATTTCCGGCGGCATCTAAGAATGTAAATGAGTGGGTTTGATACCATCTGGCAATTACAGGTAGGTGAAACCACAATGAGTCATAATTTGTTGTGGGTTTAGTTGCTAGGGTTTCCCACAACACAAATCCTGCAAATGCGGTGGCACCAATGATTAGGAGTTCGGATGGGATCAGAGGTTGCTTGAGTTGGGGAATCTGCCACTGCGAGAAGCTAAAAGATTTCTGGTTTTTGGCATAAATCAGAATTAAGCCGATCGCACAAATCAGCATTTCTGCTATAATGACCGCAGCAAGATTTAGGCGATCGGCACTTCCTAAAATCAAACCTATACAAATTTGTGCAAGACTCCATCCCGTCAAAAGTACGAGGAGAAAATGAGGAAATGAATAGTTACTGTTTTCCTTGTGATTCTCGAAGGCTAGAGACAAGCTTAGGGGAATCGGCCCGACTATAATAATCAGAAATAAAATTAATTCCCACAAATACTGCGCTATTAGCATAAGCTACTATTTACCAATTTTTATGGGAGGCTCTTGCTGATTGTTTGTAGTGAGGACTTTAGTCCTTCTATGGATGCGGACTAAAGTCCTCACTACGAACCTATTTGATTGTTTGTAGTGTGTACTTTGAGTGCTTATAAAACAATACGCTTGGGTTAAGGCTGATCCACCCTAACCCCCCTAAAAAAGGGGGGGGACAAGAACTCGATCAAAGTCCCCCTTCTTAAGGGGTATTTAGGGGGATCTCCGGGCAAGAAACAGTGTTAACTCAAGCGTATTGCCTGATAAAAAACCTATCTGCTAGCTTGCTTCTGAATTTTGGGTTTGGAGGCTTCTTTATCCTTGGATGCAGAAGTGTCAGTTTTTAACAATTCTGGGAATGGCGGCTGGAGGTTGTGAACTTCGATGTCCATTCCCAGCGGCAGAGGTGGAAGCTGGGGCAGATCGTTTTCCAAATCCTTGAGTGCACTAGCGCTTTGTGTTTCCACAAATTTTGGCATTTGGGGTATTTTGGCGGTTTCCAAAGTGCCGATCATTTTTGCTACAGCGAATTCTAGCTGAGCACCGGGGTCGATCGCCACCCAACCCTGAGCAGTCATTTGCCGAACCTCGAAGTGGAGGTGAGGCCCTGTAGACATTCCTGTACTGCCGACACGCCCGATCGTATCACCCTGTTTCACCCACTCTCCTGGTTTGACAAACAGTTCTGAAAGGTGTCCGTAGAGAGTTTCCTGAGACTGTTTGCTGTGGTTGAGAACCACCGTCAAACCGTAGCCGCCCAACCAATCGGCGATCGCCACTTGACCCGCATAAGCTGCCAGTACGGGCGTTCCCATCGGGGCTCCCAAGTCCGTTCCGGTGTGAAACCTACCGTAGCCCATAACCGGATGAGTCCGCCACCCAAAGGGTGAAGTAATTTCCGCAGCAATCGATAGCGGAAACAGCAGGCTGGTGTTGCCATTTCCAGGCCGGCCCAAGGGACGCGGCGTGAGATTGTAGTAAGCAAAACCTGTATTGCTGCCGCTGCTGACACTAATCGCGCCGACTTGCACTGGCCCTAGTCCCATGCTGGGTTCGGGTGGGCCAGCGGCGTAGGCTGCCGTGTTAATCGAGTATCCAGCATCTGCTGAGTATCCGGGGTTAGCTGGGTATCCGCTGTCTGCTGAGTAGCCCGGAGGTGTGTAAGCAGATTCCGACTGGTTGCCCTGTCCCCAAAGCTGGTTGCCTACTTGTTGAGCGGCCTGACCTACTTTACTGATAGGATTTCCGCTATTATTTCCGGCGACAGTTCCCCGAACATTGCCCGGAAGGTTCGGAACAGTCCCGGGGCTTTGTGGCAGATTTCGAGAAGGAGGGGTGGCAATATAAGGGCCAATTGTGCTGGGAGTTTGCGGGTTGTAGTTGGGCCCTCCGGCGATCGGCCTTTCTGGGCTGTAACTGGGAGGGGCTGCTTCTGCTGTCACGGGTTCGGGAACAGCGGCAGGCCCGCACAAACCGCCAACTCCTTGTCCTGCTGACACGGAACCTTCGCAGCCTGTCGATCTTTCTGCAAACTCGATCGTTGTAGGCGCTTCGTATTGGCTGGTAGCGCCAACGCTGTAGTCTGTTTGGTCGGTGCCAGCGCGGGCTTCTGGGTTAACTGGTGCTTCAAAAGGAGGTTCCTGGGCCGTCGCTTCTGGCAAGGGAATCAGTGCGGGTTCCGGTAGATAATATTGGGCCGGAGGTTGTTCGGTGACGTAATCTGGCGATGGGGCCCGAACTTCTGCCTGGGGTTCGGGATCTGGTTCTCGCTGCACTTGGGCTTCGGGTTCCGGGGGCGCCAGAGGTGCTTCAAATAGTGGCTGAAGTTCTGCTGCGCCGGGGACGGCTTGTTCTGCTGGCGGAGTTTCAGTTTGGGCCCAAACTATGCCTTTGCTCAGCAGTCCCAGACTGGCAAGGCAACCTAGTCCCACCAGCATTGAGCGTTCGGACAAAAGGCGCGATCGAGTCCGGGCGCCTGTGGGGTGATTTTTTTGCTGTTTGGTGTTCAAATGGGCTGTTATTTGCTTGTCTGGAACTGGTTTCACGATTTTTTTTTCCCAACTCAACAGGGGGGGCGCAAGAAGATTAGTCGATTGTAGATTTTAGATTTTAGATTTTAGATTTACTCGCAGCTTTGAATTCTGGGAGGAGGAATCTTAGTCTAAAGTTTTGGGCTGCTGGCGACAGGAGTCGGAAAGCAAGTATCTGTTTTTTGGCATGGTCTGGATCGAAGTGTATGGCAATCCTTATCTTTATACAGACTTAACTGATTTTACCAGAAGTAATTGGTTGAAAGCCGGAACCCTGCTCGGGAGAAATGAAAATCAGACTATTCATTACTCCAATCCTCTTTCTTCTAGGTAGAGGTCGCTCTCAAACTGTCAACTGTCAACTGTCAACTATTGAACGGGCTTAAGGCAATTTTTTTTCCCGTCGAACAGCTCGAATGCTGCGTCGATTCGCGATCGATACCCTGGTTTTTCCGCTCCCAATCATTGCACTGCCAACTAGCCTGTGACGGCCACATTGATAATAGCGCTTTGGCGTTCGTGTCTGTGAATTAAGCTCCCCCATCTCCCCCATCTCCCCATCTCCCCATCTCCCCATCTCCCCATCTCCCCATCTCCCCATCTCCCCATCTCCCCATCTCCCCATCTCCCCCAATTTTTGCCGATCGCCCATTTAAACTAAGTAGCAAAATTGTTAATTGTCTAAAATACAAAGGAAATGACTCACTTGGGGAAGGATAAGTTTCATGGCTTTAGCTGGCGATCGCTTGACAAATTTTCCTGACTCTGAACGTACCGGACAACCTGACGGTATTAGCTGGCAGTGGCAGCAGAGTGCCGAAGGCTTGCCCTATCTGACTTGCAGCTTGCTCGACCGATGGTCTCACGGCTTTTTTACTCGCGATTTCTCGCCGCGCGGCCCGATCGATCTCACGGAAGTTTTAGCACCAGGATCTCCCGTTTACCGTCTCCAACAGGTACACGGCAATGTCGTACTCAAAACCGATCTATTGCCCCCAGTTGTGGCTCTAGACCCGGAAACAGCTACCCCCACCTATGCCCAGGCCGATGGCTTGGTAGCATCGCGAGATTTTGAGGCGCTGTGGGTTTGCTCGGCTGACTGCGTACCGGCGCTAATTGCTGATAGCGGCACGGGACTCGCGGCCGCCGTTCACGCTGGTTGGCGCGGGACTGCTGCTAAGATATTACCAGAGGCGATCGCTCAACTTGTGGCACAAGGCAGTCAATTAGAAAATCTGAAGATTGCTCTCGGGCCGGCGATCGGTGGAGAGGTTTACCAGGTATCTGTGGAAGTGGCAGCCCAATTGGGAGCCACGATTACTCCTCAGAATGCAGTTGGTGCAACAGCCGACGGCATTCTGGAATTTTTACACCAACTACCCGAATCACCTGTGTTGACCGATCCAGAACCGGGAAAGGTACGGTTGGATGTTCGCCTCTGCAATGCTCTGCAATTGCAGCAGTTGGGAATTAATTCTTCTCAAGTGGCGATCGCTCCTTTCTGTACTTATTCTGACTCGGCTCGCTTTTTTTCCTACCGCCGCGATCGACTAAAAAAAATCCAGTGGTCGGGAATTGTCAGCACATCTAACACAAGTTCCTGCTAAAAGCATTCGGCACAAGGTAAAATTTAAGATTGCCGGCTTAAAAAATCACAATCTAAATAACAATCTTTGGATTGACAAATTTTTATTTCGGAATGCCGAATGCCTTCTACCTTCTAGCCTCGTTTCGTTGCAGCCCTCTCAGGTCTCAAGACGCTGAGTTTTCCGCATACCAAAAAGTTTTATGAGTGAGCAAACTCCCTATCAACTGCTTGAAGTCGATGAAGATGCTTCCTTTGATGAAGTGCAAGAGGCCCGCACCCGTCTAGCCGAGCAGCACAGCGGCGACAAGAAACGTTTGGAATCGATCGAAGTTGCTTACGACGCGATCCTCATGGATCGCCTCCGCCAGCGACAGGAAGGGAAAATAAAAGTACCCGAACGCATCCGCTTTCCCGAACGAGTGGCTCCCCCACCCGCCAGCTTTACTCCATCTGCTCCGTCCGGCAGCCCAGCTTGGTTGCAGCGCCTGATCGATACTCCTAGTCGAGCCGATATTTTGTGGCCGGCTGGAGTTTATGTGGGATTGGGCGGACTGAGTATTTATCCAGCGGCTAACGATTCTTTACTACAGTTGACTCTGGCTCTTGGGGTCGGCTCTTGTCTTTATTTTCTTAATCGCAAGGAACAAAAATTTGGTCGGGCTGTGCTGCTGACTGTGGCTGGCTTGGTTATAGGCTTGGTGCTGGGAGGTCTTATGGGCCCTTTGCTCAGTACGGCATTTATCACAACAGAGAAATTTATCGCTTTGTTTACGTTTTTAATTCTTTGGCTGGTCAGCAGTTTTCTGCGATAGTCGGTTGTCAGTTGACAGTTGACAATTGGCAGTTGACAGTTGGCAGTTGTTAATTATTGTTATTGGTTAATTGTTATTGGTTGGTTCGTAGCTCTTAGGTGTTAGTAGTTAGTTGATTGTTACCAATTACCAATTACCAATTACCAATTACCAATTACCAATTACCAATTACCAATTACCAATTACCAATTACTAATTAACAATAACTAATGACTATTGACTGTTGACTAATGATTGATAACTGTTGACAACTGACAACTGACTAATAACTATCCTAAAATAATCTCAACAGCTTCGCTCAAATTGTTAGCAATTAAATCCGGTTGGTGCATTTCTAGTTGGGTGCGATCGCGAATGCCGCACAAAACACCAATTACCTTGACACCGTGAGTTTTTGCTGCTATAATATCCGCCTCCGTATCCCCCACCATCCAAAGCTCAGAAGCAGGCGGCAGTTCGGCGAGAGCTTTTGCCATCAGCAGGGGCTTATCTTTGACATCCCCGGTTTTGACATAATCGTTGGGGAGGCAATAGCGACGGTTTTCTGGGAAAAAATGCCCTAAATTGCAGCGGTTGAAAGCCTCGTCTAGTTCCCTGACGCGACGCATAGTCATCACCGCCAAGTCTATTCCAGCGCGCTGCACCTTTTCCAGGGTTTCCACGGCTCCAGGGGCTGGTTTATCGTAAATCAGGAACGGCAGCGTGTGGACAGTTTGACGCCGTTTCTGGGCAAATTCGAGGGCTTGGGCTGCGTCTAATCCTGAGAGAATGCCGATTTCGGTTTCGGGAACCCGCGCCCGCTTCATGTCCCAAAACTCGGCTTTTGGGAGTTCGTGCACTGTTTGGCCCTCACGCTGAGTCTCGGCCAGACACTGCTGGTAAACTCCGTAATAGCGATCGGACACGTCCATAATCGGGCCGTCAAAGTCGGTGATAAGTCTCAGCATTGAGCAGAGTATTTTGAAAATTTTATACAAATTGTTAGAGATTATATCACTTTAATGTCACAGATCCTTTACAAAACTTGACACAAATACCCAGGGGAGGTAGTGTCTATAGGAATGGTGCTAATTAAAGGCAATAGTTTAATTCAACTGTGCCAATCATCAACTGTAGCGGTTGTAACAAATATTATCAGGGAGCATCTCAGTTTTGATTTTGTAGTGCTGTCCCCGCTCGCTTGCTGTTAAAACAAAGCGAGCTCTTAAGCTCTCACTACAACAAAAAAAAGCTTTTTGCCAAAATGAGATGCTCCCTATTATCAGGGAATCTACAATTTAAAATTTGCTGTACAAATACGGCCAACCGCTAGGTATTGTTAATAAATCCAAACCTCAATAGAGGCTGATTTTGACTGCGCTTGCTCACAAAAAAGTTGGTCTAAGTAATAATTTTAAATAAAAAAAAGCTTGGAGAATCCCAAATTTATTGTGTCGATAAATTAGCCAGCGAGAATAGTTGCTGGCATCCAGCAGAATCAAAATTTCTATGAGAAATAGCAAGCACCAAAACAACAACTAATTTTATCTGCTAACCCTAGAGTCTGATGGTTTATAATAACGAGATGCTTCCCAAATTAAGTTTACAGATTAGCTCCCAAAACATTAACAATCTGCTTGACAAATTGTTATCCTTGCGTCGCATTGAATACCTTGCAGTCGATCGGGAACTGAAGATTCAAGAAACATCCTTGAACGTACAAGATTTTGCCCAAATTCCTGATGAATTGGAACAAGGCAAAGATGTGCGCGATAGTTTTCCCGAACTGATCGGAATTGAAGAACTGCTAGACGATATTCTAGAACAACGACAGCCAAGTTTCCAATTAAAATCTGTTACCAGAGTTTTAAATGATGGCTCTTATTTTTATCTAGATTTGTATATTTTTGGTCAGAAAGAGCAGCTCAATCCTGAGAGATTAATTATTTTCTGCGAAGATGTAACAGACACTGCTGCTCTTCAGCAAAGTATGGTTCAAGCAGCCAACGAAAACAGTATTAAAGTCGATTACTTGGCTAACGCTCGCGACTATATTGATAAAATTCTTAACTCCATAAATGATATTTTATTGGTGACAACGCAAGCGGGAGAAATCAAAAAGGTCAATCAATCCACCCAACTATTGTTTGGATATACCGAATCACAATTAATCGGTCAACCAATCTCGATGATTACGGCGGACGAGGAATTATTGCGTCAAGTTAGTCAGCTACCTCTTGAACTAAAAAATGAATCTTGGCATCAAGTAAAAGTAGCTTGTACAACTAAAAAAGGTTCAAAGCTGACAGTTGCATTTTCCTGCTCTACTATTGAGACAAGTATAGAAAGCAAGCACTCAGACAACAAAACTATACAAGATTTTGTCTATGTGGGCAGAGATATCACCGAGCAACAACGGACAAAAAAGCGTCAAGCAGCACAATATGCAGTAGCTCGCATCATGTCAGAATCTGGTTCTTTAGAGAGCGCCACTCCGAAAATTATGCAAGCTATTTGTGAAAGTTTGGGGTGGGATATCGGTGAACTTTGGACGCCTGTGGATGAAAAACATACTAAGTTTGATGCCGAAGATACGCACGATCGAATACCATTTTTGTTTGCTGCACCAGATAGTAACGTTGAAGATATTCTCCCTTTTTTGCTTCGAGTGGGAGTTTGGCGGCGGGGAAGTGAAGTTGGGGAGTTTGTGGAAAATTGCCAGCAGATTACCCTAGAGCCTGGTACGGGTTTACCGGGAATAGTGTGGAACACCGGTTATCCGCAATGGATTACGGATCTTCTTAAGGATGGCAATTTTATGCGATCGCACTTAGCTGCTAAAGCAGGATTGCGATCGGCCTTCGGTTTCCCAATTCGTGCTAGCGGTCAAGTTGTAGGGGTAATGACTTTTTTCTGCCGGGAAAAACAGCCGTCGGATGAAGACTTACTGCAAATGATGGCGGCAATAGGTTCCCAATTAGGACAGTTTGTCAAGCGCAAATATGCGGAGCAAGAATTGCAAGAAGCTGAAGCTTCCATCCGGTTTTTGTACGAGCAAGAAAAACAGCAAAGTGAAAAATTGGCTCAGCAAAATGTAGCATTAGAACAGGCTAAATTAGAATTAGAATCTGCTAATCAGGCATTGCACAGACTCGCATCTGTGGACGGCTTGACTCAGATTGCTAACCGTCGCTGTTTTGACAAAACATTGCAATCAGAATGGCAGCGGATGACTAGAGAGAAACAGCCAGTGTCTTTAATTTTGATCGATTTAGATTTTTTTAAGCTTTACAACGATCGCTACGGGCATCAAGGAGGCGATGAATGTCTCAAAAAAGTTGCTGAAATTTTAGACAGAAACGCTCACCGGGGAGGTGATTTAGCGGCTCGCTACGGTGGGGAAGAATTTGCAGTAATTTTGTCCGGGACTGATGCTAAGGGAGCAATGCGGGTAGCTGAATCAATTCGCAGCGATTTGAATGCTATGGCAATTCCCCACGAAGCTTCAAAGGTAAGTGAGTCTGTGACGGCGAGTATGGGCGCAGCTAGTGCTGTGCCCGCTGCTGAACAATCTTTGGAGTGGTTGATTGGGGAGGCCGATCGCGCGCTGTATCGAGCTAAACTAGAAGGGCGCGATCGGATTGTTTGCGTAGATTCTCAAATACGATGCCAGGGCGAGAAAGGAGTTTTTTCTGATGATTGTGAGAGAAGCTAAAATCGCTGATGCACCTGCAATTGCACAGGTTAATCTCGACACTTGGCGGACAGCTTACCGAAACATCATACCGGCAGATTACCTCGCCAAGCTGTCCTATGAAAAACGAGAAAACAATTGGCAAGAAATCCTGTCAAACGTCAAAAATACTGGCGATTATGTCTGCGTTGCTGAAAATAACTCGGGACAAGTTGTAGGTTTTGCTGCCGGCGGTTGCGAGCGCACGGGCAAATATGTTTATCGAGGAGAATTATTTGCCATCTATATTTTGGAGGAATATCAGCGTCAAGGAATTGGGCGACAACTCGTGCGATCGGTTGCCACAAAATTGGCAGAATTAAGTTTGAACTCGATGCTGGCTTGGGTACTGGGAGACAATTCTGCTTGCAGGTTTTATGAATTTTTAGGAGGCAAAAAAGTGGAGGAACAACAGACAAGTAGAGCTGGAGTTTTAGTCAAAGAAATTGCTTACGGGTGGACGGATATTGCACTGCTGCTCGACAAGGCTGCATGAACTCAAAAGTGGAAGTTTTATCAATCATCGATCAAGCTTCCCCGCTTCATTTGTTCCCGTTCAATTGCCTCAAACAAAGCTCTAAAATTACCCGCCCCAAAACCTCCAGCTTGCACCAGTTTGTCATTAACTAAAGTAACTCGACGCTCAATAATCTCGAAAAAGAAAGTCGGTTCGGCAAAAATTGGCTGGGTAAAGATTTGCAGCAGCATCGCAGCGGGAGTATCTTCTTGCCAATCTGCCAAAACTTCGGAAGCTGCAATTGCTTGCCAATCTGCGGGCAAATAGTTTTGCCGCCGCCGCAATTGCGAGTAATATGTTGGAGGAACTGGCAAAAAAGGCAAACCGCGCGATCGCAAATCGGCAACAACCTGCACAATGCGATCCGTTTGCAAAGCCATGTGCTGAATTCCCGGCCCTCGATTTGCACTCAAAAACTCTTGAATTTGAGAATTAGATGATGCCGGTTCATTAATCGGGAATTGCACCCCACCTTCAGCGTGTACCATAACTTGGCTTCGCAAAGCAGACTTCTCAGTCTGAATATCAAAATTTTGCTGCGGCTCAAAACCTAATATTTTTTGATACCAACTAACCGCACTTGACAAATCGCCAGATTCAACATTTAACACTACATGATCGATCAGAGTCAACAGTGGCGGCCCAGAAGAAGCACGCAGCAGTGAATTCTCGCCAATTCGCTCAACAAGCGTGTGGCTTAAATCTCCCCAGCCAGAGATTTGTGCGAGTTTAAAACCGCCTCCTGCCTTTAGATCTTCTTGAATCGGTTTCAGGATTTTAGCACCTGCCACCTGCGCTCTAGCGATCGCTAATTCGATATTTTTAACCCGAAAGCCCACATCGGCAATCCCCGGAGGATGAAACTCCAACCAAGTAGCAGCAGGACTAGCGGGTGTCAGAGGCGAAGATAAAACAAAACATATATTGCCGCTGCTGACAACCTCAGTGCGAGTGTCGCTGTTGGCATAACCTGCTATTGATTGAAAGCCTAAGTGGCTGACAAACCAGTCGCGGGATACTCGAGCATTTTCAACGTAAAACTGAATGCGGTCGAACTCCATAATCAATAATTGAAAATGGAACGTGAAAAGTTGAAAATCGGCTGATTTTCACGGTTAAATGGCAAGGGAGAGACTGAGAAATGGAGATTTTTCATTGTTTTTTTGTCTAATCGCTTAATAATAACCCAAAAATTGAATATCTTAGCTCCCTCTGAAGGCAGAAATACATCGGCACTTAAAAGAAAGGCGGTGTTTGGGATGACTTTGACAGTTGACAGTTGACAGTTGACCTGGGACAGTACGAGCGATCGCTTGCGATATTGTAGGGTGCGTCAGCGATTAGTCTAATTTTCAGGTGGGGAACCAGAAGTGACTGACGCACCCTACTACTTCATTCAGTTGACCTGGGACAGTTGACAGTTGACCTGGGACAGTTGACCTGGGACAGTTGACCTGGGACAGCCAGAGGGCAACCTCTACCTGAAAGCCTGAAGATTGGAGTAATGAATCCTCTAATTTTAATTTTTACGCCAAACCCAGAGGCTTTCAACCAATTATTTCTGGTAAATCGTCTGTGGGATACTAGAAGGAATCAGCCATGAGATTTACTCCACAGATAAATCTCGAAGATTGAACTTTTTTCTAAAATCTGGGAAGTATCGAGTTGGGTAAATCAGTGCTATGAAAGCACCATACAAACTCATTTTTTGCGTGTGGAACACCAAACAAATTACTAAAAGAACAAATGACTTTCTGGCTGAATATTAATTTCTAGTGGCACAGCTTGCGGGTCAGAAGCAAGAGCAAACATAATTGCATTGGCAGCGGTTTCGGTACTCAGCATTTTTGACCTATCTACCTTCAAACTCACATTATCCCAAAACGGAGAATCCACCCCACCAAAATAGAATAGCGTAAACTTAATGCCGTAGCGTCGCAGCTCATCTGCCATGCACTTGCTAAAACCAACTACCCCAAACTTTGAAGCACAATAGGCCGTTCCCATCGCCATCGAATGCTTGCCCAAAATCCCGATGACATTGCAGATGTGACCGGATTTGCGGTCTTTCATCACATTTGCGGCTGCTTGAGATGTGTAAAAACTGCCTTTCAAGTTCAAGTCAAGCATCGCATCTAAATCAGCGGGTTCTAACTTGTTCCACTGCTTGAGAATTCCCGCACCGGCAGCGTTTACGAGGGCATCAATTTGCCCGAAATGCCCCGCAGCTTTCTGCATCAGCGTCTCGACTTGCGACAAATCGGTGATATCTGTCGGTACACACAGTACCTCTGTTGTCGAAATTTCGCTGGCTAAAGCGTCTAATTTGGTGCTGTCTCTGGCGGCGAGCACTAGCGTCGCACCCGCGTCGGCGAGTTTTCGGGCTACTGCTGAACCGATGCCGCCAGTCGCACCCACCACAACTACAACTTTGTCCTGCATATCCCTTTACATTTCTTTACGTCCAGATTGTATGATAACTCAAGTTATGGGAATTGGGCGAAGCGAAGCGGAGGGATGGGGAATGGGGCATGGGGCATGGGGAATTGGGAATTGGCAATTGGGAATTGGCAATTGGGAATTGGCAATTGGGAATTGGGAATTGGGAATGGGGAATTGGGAATTGGGAATTGGGAATTGGGAATTGGCAATTGGGCATGGAAAACAAATAACCAATAACCAATAACCAATAACCAATAATTAATTTAGGGAAACTTGCCAACCTTTTTCGGTTTTTTTTAATTCCAGAGAAGTGCAAGATTGCAAAAATTTAGGAAACTTTCTACCGAGATTAAACTCTTTAATTATTTGGGTGATTTGTTTGCCGTATTGTTTGTGAAATTCGCTGCCAACATTTGAGAGAAATACAGAATTGTGAGGAGAGTTGTCGGTTAAGTCGCCAACTATTTTGACCAGAGCTTTTTCCAAATCTTCTAAGGAATTGATATCTGTCAAACTCGCTGATGCTGCTTGGTTGTGATTGAGATTTTCTTTGTTGAGTATTGGGGGTGGGGGCGATAATTTAACTTCAAAAAGAGTGACATAAGTTTGAGATGCTTCTGAGGGTTTGTGGAGAACGAAATCTGTGGGATATTTGAGAAATATATCCCTAGTTTTAGTACCTAAGGAATGATTGGCAACAACTTGATTGAGGACTAAGCCGTAATTTTCCCGATACAAAGCTGAAAGTGTAGAAATTTTTATCCACTGAGATGAGGTACGTTGTTGCTCTTTTTTAATTAATTCTTTTAGCTGAATAACTAATTGTTCTACAGGTGTAATTTCCGGTACTGTTACGAGGGAATAGGTTTCCATTTGTCCGGTTTTGCTGTTTAAAATTATGATTTTATCTATTTGCTTGCGGACTTGAAAGACGGTTAGTCCGTGGGCTTGCAGTGTGTTGCTGAGGTGGGTGAGGGCGCGATCGGACGAACAGACAAAAATCTCCTTGGCTGTGGGATAATGTACGAAAATTGAGGCGCCTACTGTTGCCATTTTCAAGTCGGCGCTGTCTTTGCCGGGGGGAACGTGAATCAGTTGATAGCCGCGCTGGTGAAATTCGGCATCTTTTTTGCCCATGCTGCGCCAGTTGGCAAAGGCTACTTTGATTTGGATGGGATAGTGAGAAATTCCTTCGAGGAATTTTTCGGTTTCGATGTTGAGTTGCAAGTTTTCGACATCTAGCAGCAAGATAGCAATGCCGACAGGAAGCGAATTTGTTTGGTGGGCGGTGGGAGTTGGAGGTTTTGCTGAAACTGAGTTTTGTGATTGGGCTGGTGGTGTTTGGGGTACGGCTAGCTGCTGAATTTTGGCAAATAATTTGCTGAATTGAGGTGAATTGATGAATTCGGGAACCAGCAGAATTTGGAGATATTTTTTTGCCGTCAGCAGCAGCAAATCTGTATCGCTGGCTACTTTAAAATTTTTTGTTAATTTTCCAATCAAAACTGACTGAAAAGCAGGTTTGGCCCAGGGGGTTTTCCTGTATTTTTCAGCTATCCATTCGGGATGCTTTTCCTGGATGGATATTAGTGTTTGAGCGATATAACGACTGATGGCGCTGACTGCGACTGATTCTTGAGTCGCCAGCAAGGGAGTTCGATCGGGCATGGCCCTCTACAATGCGGGATGGTGTCTCAATCTATCATAGTGTTAGTTTCTCGCTAGGAGCCGGACGATCGCCCGCCAAATTAAACCGGCGATAATTAAACCCAAGCCTGTCAACCAAATTTGCCTCTCCACCCAGAAAGCTAGAAACAGACATGAAGCCAAGCCCACCCAAGCCAACCATTGCGGGTAAAGCCTTTCGGCGGGGGACAGTTGTAGCGCGGCTGCGTTGGTGATAGCGTAGTAGATCAAAACGCTAAAGGCACTGAACGACCAAGTGGTTTTGACATCGCCGATGAGGATTAAAAGTGCGATCGTAATTTCGACAACCACGACAGCCACATAGGGAGTTGTCCCCGCAGGATTGAGACGCGCCAGGACTCTCGGCATATCCAACCGTCGCCCCATCGCCAGCCACACGCGCGACAAGCCTAAAATTAAGTTCAACAAGACTCCTAGCATGGCAGTAATGGCGCCGACGGCTAGCAGTTGGGAAACTCCGGGAATTGGAAAACTGCGGGCGATGACTTCCAAGGGTGCAGCAGTGGTTGCTGCTTGCAGGGACAATTTATCGGCTCCCCCCGCACCTGCAACAACTACCGCTACCGCCACGTAAAGCACCATTGTCAGCACTAAACTGAAAATTATGGCTTTGGGAATGGTTTTGCTCGGTTCCCGCACTTCCTCGCCCATGGTGGCGATGCGACCGTAACCGGTGTAGGCGACAAACATCAGGGCCGTGGCGTGGAGGATGGAGCCGATCGCGCTATCGTTCTGTAGCGTCGGCATTTCCCACCTGACCTCTGGCAAACCCGCAGCAATAAAGACAGTCAGAGATAAAAGTGTAACTGAGACTATGGCAGTATTCGCGATATTCGATCGCCTGATGCCGGTCAAGACAATTAAAGTTAGGGCGGCCAGGGCAATTAATGCCGTTAGGATGAGATAAGTGCGATCGGCTACACCAAGTGCACTTAAAAAATACCCCGCAAAACCCAAAG
>RDXX01000068.1 GCA_004292955.1 Oscillatoriales cyanobacterium | reverse complement strand
GCGGCTACACAAACAATGTCCGCCTCCGCGGACTAATGAAGCCCCGGCGATTGAAATCGCGGCTACACAAACAATGTCCGCCTCCGCGGACTAATGAAGTTCTATAGTTACAGGGCTCTGCCTATCAGTGATACCAAATCTGGCTAGAATACCCCTTTTATTTCTTAGTCTGCGGAGGCAGACTTCGTTTGTGTAGTAGCGGTTTCAACCGCCGAATCATCTTTTATTTCTTAGTCTGCGGAGGCAGACTTCGTTTGTGTAGTAGCGGTTTCAACCGCCGAATCTTAATGCAAAACGCAACCGAGAACGAGTTATTTCCAATTACCAATTACCAATTGTCATGGCAGAAGGATTGATTGCAGGTTTAGTGGTGTTTACCCTAGCATCGTTTGTGGGATTTGAAGTTATTAACAAAGTCCCACCGACGCTACATACACCTTTGATGTCGGGTTCCAATGCGATTTCAGGAATTGCTGTTTTAGGCGCAATTCTAATTTCAGGGCAAGGTAATGTAACTGTTACTTCGATTTTGGGGACGATCGCGATCGCGCTTGCGACAATTAACGTTGTTGCCGGTTTCTTAGTCACCGATCGAATGCTACAAATGTTCAAGAAAAAAGAGGTTAAAGCGTGAGTGATTTTCTGCCAAGTGCCATTCAACTAGGTTATTTAGTTGCCGCATCTTTGTTTATTGTCGGTTTGAAACAGTTGGGATCGCCCGCAACTGCGCGTCAAGGAAATGTGTTAGCTGCGATCGGGATGTTAATTGCGATCGTTGGTACATTGCTAGAAAAGCAAGTAGTCAGCTACGAACTAATTGTAGTCGGAATCATCATCGGTTCGATCGCCGGAACAATCATGGCAAAAACCGTCGCGATGACGGATATGCCGCAGATGGTAGGTTTGCTCAACGGCTTTGGGGGCGCGGCTTCTGCCCTCGTGGCTGTGGGCGAATTCTGGCGCTATCTCAGCATCCCGGAATCGCCAACTCCCGATGCGACAATCACGATCCTTTTGGGCGTATTGATTGGCGGAATCACCTTCACAGGTAGCCTTGTAGCGTTTGCGAAGCTGCAAGAATTGCTACCGGGTGCGCCGATGACATTTCCGCTACAACAGCCGTTTAATGCCATGCTGGCGATCGCGCTTTTAGCCGGCAGCGGTTATATGCTGGCGAATCCCGAAAATGTGCCAGTATTCCTCGGTTTGGTGGCGATTTCCAATATCCTGGGAATCATGTTTGTGCTACCGATTGGCGGTGGTGATATGCCCGTGGTGGTGTCGCTGCTTAACTCTTATTCGGGGATTGCGGCGAGTGTGGCTGGGTTCATTTTGATGAACAATATGTTGATTATCGCTGGTGCATTGGTGGGCGCGTCGGGGATTATTTTGACGCAAATTATGTGCAAGGGGATGAATCGATCGCTTTCTAGTGTACTGTTTAGCGCGTTTGGTAGCGGTGGTGGAAGTGCTGCGACTGCTGGGGCTGCGGCTGGGGCGATCGACAAAACTGTTCGCAGCATCAATCTCGAAGAAAGTGCGATGATGTTGGGTTATGCGCGATCGGTTGTGATCATTCCGGGCTACGGGATGGCTGTAGCGCAAGCACAGCACGCCGTGCGCGAGTTAGCCGACGGTTTGGAAAAAATGGGAGTTGACGTGAAATACGCGATTCACCCGGTGGCTGGGCGGATGCCTGGGCACATGAATGTGTTGCTGGCGGAAGCAAACGTGCCTTATCCGCAGTTGTACGATATGGACGATATCAACCCGCAATTTGACGAAACCGATGTTGCTTTGGTAATCGGGGCGAATGATGTGGTGAATCCGGCGGCGCGTCACGATACGGCGAGTCCGATTTATGGGATGCCGATTTTGGAGGTTGATAAGGCTAAACATACGATCGTGATTAAGCGCGGGATGAGTGCTGGTTTTTCGGGTGTTGACAATGAGTTGTTTTATCAGGATAAGACGATGATGTTGTTTGGTAGCGCTAAGGATGTGGTTGCGAAGTTGGTGGCTGAGGTGAAGCAGTTGTAGGATTGCGAGGCCTAGAAACCGGGTTTTTTACGAAAAGACGCGCTGTAGTCGATATATTTGATGAAAAACCCGGTTTCTTTAGAGTTAGCAACCGTCTTGATTACTCGGCGGTTGAAACCGCGTCTATACAAACAAAGTCCGCCTGCGCGGACTAAGAAAATAAGCGGGTATTTAAGTCTAGTTTGATATCAATATTCTTCAGTCGGCGGAGGCCGACTTCGTTTATGTAGAAGCGATTTCAATCGCCGAATCTTATCTCAGAAAATAAGCGGGTATTTAAGTCTAGTTTGATATCAATATTCTTCAGTCGGCGGAGGCCGACTTCGTTTATGTAGAAGCGATTTCAATCGCCGATTCTTATCTATATTGTCCGCCAGATAAATTAATTTAACGGGATAAATTCAATCCGATCTTGATATTCATTTTCAAAAGATGCTCCCGCAATTTCAATTAATTCGTCAATCACTTTGCCCATATCTGCATTCAAGCGAATTGTGAGAATTCCCAGAACATGACGACCTTCGGCTGTATGATCTGACAAATGAACTGGCATTGAACGTCGGTTATTAGTAACGAGGATAAAGTTATTCTCCTCGCACCAACACAAGATTTCTGGATCTTTCGTTCCTTTCGGCGGAACACCTTCATCACCAACCATCAACACAACCAGATCGGATTGATGATACAAAAGCTGCACCCGATATTCAGGATCGATATTTTCGTCTAACAGATATTTGACACTCATTAATAAACTCGATCTAGTTGTTGAGATTTCTTATTTTGCTCTTTAAGCTGACGCATTTTCAAGACAAAAGGTGATGGATTGCGATCGTATTCAGCTTCAGCTTTGAGGCAATATTCTAACCAATCTCCTACATATTTACCTACAGTTTTTGTATTTTCCAGATAGTACAAAATCGTAGCATAAACTTGAGCCATAGTCACTGTCCGAAATTTTTGAGCGATGGCTTCTGGAGTTTGGCCGCGGTGGATGTATTCGTAGAGAATGTGTTCGATACCGACGCGGGTTCCTTTGATGCGGATATCTTCGGGTGTTAAGAATTCAAAGTAATCTTCTAATTGCATGATTTTCGATCGTGTTCCATAAATTTACTATGCAGCCGATTCTGGACTTCTGAAGGATCTGCTGTCTCAAAAAATAGTTCCAGCGCCTCAATGAGATTCCATCGTGCTTCTTTTATATTATCACCTTGGCTGGCAATATCGAGTTCCGGGCAAAGGGAGACATATCCATCGCCTTCTCGTTCAATAATTGCTGTAAACTGTTGTATTGACTTCATAATACTAGCTTTGAATATATAAGGGAGAACTCCAGTATCCAGTAGAAATTGAAGTTCTCCCTCGACTATGTAGTGTTCTTGACTCAATTAAGACTCAGAACCAGATGCTTCCTCCGATTTTAACGTATTATCTCCCTGACTATTCCAAGGTTGCAGTGGTTTTGCCGACACCAAACCATTGTTCGTAATCTTACTGCTAGGAAAATTGCCACGAGTCTTGTAAACATCCAGACTGAATGGTGTAAGTTCAGTCAACTCATTCATGTCTAGCTCTTCGTCGTGCTTTTGATTGCTCATTTTTTACTCCTTTTTTGCTGTTGAACATCCGCCAATCTAATTAATAAATGACTGGGATTGACGAAGACTTTGACTTCGACATTTGATTAAGCTATTGAGCTTTCGCGCAAGTGAGTGTAGATAGATTGGGCTTTATCCCCCTTGCTATGCGAAGGTTGCAGTGGTTTTGCAGACTGCCAAACATTGTTCGTAATATCACTGCTAGTAGGAAAATTGCCACGAGTCTTGTAAACATCCAGACTGAATGGTGTAAGTTCAGTCAACTCATTCATGTCTAGCTCTTCGCGCTTTTGATTGCTCATTTTTTACTCCTTTTTTGCTGTTGAACATCCGCCAATCCAATTAATAAATGACTGGATTGACGCAGACTTTGACTTCGGCATTTGATTAAGCTATTGAGCTTTCGCGCAAGTGAGTGTAGATAGATTGGGCTTTATCCCTCTGACTATTCCAAGGTTGCAGTGGTTTTGCGGACTGCAAAACATGAGTGGGAATCATAACATTGCCACTGGCAAATTTTCCACGAGTCTTGTAAACATCCAGACCGAATGGTGTAAGTTCATTCAACTCATTCATGTCTAGCTCTTCGTGCTTTTGATTACTCACTTTTTACTCCTTTTTTACTTTTTAACATCCGCCAATCCAATAAATGACTTGGATTGACGAATACTTTGACTTCGCCATTTGATTAAGCTACTGAGCTTTCGCGCAAGTGAGTGTAGATAGATTGCGCTTCTGGCGAAAGATTGCTATTTGGATAAGCAAGTTGATACCAATATCGACCAACTTCACGTAATCCCTCAGTTCCTTGACTTCGTGCTTCCAACTCTTGTTGATTAATTTTTTGGACGGCTGCAATTAAAGCTGGTCTTAACTTAGTTAGTTCAAACTGATGAAGTATTCTTTGGTTGGGTTCTATACAAAATACACCAGCTTGATAAAGGGTTTGAAAAAACATTAATCCCACGGAAATTCGCAGAACACTTTGATCGGTTTTGATAGGATCTACATAAGCTCTATATCCATAATTAAAAAATCTCAGCGCAAATACACTAAATGCGAATATATCTGCTTGATAAGCGGTCAAGTCAAGATGTTCTGCCCACCTGATAGCATTAAGACAAGCACGAAATTCCTCTACAGCCTCATGAAGTAGACAACTCTTGGATTTATCGAATGGCCAACAACCAGCAAAATGACCTCGATTGTGTCCTTCAACGTGCAAAAGTGCAAATAGCTTTGCTTGCTGTTCCAAGAGCGACTTGTCTACTTCTCGCAATCCATAAATAACTTTTGCTGCTCTCATAATTGCAGTCTTGAAGTTCTGTTCAACAAGAGTAGCATTGATAACGTACCGTCGATCGAAGGCTTCAGCATCTCCATTACTGTCTTTAAAATCTCCATTACTGTCTTTATAAGCAACTTGAAAAACAGCAAAATCATCAACTGTCTTGGTACTTTCAACACCCTGAGACACTACTGATTCACTAAAGTCTGATTCTGCAATTGGCTCAATAAACATAACGGGCTTTGGCTCATTAATGCACATGAGTATTGAGTCATCACGTACTCTAGCACTTGCCATATCAAACTTAAAGCGTACTTCTGAAACCTCGGATGCAATTCGACCTATCATCCACGCATAACGCTGATTATTATTAATTTTTACAGGAGCTATCCATGCAACAGGTTGTTGATATGTAACTGGTAACTCTAATAAATACTCATTTAATATTCTATTGTCACCCTCGATCGAGCATATTAGTGCATGACAAAGGTTGTCAGGAAGATCGATCGCCTCGATGCGCTGAATCAAAACTTGTTCTGTTAAGCTATCTGACAAACGGAACAAGTTCAGTAGTTCTTGCCATTGCGTCTCTAATGCAGTAATCATCTTGCTTGGGTACTGAATAGTGCAGGGACTTTTTGTAATTTCCATATAGTAGACTTTTATGTCACAATCTGAAAAGCGGAAAAAGACGGATCTTTTGTAACTTTTGATGTACAAGTCGGATCTAGACGGATATGGACGGATCTAGACGGATAAAGTCGGGTATAATAACGCCAGTTCTCTCACCTCTATGCTGATGGACATTCACGAGGTATTGCAATTTGTAGATAAAGTTGTCTGTGCCAAGACTGGCAAACGTCTAAATGACTTGCAGCGTGGAATTATCGAGGGAACACTGAAACAACAAAAGTATTCTGAGATTGCAGATACTTATCGTCTTACACAAGGTCACGTTAAAGATGTGGGTTACGAACTTTTACAAATGTTATCTGATACCTTTGATGAACCTGTTGATAAAGGTAATCTTAAATCTGTCCTAGAACGGCAAGACAATCTGAATATTAGTTTTGGTAATAACAACATTATTGGCTATATCAACGTTTGTTCCGATCGCCCTACTGCTACGCCAGATGAAAATCCGCCTAAAACTCCTGACTTTCAGCAGGCAAAGGATGAAGCCAAAATTGAAACAATTGGTAAGTTACGGCAGTTTGGCTTGAGCGACGAGCAAATTGCAGAGGTGCTGCGGCTAACCTTGGAAGAGGTGAAGCAAGTGGATAAAGCGTTATAATTTAGCTAGGATATTCTATCTGTAAAAATGGGATAGTAAATAATGACACTCACAGAATTAAAAATCGATCTAGCATCCTTAAATTCAGCGGACAAAGCAGCCGCTATAGAAATTTTACTTCAAACCTTAAGCACTGGTGCTATAGGCATTAAAAAGACTCCCGGCGTGTGTGGCGGCGATGCCTGTGTTGGCAATACTCGCATACAAGTTTGGGTACTTGTGGGTTATCGCCGTCTCGGATGCAGCGATGCTGAACTTTTTAAGTGCTATCCCCATTTGACTGCGGCTGACTTAGTAAATACTTGGGCTTATGCTGATGCTTACCCAGAAGAAATTGAACGAGGGATCGAAGAAAATGAGTAAGCCTAAAACATGGCACAAATTTCTGCGATCGAAGATTTTTAAATATAATAAAATCCTAAAGAATTAATCGAACTGCCAAAGTTGTACTAACCTTAGATCTAAAGTCAATTAAATTCAAAAAAAATCAACTATGTCAGATAAACCTTTTAACATCCGCCAACTAGACGGCCTAGACTATGACGAAGCAGAACCCCTCCTGGAAGATTATCAGGAAACTCTAATCGAGTTATTTGTCAATTCTCCCGAAGGAGAAGAATACGGTAAAACTTATCCAGACGTTGGATCTTGGATATCGCAGTTCATTTATTACGCTTTCAGCTATGAAGGTTTTACACTACCTTGCATGAAAGTGGCAGATGTGGAAACTGTAATCGAAGACTTATTTCCCAGGAAAGTGACTTTGCTTTCGCCGGAAGACGGTGAAAATGCTATCCCGGAATTATTGGCGTTATGGCAATTTTTGAAACGAGAATTTAAACTGCAAAATGCCACTTCAATTATCAAATACCTGCGGGATATTGAGCCGGAATTTCAGGAGATTATGGAAGATTCTTCTAAATTCGGATTTGCCAAATCCTTTGTAACGCTCGGTCATCAAGCAGGGTTTGATATGAGTACGGAGGAAGGTCTAAAACAATTTCAGCAGATATATAATGCTAAAATTGCCCCTACGCTTGCATCTGAAAACTCCGATCTATTTGGATGGTCAAGCAAACCGATCGGTGGTAGTCCTGTCAATGGCTCTAAGGCAAGTAAAGCAAAGCAAAAAAAAGCCAAAAATATGGCGGCTGAATCGAGAAAACGCAACCGCACTAAGAAAAAATAAGGGTTTAGCAAGTATCTATCCTCACTTCACTCTTCTTCTGATTCTTCTCGCCATCTTGCTCGCTGCTTCCCGCCCGCGAAACTTCCAAACTAACAAAAAATCCGGTTGATAAAGCTAAACTCATCAGCATCCTAACTCAAACTTTAACCAACGGTTCTCTAGGCGTTAAAAAAACTCCCGGCGTGTGTGGCGGCGATGCCTGTGTTGGCAATACTCGCATACAAGTTTGGGTACTTGTCGGGTATCGCCGTCTCGGATGCAGCGATGCTGAACTTTTGAAGTGCTATCCCCATTTGACTGCGGCTGATTTAGTAAATGCCTGGGCTTATGCTGATGCTTACCCAGACGAAATTGAAACAGCAATAGCTAGAAATGAAGCAGCATAAAACATGGCGCAAATTACCCATAACAGAACTTACCGACTCCGACAAAGAAACCGGGTTTTTTACCTAATCTGTCGGTAGCAACAAAGTATTTTCGCGAAAAACCCGGTTTCTGGGCCCCATGCTAAGTCCTATTTGCCCAAACCTATCCTAAAATCTTACTAAATGCACCAAGATTAGGTAAAATCATCTGGGTGTCTGAGGATTAACTATATGCGCTGGGTTCGATATGTGGCGATCGCGATCGTCAATGCTTTCGGTGTCGTCATCGGTATAATTTGGGTTGCCATCCCTACGACAGTGGCTCAACCTACTCTAAACTACAAACTCGCACTCTCGGCGCGACAACCCGACGGCGACACTCCGCAATCCCTCCCGGAACTCTACAAATTGCGCGATCGCCTCAAGGTACAATTAGATAAACTTGCTCAAACTCCCGACAGCAGTCTGTTTTCTCCCGAATATTGGCAACCAGAAAGCCCCCGCCAGCAATCCCAAACTCTTACGCAGCAACTCCAAAACCTTCAAAATCAGATTGAAATAGAAAAACAAGCCAAAAATAACTGGGACGAAGCTGCTAGATTAGCCTCCCAAGCCGTCGTCATTGGACGCACTTCTAAAGCCGATCCCGCTACTTGGGAACAGTCGCAACGCTTTTGGCAATTGGCTATCAATAACCTCCGGCTCATTCCCCACGGTTCTTTTTTGGCTGAACGGGCGATCGACAAAACCATCGAATATCAAGGAAACCTCACTCTCGCTACCTACGAATGGCAAGTAGCACGTTCTGCACAGAAAATTAGAGCCGAGGAAGAACAGGTAAGAGAAATTGCCAGAAAAGAACAAGAGAAGATAGAATTTGCTCGCCGCGAAATAGAGAGACAAGAACAAGAGAAAAAAGAACTCGCCCGCAGAGAAATAGAAAGACAAGAATTTGCAAGGCAAGAATTAGTCCGCAAAGAACAAGAAAAACAAGAACTCGCCCGCCAAGCAAAAGAAAGGGAAGAATTAGCACTAAAAGAACTCACAAGACAAGAATTAGAAAAGCAAGAACTCGCCCTAAAAGAACAACAAAGACAAGAATTAGAACTCAATCAACAACCAACTCCTCAACCAACTCCCGAGTCAACCGCAGCACCAACTCCCGAATCAACCGCAACCGCAACTCCAGCCCTAGTTACGCCCGCAACCTCACCGACCAACTTCTTCTTTGCCGGAGATACTAACAGAGACGGCAAAATTAATCAGCTAGACGAAGCCGAAAAAGAACAATGGTTATTGTCCAGCGGCGCGCTCATTGTGTATAGCGATCGCAATAACGAACGCCGCAGCAAAATACCGACTTGGAAAGAAACCAAGGTTAGCGTCCCTCGCCGCGCAGCAATGCTTTCTCAAGTTAACTTAATCCTGTCGGAAAACTTCAAAGATTCTCAATTATTTATCACCGCTGACAGCATTGGCAGCCCTCACATCAGCGTTTTTCAGAAAACTGCCGACGGCTGGCTACCTGTAGATATATCCGGTACTAAACCCCTAATTTTCAGCACGAATATTGTTTTAGGAGTGGAAGCAAAACAATTTGCCGATCGCAATTGGAACGGCACTGTTAATCTCAAAGCAACCGCCGAAAATAACGGTCAACAAATCGCCGCTGCGACCATCCAAATGGGCGTTAGTCCTTGGATGATAGCACCAAATACAGCACCAGTAACAGAAGTTCAGGTCAGCGACCGAGGCTCGGCTAACAGTGAATTCATCTCCCAACTCAAACAAGCCGTAGAACCCACGGGCGCTCAAGTAAAAATCATCCAGGGTGATAATGCTTGGATGCAAGACAGTCATAAAAATGGCTACGTTCAAGTTCCAGAAAAATCCGATATGCGTCAAGTTAATGTCGCGATTAAAAGCCCTAGCAATCCAGCACTCGACAAGCCGGCTAAGTCAAATCAAGAGCGGGATTTGAGAGTATTTAAAATTGGCAAACCTCGCTCTTTAGACCCTGTGAATCAGTGGTCTGATGGATACGGAAATTTGCAGGTGACGCCGCCGATTCCCGGACACCCAATGGGTCGAGTTTATTATGGAAATTCGGGGAATGCTGGTTTTAATTCTGAGGTACTTGATTTTATTCAAGCTCAAAGAATTCAAGGCCCGGCGGTGGATATTGACACTTCTTGGCTTTTGACTCGCCAAGTCGATGAAATTATCAATTTTATTCCCACTCAAACTCCCGGGAAGTATATAATGGCGATCGCCAGTCCAGAAGCCGGAGTTAGGCTGTTGGAAGAATTGGCGGGAAAAGGTTATGGTGATGTTACAATCAATCGCGGCTTGAGCACCGAAACTACAGTCAGGGCTGCATTGAATAATCCTGCTTTAATTCAACACAATCTCAATCTGCAAAAGCAGAAACTTAATCCGATTTTAGAGAAGTTGAAAAGAGAGTTTTCCCTCGCAGACGACCAAATCGTTCAGGTTCCAGCGATGTTTGGCTACAGCGGTTATGCTTGGTGGCCGAATATGGTCAATTCGGTGCCTGTTAACGGTAAGTTGTTAGTCTCAAATCCGCGCGGCCCGATAATTGATGGTCTAGATTACACTCAAGAAAGATTGCGCCAATTGCTGCTTCCTGCTGGTGTTAGCATGAGTTTTCTGGACGATAGATATTATCAAGAATTGAAAGGAAATGTACAGTCGGCGACGAATACTGTGAGGAAGCCTGAACCCCGGCCTTTTTGGCAATCTTTGCCTAATAATTGAGTATCTTGTAGGGGCGGGTTCGCCAAAAATTCCCGCCAAAAACCCACAATCTCAAAAACCCGCCCCCACCCAACGATAAATTCAAATGTACCAATTTTGTAGTCAAAGTAGGGTACGTCGCTGCGATAATCTAGGTAATTTACGACAATATATGAGCGACGCACCCGCGCCGCGAGTGATATCGTTTCCGGTTGTATGGAAATGATTTAACCGCAGAGGGCGCAGAGGACACAGAGAGAGAATAGAGAGATTAATAATTCCTATGCAACGGGATTTGATATGAAAGTAGGGTGTGTCGCTGCGATAATCTCGGTAATTGACGACAATATATGAGCGACGCACCCGCGCCGCTGTTACAAACGAACGGGCAGTTTTGACACTAAATCGTATCGATTTTATTCGACTGCACGCTTCACAGCCTAACCATGCTGGTATCATTGTCTGTAAAGACGACCAACAGGACAGACAGAGGATGGCTACACGAATTTCGGAGGCTATTTCTAATGTGGAAACATTGACAGGGAGGCTCCTTAGAGTCAATCGTCCATCTCGATAAATATCAGAGGTTTTAAAAGTTGCTAAATTTGCGATCGCCCCAGCCGACAAATTTCTCATAAAATTGGCTTGTAGTGAGGACTTCAGTCCTAAGTGCGAAGGGGACGCTCGCGCCCTCAGCATCATTCGACCATCACCAGATTTAATATAACGTAAAATGTCTAAAAGCAGTATTTGTACAAAAAATTTAGTCCCATGAGTAACGAACAGGAAAAAAATCAAATTTTGACTCAGCAACCGGAAACAATTGCTACTGACAGCGATGAGTTCGCGAATACTGTCATTACCAATCCCCATACAACCTCCGAACCCGCAGAAACTCTCGCTGAAATCCCCCCAATTGAAGATGCTTTAGCAGCAACTTCCGAACCCCCAGAAACTCCTACAGAAAATCTCCCCAGTGAAAATGTTTTAGCAGCAACTTCCGAACCCCCAGAAACTCCTACAGAAAATCTCCCCAGTGAAAATGTTTTAACAGCAACTTCCCAACCCCCAGAAACTTCGGATGAAATTGCCGCGCCCGAAGATATTTCAACGGCAATAGAAGAAACAGAAACAATTCCAATTTCCGCCGATAATGCCCCGGAAACAAGTCAAATCGTCGGTGATTTACCTGTCACAAATTACACCGCAAATCCCGATCGCAAACCAAGTCGAATCTGGCAAATATTGGCAATTTTTCTGAGCGGAATGTTAGTCGGTTCCACGATAAGTCTCGGCAGTTTGCTCGCGTGGAGAATGTATCAAGAAAGAGCGAACCTTCAAATCAGATTGCCTTCGGACGTACCCTTGCCTGAAAGCCCTCCCCCTGTTCCAACAGCGCGCGCCTACCGCCAGCCCGGAGTGCCCCCAGCACCCCAGCAGACACTGCCCGCCAACAGCGCACCATCGCCGAATCCGACTCAAGTACCATCGCTCTCAGGCGTTCCGCAACTTGCTTCCCCGTCACCGTTACCTTCTCCGGCGGCGTCTCCCGCTGCGGTGGAAACCCCTGTAACTGAGCGAGTTAGCTTTCCAGCAGGTGCTACCGGAACTACTCTCAGCAATAGTTTGCCAGCCAACAAATCGAAGCGCTACTTGCTAGAATGCAATAGCGGCCAAAGCATGACAGTAAAGGTTCAAGAAGGTCAAGTTAGTGCAGATATTATTGCTCCTAACGGTGAAAAAGTAGGTACTGTTGATAGCACAGGTCAGTGGCAAGGTCAACTAGCCAGCAGCGGCGATTATACTATTGAAATTTCGGGCGATCGCCAAGCAAACTACGGAGTGAAAATTGAAGTCAAATAGCCAGTATAATTGTATCAGGGGGTAGTTGCACAATAGATCGACCCGCCCTGGTTGCCAATGGGAGCATCTCAGTTTTGTAAAAAGCATTTTTTTTATTGTAGTGCGAGCGTCCCCGCTCGCGTATTGTACAATACGCGAGCGGGGACGCTCGCACTGTAAATGCAAAAGTGAGATGCTCCCGTTGCCAATTACCCATTACCAATTACTAATTACCAATGGTCGCACAAGTATCTCCAAGCATCTACGAAGCAAAGACTCAGGAAATTGCTAAAGAAATCCTTAAGGCAACTCAAGACAAAAAGCGATCGTTTTTCGGTCAATTGCAAGACCAAATGCGCTGGGACGATAAACTGATGGATTGGGCAATGGCTAGCCCCGGACTGCGCGTGCAATTGTTTCGATTTATTGACTGTTTACCCGCACTCCGCAGCAAGCCGGAAATTGCCCGCCACTTGCAAGAATACCTGACTGTGGAAGAGGTAGAATTGCCGGAAGCTTTGAAAAAATTGCTAAGTTTTACTAACGCTGATTCGATTCCTGGACAATTGGCGGCGACGACGGTTGCACCTGCTGTAGAAACTTTGGCGCACAAGTATATTTCTGGGGAAAATATCAAGCAGGTAATTAAAACCTTAGAACGACTTCGCAAAGATAAAATGGGTTTTACAGTTGACCTTTTGGGCGAAGCTGTGATTACTGAAACTGAGGCGGAAGTTTATCTGAATCGCTATTTGGAATTGATGACCGAATTGAGCAGTGCAGCTAAGAATTGGTCGCAGGTAGATGCGATTGATAAGGCTGACGGCGAAACTCTGCCGCGAGTGCAAGTATCTGTCAAGTTAACGGCTTTTTATTCTCAGTTCGATCCGCTGGATGCGAAAGGCAGCGAGGAAAAAGTTAGCGAGAGAATTCGCCTGTTATTGCGGCGCGCTAAAGAGTTGGGTGCGGCTGTTCACTTCGACATGGAACAGTACGAATATAAGAGTTTAACTCTCAGCATTCTCAAAGACTTATTGTTAGAGGAAGAGTTCCGCAGTCGCACAGATGTCGGAATTACAATGCAGGCATATTTACGCGATAGCAAACAAGATTTGCAAGGCATTATTGCTTGGGCGAAAAAACGCGGCAATCCGGTAACGGTGCGTGTGGTGAAAGGCGCTTACTGGGATCAGGAAACTATCAAGGCGATGCAGAAGGATTGGCCGCAGCCTGTCTATAATGACAAGGTTGCTACGGATGCAAATTTTGAGCAGATGACTCAGTTACTGCTGGAAAATCACGAATATTTGTATGCTGCGATCGCAAGTCACAACGTCCGATCGCAAGCCAGGGCGATCGCGATTGCCGAGACTCTCAATATACCGCGCCGCCGCTTTGAGATGCAAGTGCTGTACGGCATGGGCGACAAACTGGCCAAGCTTTTGGTCGATCGCGGTTATCGCGTCCGAGTATACTGTCCCTACGGCGATTTGCTCCCAGGAATGGCTTATTTGATCCGCCGATTGCTGGAAAATACCGCCAACAGTTCGTTTATTCGGCAAAGTTCCGAAGAAATGCCGATCGAACAATTATTAGCCGCACCAGTCGCTAATGGCAACGACCAGATAGCTTACAGCAAAGTATTTCCCAACGTCGCCGATACCGACTACGCCAATACCAAATTGCGGCAACAAGCAGAAGCAGCCATCAAATCAGTGCGCGCCAACCTAGGTAAAACATATTTGCCACTAATCGATGGCGAGTACCAAAACACCGAAACAACAGTTAATTCCCTCAACCCTTCCAATCCCGCAGAAGTAGTCGGAAAAATCGGATTACTGTCTGAAGAACAAGCCAAACAAGCCCTAGAAGCAGCCAAAGCAGCCTCCACAAGTTGGCGCAAAACCCCCGTTCGCCAGCGCGCCGGAGTCCTCCGCAAAGCAGCCGAATTGATGGAACAGCGGCGCCACGAACTGTCAGCTTGGATGGTGTTTGAAGTCGGCAAACCAGTCAGAGAATGCGATGCCGAAGTTTCCGAAGCCATTGATTTTTGTCGCTACTACGCCGACGAAATGGAACGGTTGGAACAAGGACAAAATTACGACATTCCCGGAGAAAACAACCGCTATACCTATCAACCGCGCGGCATTTCTCTGATTATTTCACCTTGGAATTTTCCCCTGGCAATTCCCGTCGGGATGACAGTTGCATCGCTAGTTGCAGGTAACTGTACCTTACTCAAGCCTGCGGAATTTTCCACAGTAATTGCTGCAAAGATAGCTGAAATTTTGCTAGAAGCTGGCATCCCCAAAGGCGTATTTCAATACGTACCTTGCAAAGGTTCAACCGTCGGCGCTTACATGGTGAAACATCCCGACGTTCACATGATTACCTTCACAGGTTCTCAGGAAGTTGGCTGTCAGATTTATGCCCAAGCTGCGATTTTGCAACCGGGACAAAAACACCTGAAGCGAGTAATTGCGGAAATGGGTGGCAAGAATGGAATTATTGTCGATGAAAGTGCGGATTTAGACCAAGCAGTTGCTGGCGTAGTTTATTCTGCCTTTGGATATAGCGGTCAAAAATGTTCCGCTTGTTCGCGAGTAATTGTGGTCGAGTCGGTGTACGATGCTTTTGTGGAAAGATTGGTAGAAGCAGCGCGATCGCTCAATGTCGGCCCTGCTGAAAATCCCGGCACTCAAGTCGGGCCTGTCATCGATGCTACGGCGCAGTCGCGCATCCGCGAATACATCGAAAAAGGTCGCGCTGAAGCTAAGATAGCCTTAGAAATGGCCGCGCCCCAAACCGGTTATTTTGTCGGCCCAGTGATTGTGACGGAAGTCGCGCCGACTGCAACTCTCGCCCAAGAAGAAATTTTCGGCCCAGTTTTGTCGGTGATTCGGGCTCATAATTTCGATGAGGCGATCGCAATTGCTAACGATACAAATTTTGCTTTAACTGGCGGATTGTATTCTCGCACACCTTCGCATATCGATCGCGCCAAAGCCGATTTTGAAGTCGGAAATCTGTACATCAATCGCGGAACCACTGGCGCCGTGGTATCGCGCCAACCCTTCGGAGGATTCAAACTTTCGGGAGTTGGTTCCAAAGCGGGCGGCCCGGATTATTTGCTGCAATTCCTCGAACCTCGTACTATAACTGAAAATATTCAGCGCCAAGGTTTTGCACCGATTGAAGGAGTAGACGATTAATCAGTTGACAGTTGACAGTTGACAGTTGACAGTTGACGATTTGTAGGGGCGAAGCATTTCGGCAGTAAATCTCTGATTCTCACTCATAAGTTATGTGCCGAAATGCTTCGCCCTCTGCAAAAACCAGATGCACCTGTCCTCACTACAAACCATGTTGTCTGTAAGGACTTCAGTCCTCTCTCTGGCTATTAAGAAAGAAAGAAGCACTAATACCATTTTTTTAAAGTTATGACAGACTTTAGAAAACAGGGAAAGGGGATCATCCCGATTGTACAAACATATCCGCAAGGGCGAAGCATTCGCGCCTGTATCCTATCGACTATAGGAGAGATTGTCAGCGCGAATGCTTCGCCCCTACAAAAACGGGATGCTCTGAGCGTGAAAGTGGATTAATTACAATGTCTTGTCGTCCTCGATCTCTATCGGATCTTTAGACAGAAGGACTAAAGTCCTCACTACGAACCGTGTTGTCTGTGGGTGACATCAAAAAAGTTCTGCGAGATTAGCTAGTTAAAAAATGGAATATACTAAAAATCGCGATCGACTAAATTCTCACAACCCTCCACTTGAGAAGTGGTTGCGATTTTTAATTATAGCCGTATTGGCGATCGGCATTTTATTTCGATTTGTCAATCTCGATCGCAAATTCTACTGGATCGACGAAAACTATACTTCCTTAAGAGTTTCCGGCTACACCGAAGCCGAAATTATCAAACAAATTTCCTACGCAAAAATAACCTCACCCTCAGATTTACAAAAATACCAGCAGATAAATTCCCAAAAAACTTTAAGCAATACCCTCAATTCCTTAACAACCGAAGACCCCCAACACCCGCCACTCTATTACATACTAGCGCGATTTTGGGCGCAATGGTTCGGCAGTTCCGTGGCAACAATGAGAAGTTTGGCCGCCGTCATTAGCTTGCTAGTATTTCCTGCCATTTATTGGCTGGCTTGGGAGTTATTTGAATCCTCTGCTGTGGCTTGGATGGCGATCGCAATTCTCGCCATTTCTCCCTACCACATCCTGTTTGCCCAAGAAGCCAGACAGTACAGTTTGTGGACATTAACTACCATTTTATCCAGTGCAGCCTTATTGCGAGCAATGCGCCCGGATGTCAATCAAAATCCAATGTTGCTGATTTCTCACTGGACACTATACGCAGTCACAGCAGCAATGGGATTGTACACCCACTTATTATTTATCTGCGTAGCCGCAGCCCACGCAATCTACGTCGCAGTTATTGCCAACTGGCGCGATGTTAAAACATTTATTGCCTATTATGCAGCAGCAATGGTCGCCTTAATTGGCTTCATGCCTTCCCTCGTAAATATTGTCGAAAACTTCAATCAAGTTAGAAGTACCACAGTATGGGCAGAACAAACAAATCTCTTCAGATTAGTCAGCAGGTGGGTGGGCGCAGTCAGCATAGGATTTTTTGATATTGGGATTGATGGCACTGCCAACGCCGCACAACTAGCCTTGGTAATTCCCGTTGGCATCCTGATTCTAGCTTTAGTCGGCTATTCCCTTTATTTTCTATGCCGGCAAACACCAAAACGGGTTTGGTTGTTGATATTATTGTTAATTGCCACAACTGCCTTATTTTTGGCAGTGCCCGATATACTTAAAGGCGGGAGGCGATCGGCAAATCCGCGATATTTAGTTCCTTGTTATGTGGGAATTCAGCTAGCAGTTGCTTACCTGCTGTCTGTGAAAATTAGCAACAATTTTGATAACTCAAAACTGCAAAGACTGTGGAAAATAGTTATAGTTGCACTGTTTTGTGCAGGCATCATCTCCGGTGGAGTTAGTTCTCAAGCCGATAGTTGGTGGAATAAAGGCAGCGGTTGGTTGCGTGCGGAATTAGAAGTCGCAGCGACTGTCAATTCTGCAAGCAATCCCTTAATTATCAGCGATGCGAATATCGCATACATCATGCCTTTAAGTTATCGCCTGCAACCAAAAGTCAAACTGCTAATCCAACCCCGCTGTTACACTTCTTGTTACACAAATCGAGAGTTGGCACGAAAAAAACCAGAACCTCCGAAAATTCCCAGCGGTTTGGGCGAGTTGTTTTTATACAGGCCTTCCTCAGATTTGCGATCGGCAATTGAACAGCAAAACTATCAAATAGATCCGGTTGGTGGTAATGTCGAACTCAATCTGTGGAAACTCACCAAAAAATAATTTATAGCGGTTCTCAAAAAAGTGAGGTACGTTGTTGGGATGGGAGCCCTCTTATATTTATTATATAGTAAGCGAGGTCGCATAAAAAACTCCATTTATAGTCACACCTCATCTTTCTGAGAAAGGCTATAAAAACATTAACTAATCAAAATCTGGTTTGCCGGGAAATACTGCCCAGAAACCTGGTTTTTGGAACTATGTCGCAAGTATAATAGAACATAATTACTTTTTGCGGTAAGCTATGATTTAAGAATCACAAACATAACATCAAAAATCTAAAATGACAGTAACTGAAACCTCCAATATTCGCAGACTGCTGTGCGATCCAGATTTAGGGCTAATCCCTCATCTAGAAAAGTGCCTGCAAGATTTGCACTCTTCCTCGATCGCCAATGGAGAGAAATTTAAGCTAGAACCTTACGATATCGAACTCAACAACTGCCACACTCAGAAGCATCCCAACGACCAAAAACCCCTTGTCACTCAGTCAGTGTTAATGAAAATTCCCCTGACTGGGAAAGTTCAAGACAAGATGCACCTGTATCTGATCGCAAGTGAGTTGCAGAACCAAATCGATATCAAAATTATCGACTGGAGTGCCTTAGAACGCCGCCAATACGACATTCACGGCATCCCCTTAAAGCAGCCGATTACCAAAATAGATGGCGAGATGAATTACGAGTTAGTATTCGATCGACCAGGTTACTGCTGCATCACCCTGTGCCGTCAATTTGACTTGACTTACGCCGCCAATTATTAAGTTTTTAGGTACGTTGTTGCGCTTGAGCGCTCTTATAGCGGTTATCAGAAAGATGAGGTATGTTGTTGGGCTTCAGCCCTCTTGGTTTAAGGGTTATATAAGCTGTCAGTTATACCTCATCTTTTTGAGAAAGGGTATATATATTTAGGCGCTCTGATATATATATTGAAAGAGCGCTGAAGCGCAACTACGTACCTTTGAAAGAGCGCTTAAGCGCAACTACGTACCTTTGAAAGAGCGCTTAAGCGCAACAACGTACCTTTTTAAACCGATCGACTCGCCGTTTCCGCCAAAATCTGCTTAATTTGAGCAGGAGTGAGACTGGGATTGGCTTGTAACATCAAAGCTATCACCCCGGATACGTGCGGCACTCCCATAGAAGTACCCGCAAAATATCGATAGGGAACCCCCGGTTGAGACAGCGACACCGTTGAATAAACGTCCCCAGCATCAGCCCTGCCACCGTCGCCACCCGGAGCGACAAAATAACTAATTGTGTTAGATCCCGCCCGGTTAGAATAATCGGTAAACAAGCCATTCCGGTTAACTCCACCGACAGTAATGCCTACCTCAGTTGCAAACCTACCCGGATAATCTACATCCGGGCGAGCATCATTCCCTGCCGCCGAAATCACCACCACGCCCTTAGCTTCCGCCGCTTGAATCGCGCTCAATTCTTGATCGTTGAACTGTTGACCGCCAAAACTTACATTAATTATCTTTGCCCCATTTGCCACCGCATAATTAATCGCATTAATTTCATCCCTAATTTTGCCTACTCCTGTGCTGTTGAGTATTTTCAAAGGCATAATCTTGGCAGTCGGAGCCGTTCCAGTTATTCCCACCCCATCCTTTTTCGCCGCAACTAAACCCGAGATATGAGTGCCATGATTGTTATCATCCATTGGATCGTTATCGTTGTTGGCAAAATCCCATCCCCGGAAATCATCTACAAAGCCATTGCCATCATCATCTACGCCGTTGCTAGCTTTATTTCTACCTGTGGCATCAACGCCATTTTCCCCCCCATTGCTCCAAACATTCCCTGCTAAATCTGGGTGATTGTAGTCAATGCCGCTGTCGATAACTGCTACAACAATGCCATCTCCAGTCAAACCCTTCGCCCAAACTTCTGGAGCTTTAATTAAGTCTCTGCCCCACTCATCGCCGCCCAAGTCGGGAACATCAGGAAAAGTTGGCACACCTTGAGCTTTAGCAACTGCCGCCGCTGCATTCACCAAACCGAAACCAAAACGAGAGTCAAAACCAGGTGAGTTGCTGGGATTGTCAGGAACAATAGTTGCAGGAGTTGCAGATAAATTTAGGGTAAAATTTGTATTACCTTGGTTTTGATAAACTCGGACAAAGTATGTTCCGGCTGCCAAATTTTTGAGATCGATAGACTCTGGCGATAAACCGGGTTCTTTAGCAGAAGCAATAATATCGGTAAAGTCAATAGAATTGTCGCCGTTAATATCTTTAATCACAGCCACGTCAACATCGGCACTAAAACCGCTGACAGTTAATTTAAAGTCGTTATTTGCAGGCAAAGTAAAGCGGTAAAGGTTGTCTGGGCGGGCGTTGCTAACCGAGTCAGCGATGGTTTGATTGCTGCTCAAAACACCTAAATCTCGGGCTTGGCTGAGTTGGTTGCCCAATACGGTATTTGCAGAGATGAACTTACCGCTGAGGTTTTGTGGTGATGTGTTGGCGACTAAGCCTAAAATAGCACCGGATTGGCGAATTTTAATTACTGTATTGGGAGTGCCGGAAACTGTTTCTAAAGTGAGGTCTGCTTCGGTAAGATTGTCAGTTAGTCCGATCGCATCCTCAAAACTGTTAAAGTCAGCGATCGCGTCTGCAACAGCCGGATCAGAGACTGGGGAGTTGCTGCGAAGGACAAAGGTATCTGCGCCCAAACCCCCTGTCAGCGTATCTTTGCCTCCATCGCCCATTAAAACGTCGCTACCGTTGCCGCCGTTGAGGCTATCATCTCCCCTACCTCCTTGCAAGGTATCGCTGCCCTTACCGCCAAATAGGAAGTCATTGCCGGCACCGCCGTTAAGCAAGTCATTCCCGACACCACCGAAGAGAGTATCGGAATTGCCACCGCCGAGGAGTCTGTCGTTACCATTATCACCGCTGAGGCGATCGGCATCCGAGGCACCGACAATAAAATCATTACCTCCGAGGGCAAAAAGTCCGTTACGATAAGGAGTCAAAAAGCCCGGAGTTAATGCGAAACTATTGGCGCTATCATCTAAAAGATAGGAAAATCCGTCGGGGCTCGGGCCGGCCATAAAAATTTACTCCTTAAATTGCGATCGATCTAAATTTTAGATTTCAAACATGAAATTGTCCTTAATAAATCTACCATCCCAAATTCATTAATCAGGATCGGAAAATGGGAAAACAACACTTGCATCGAATTCAGAATTTTTTCAACCTTGCGAAATCACGTTTAAAGCCTTATTTGCGCTATGTGATTTTGGGCGGCACGTTTTTATTTATTGCCAAAGCTTTTGTAACTCACTGGCGAGAAGTGGCTAATATCCGAATTCGAGCCGAAAGTTTTCCGTTATTGGCGATCGCGCTTGGTGTCACGTTACTGTCTCTAATTTTTGTCGGCTGGGTGTGGATGTTGATTTTGCGGGAATTCCGCCAACCTGTCAATGCCGCGTGGGCGATTCAAGTTTTTCTCAAGACTAATATTGCCAAGTATTTACCGGGGAATATTTGGCATTTTTGGGGTCGCATTTTGGAGGCCAAAAAGGCAGGCATTGCGCCGAAAGCTGCTACTCTCAGCGTCTTGCTGGAACCGTTGCTGATGGCTTCTGCGGGCGTGCTGATTGGCTTGATTTGTTTTGAGGGCGCCGATGGCTTTTTGCGAATTGTCGGCTGTGCTGCTATTTTAATAGCCATTCATCCCCGAATTCTAAATCCGATCGTCCTATTTGTAGAGCGGTTGAAGTTATCCAAGAACAAGGGGGAAAATTCAGAGGTTGGGGATGCTGGGGGCGATCGACTAATTTCGCCTTTAGAGTCTAGCTCCAATCTAGCTAAAAAAATATCTAATGTCAAGTCCGAGCGCCAAAATAATTTGCCAATTAAACGCTATCCTTTAGTGCCGTTAATCGGACAAATCTGTTTTATCGGATTGCGGGGCAGCGGTTTTTTGCTAACGGTAATGGCTTTAAATCCGGTAAATTTTATCGATATTCCCAACTTGTTCGGTGCTTTTGCTTTGGCGTTTGTTGTGGGTTTGGTTGTACCGGGTGCGCCGGGGGGGATGGGAGTATTTGAAGCAACGGCGATCGCCCTGCTTGGCGATCGCTTTTCTGTGGGTATAATTTTGAGTGCGGTCGCTTTGTATCGGATTATCAGCATTCTGGCGGATGTTTCCGGTGCTGTTTTGGCGAAAATTGATAGGAAGCGCGATCGATTTATGTAGGGGCGGTGGATGGTGAATGATATCAGTTCAGGTTGCACCGTCAGGATACAGGACACGGCAATGCCGTCTCCTGTATCCAAAATAATATTGTAGGGACACGGCAATGCCGTCTCCTAATTTCTTAGGCTATAATCAAACAAGATTGTACAATGTGGTTTCTGTTTCAACTTAACTATTGAGCGATTTTAGTTTGGGATATCATTATGCTATCAATAATTTATCCTCATATCGAGAAAGTAGCGGGTCAACCCGCACGGTTGCAGCGGATACCCCGCGTGCGGGTTGTTCATATTGTGATGGATTATCTAGCTTATGGTTGGTCAGTGGAAGAAATGTGCCGCCAGCATCCTTATTTGATGCAGTCGGAGGCTCATGCAGCGATGGCTTATTACTTCGACTTTCAAGCTGAAATTGAGCAGGAGATTCGTGCAGAATGGGAGCAGGTACAACAGGAAAAATCTCTGCTTTCGCCTTCACCATTTTTCGTAAAAATGCGAGCTAAGGGGTTGTTGTAAGTGGCATCGTTTTTAGGTATGAGAAGATTGGGTTGGGATAGAATAAAAACAAAGTCTTTGAGTAAAGTCTATGTCGGCTAGGGATGTTTTCCATGAGTCTGTCAAATCCGCTCTTCTGAAGGATAATTGGGTGATTACCCACGATCCGCTGAAGCTAAAGTTTAGCAAAGACGATCGACTCAGGATTGACTTGGGGGCGGAAAAGCTTCTAGTTGCAGAGCGAGGTTTACAGAAGATTGCAGTCGAGGTTAAAAGCTTTCTGAGTGAATCAGCCATGTTTGATTTCCACTTAGCCCTCGGTCAATTTCTGAATTATCGACTAGCACTCAGGAGTCTGGAGCCAGATCGATCGCTCTATTTGGCAGTTCCGATCGCAGCCTATAATTCATTTTTCTGTCGTGCTTTGCCACAAGCGGCTATCGCTGAGTACGATCTGAAGTTGTTGGTATACGACCCTACTAATGAGGTGATTTTGGAATGGATCGATTAGCTAAATATCGGCAGATTGTTCGCACTTTCCTGATGGAATATAGTAAGACTAAACCCATCAATGGCGACATTGAAGTTCAGGTATTATTTGACACCGAACATGACCATTATCAGATATTAGATTTAGGTTGGGACGGTCATAATCGGATTTATAGTTGCCCGATTCACTTAGACATCCGCAATGAAAAAGTCTGGATTCAACGCAATCAAACTGATGAACTGATTGCTGAGGAGTTAGTGCTGATGGGTGTGGCGCGGGAGGATATTGTTTTGGGGCTTCAGCCTCCCTATGCAAGACCATTTACGAGCTATGGAGTTGCTTAGGCTGTTTGGAAAATGCTGTTTTACTCTCGATCGCGCGATCGGCTATAATCAAACAAGATTGCACAATGTGCTTCCTTTTTTCAACTTAACTATTTAGGGATTTTAGTTTGGGATGTAATTATGCTATCGATCGAGCAACTGATGAAAGAAGCTTTATCTTTGCCAAATGCGTTGAGAGCGCAGTTAGCAGAGAGGCTAGTTGAGAGTCTTGAATTTGATATAGACGGAACAGTTCAAAAGTTGTGGACTGCGGAAGCTAAGCAGCGTCGCGATGAAATCCGAAGCGGTATGGTTGAGCCAATTCCAGGAGAAGAAGCGTTAGCTCAGATTAGGCAGATTATAGCACAATGATAGAATTAATCAGATCGCCCTTCAATTAGATTAGTTTGTATAGGGGCGATCGTCTGAATCTATATCTTCTGTTCTTTGGTATTCTGAAAATGATGGAAGTGATACCCGAATGTTGATATCAATTGTTCCTGTATTAGTATCAAAACATATATTTCCGATCTTTACTAATAGCTCATTCGGCAAATAATTCCTTGAGTCAGATTGAACAGATGACTTAGTTTTATATCCTTCTTCCTCTAGCCAGTTAGGAATATTTCTCCAGTTGCCTACTGTTTCATTAGGCACATCTTTAATTTTTTTAAAGTATTGATATAAAGTTTTAGAGACATAGACCTCAACACCCTTGCGACTTTGATGTACTTGGTTAGCTATTTCAGCCGGACTGTAGCCACACAGCAAACCGCGCAAAAAAAGCTTTTCCCGTTCTGTGAGTCCCTTTCTGGCACGAGGAGATACTTGCCACTTGGCTTCTGCCATAGCTTTGTAGAGCCTTTCCAAGTCCCAGTTATTCGCGGCATCGGCAAAAATATCGTCGTTAGATGTCATCGCAGGGCATTGTGGTAAGTTGATAGCTAGAGCCTAACCAAAATTTATAGCTATGGCTAGTTGCTAGCTGGGTATAGCTAGTTTATCATCGTATTAGCTACTCAGATTTAGCTTATTTGGACTAACAAGGCATTATACCCACCCAAAGCTTTGCTAAATCATGCTTTCAGGCTATGTACGGTTAAAAAAATTCAGGGTAAAAGAGGAATTGAGAAATCGTTAGCTTGACAGAGTAAGCTTTTAGAGTTCTTGCTAATTTGCAATAACTTCAGAATTTGTTACTTAAGTAAGTAAGTCAAGATTAATTGCTCCCTTTGCCCGAATGACTAAGTTAGGAGTAGCTAAAGCTGTTTTTCACGGGTTAATCAAATGCCAAATGATTTTGACGATATAGTCGATGGAATTACGGAAGGAGTAATTAGTGCTGCTGCTAGAGGCGTTGGCAGATCAATTGCAAATATGGCAGAAAGAGCCTTTAACGCTCAAGAAGAAGATGAGTTTGTAGAAATCGATTCAGATGGTGTAGTTCGTCCACTCGAACCCAATCAATCTCCAAAAGGAGTGGCACTGCGCGATCCAAAAGGTGAGTATTAGTTGCCTAACCTCAAAAGTAGTTATTAAACAATAATAAATAATGACAAATATTGCGATTAATCGTGGACTTATATTTCTCGAAAATGATTTATCTAGAGATAGGATGGCTGTTGAGAGTGAGAAAATTAAGCGCTACTATCCACAGTTTAATTTTAAAGCATCTAAAGGCTCTATCAAGGCTGTAGAGGGGTATTTAAAGACAGCGGACGAAAACTATTACCGAGTTAGAATAGAAATTCCTTCAAACTATCCTTACAATATGCCATTGATTAAGTTGCTTGAAAGAACCATTGAACCTGATTGTCCTCACAGGTATTCGAGTGGCAATTTATGTGTGATGAAGCCAGAGCAATGGACTTCAAACTATTCATTGGCATATATGGTATCTAAGGCTGCAATCTGGGTTAACAAATATGATGTTTGGCAACGTACTAAAAATTGGCCAGGAAAAGAGCAAGCACATTAATCAATACTTCGGAAAAGTCATGTCCACCCCTGACTTGCATTTAATTCGACTTTTTCATGATCCTTAGCCTGTAAAGCTTGTAGTATCGTTCCAAGAACTGTCCGGAGTATTGTTAATGAAAGATCAAAATTATTCACTTGAGTTTGATAGAATTAGCTATCTACTTAATCCAGAGATTTTTTCAGATAAGCGGATCACTGTTGTTGGTTTAGGTAGCGGTGGTACACCAGCTTGCGATCACCTTGTAATGAATGGTATTCGGATTTGGGAACTTTACGATCCAGATACTCTAGAACCTGAAAATCTTGTCAAGCATCCTAGAATGCGTAAAGATTTAGGACGACTCAAAGTAGACATACAAAAGGAGTGGATAGAAGACAGAAATCCTGATGTAGAAGTTAAAACTTTTGCAGAGGATGTGATGCAATCTCCGAACTTTATTGAGTCGGTTCGTCGCTCCGATCTCGTTCTTTCTTGTTCAGATAAAAAGAGTGTCAGAGAGTTTGTCAGTGACCAATGTGTGGCAGCAAAAGTTCCTTTTGTAACAGCATCCGTGTTTCGGACAGGCATAGGAGGTGAAGTTTTTGGCTACATTCCAACTCTGACTGGTTGTTACAAGTGTTTACAACTTTTCTCCGAACTCAATCAACTTGACTTATCAGACGAGGTTTTGGGACTTACGGAAGATGAAGAAAGTAGAATTTATGGTCTTGATGAAAAAGAATTTCGTGCATCAGGACTCTCAATTGATATCCAAATGATTGCATTGATTCAAGTTAGGATGGCTCTCTCTATTTTGCTTAGAGAGTCAACTCAGTCCATGCCTACATTAAAAAGTAACTGGATTGTGTATGGAAATAGACCAGCCCCAGGAATATTCCGCAGTCATTTTGAAGCAAAGCAAATGCTTTTAAAACCTCAAAAAGTATGCTACTGCACTAATGTCAATCATCAAATGGAGGATTAATATGTCGGGAGTTTTATCTTGGTTTGGAATAGGTAGATCAGATTATAGGCCTTCTAATCTAGACGTATCAGTTGAAATTTTTGAGACTGTCATTGCCAGAATAAGTCATGCAGTATCAGTTTCTAACCGTGAGGAAGGTGGAAAGTTTATTGGAAAAATTAGTCAAAATGGCAATCATATAAAAATCCGAGTAGAAACTTATATAGACTCTGGGCCTCGTGTCAATAACTCAGTAGGTCACTTGATGCCAGATGGTGAGTATCAAGAAGCAATGTTTCGCGTGTTGGAGACATTTGACCAAGATATTAATTACCTGGGTTCTTGGCATACTCATCACTGCAATGGACTAGCAGAATTGAGTCAAGGTGACATTAGGGGTTATACAGAAACTGTGAATAGCCGTCAATATGATTTGGACTATTTCTTTGCTCTATTGATTACAGATTTGTGTGGCTCGGAACTTCGGAAGCGTTACTACTTATTTGTCAGAAGTCAAGGCTCTGCGGAAATCCCTGATTCTGCCGTACATATTATTAAAGGATCATCACCTTTAGAGCAAATTTTGAAAAGTGCCGAAGAAGCTGCATTTGCTCATCGTAGAAGTCAAGCAAATTTCTATAGAGGTGCTTCTGAACATAGACCTCAGATGGAGGTAGCCACAGATTTTATGCAAAAAATACGGAGTGAAGATAGAGGATGGATTTTGAATAACTTTCCTGCGGCACAGACACTCGAAGCCAAAAGGGATGGAGCTATATATTGGAGGTGGTTAATACCTTTAGATAATGGTGAACTTAACGTTCGTTATCAATATCCTATCTATTCTTCTTCTAAGCCAGCACATTTAGAAATTATCTATGACAGCGAGGAAGTTATCTCAGAAAATATACTATTAAATTCTTCTCGGTTTGAGCAAATTGATAAATATTTAGCTCTGGCAATGAAGAATGCGAAGTCAATAGCATCAAGAAACACAAAATGAAAAAAATAGGGTAGAAGATGAGTTATCTGTTATGTCCCAAATTGTCAAAAGTGCGATCGCCCTTTTCCCCCAAATAACCCAAAGTGCGATCGCCTTACAATCATGTCAAATATATTCAATCCTCCCGATCATTTCTTCAGGCGCATACACTTCATAAATTAAAATCAAACTACGGATAATCTCGCCCACAGAACGAGAATTAGGAGGACAATAGACAATCCCCGGATAATCTGTGATATCGCTTGCCATAATTAAAAAATCGTCATCGTGAGTTACTATCACGCGCTGCTCGAAGCGAATAAATTCCAGGTGTGACTCGTCGCTTTTAGTCCGCAATCCTGCATCAACTGTTGTTGTAACATCTATGCCGTAACGACGCAAACCGCGCGCAATATTAGAGTCAATATGTTCGTCTAAATGAAAACGAATTTGCTCACTCACCTCTAATTGCCCTCAATTTTTCTTGTAACGGAGATGGTGGACTATTGCGCTTTAATTCTTCCACAATAGCTCGACTTTCAGCAGTGCGACGATCGATTTCTTCTCTCCGATCGTAATAATAGGTCATTGCTGCATGAACCGAGGCAAGTTGCAAATCATACTTGCCCGCGATTTCTTCTATAGACATCCCCATTTTCAGATACATTTCGGCGATGTGTGCTACAGCAATTCGATGGCCCGCAATGCGTGGCTTACCACCAAGTACCCCAGGCGTAATTTCGATATGTTCTGTGATGACTGATTCCTTAGACATCTTAGTTTAAAGGCTCTTAATCAGTAATGTTTAAGCTCTTTAATTTTAGCACAAAAGGTTTTTGCAGTAATTTGAGTATGCCGTCAAGCTTATGCTGATCAAGAGTCATAGCTACATTCGATCGGCATCTATTCTGGTTTTAACCAGAAATCAGTCGTTGTCGAAATTCCTTAACTGCTGCGAGCGAATTCGGATATCGGACATATTCCGCCAACAATTCTATATCTAAATCAGGGAGAATTTCGCTCCGATAGATTTGCTCATAACCGCAGGTTTGGACAAATTGAACTGGAATCTCTTCTCGCAGGTAGTAGAGGCTAAAACGTTCATTTTGCCAAAACCAAACCTCTTTAACATTTAACCTTCTGTAAACTTCCAGTTTATTCAGACCACCACTGGTAACAACAACCTCAATTGCCAAATCGGGAAATTCTTTGTCTGTACCAATGCAGTAAGCTTCATCGGGTTCCGTCCCACCTCTTTTTTCCTCTTGCCGCAGGGTTGTAGAACCAAAGGGAAAATAGTCGATATCTGCTTCTAAAAAGTAGATTTCTAAAAGGTCTCCAATGCGCGTTTTTCTGATTTCATGGCGACGGGAAGGTGAGATAATTTCTAAGACTCCATCTAAATATGTGACTCGATATGCCAAACTATCCCCATTTCTGGTGAGTAAGGTTTCGTATTGTTCCCAGTTAACGCGATCGGTAATATAGCGACATTCGGAATCTTGGCGTTGGAGTGCTTGTTGGTCAAGTAGAGCATTCAGATCGCTTGTCAACATAGTATTACCTCCTTTAGGTTGTCTTGATTATAATGAGAGTTAATGCGATAAATCTTGTTAAAAAATTTTGCCTTAAAAAAGAAGTATTACCTATTGACTAGGCTAGAATTACTGTGGTATATTTTAGATAATGGGAGTGGTAACTTTAATTTTAAAATTGCCACTATTTCCATTATCCAATTGTACTTTCTTTGCGGCCAGAAGTCAAGCATTTAACCCGAAAAAAAAGGGCGATTTTTTTTAATTCACGCAACTAAAATTAATCGACGCCCATTACCAATTCCCCGTTACCCTCAATAACTTCGCCGATCGCAAAAGCACCAATTCCCTGAGACTCAAACCACTTCACAGCCTGCTCAACTTCCCGGCGATCGACCAACAGCACAAAGCCAATACCCATATTAAAAGTATTGAACATATCGGCAGTCGCCACAGAGCCAGCCTCAGCAATCCAGTCAAAAATTGGCAAACTCGGCCAGCTATTGCAGTCAATTTTCACAGATTGATTGGCTCCCAAACAGCGGGGCAAATTTTCCGGCAAACCGCCGCCTGTAATGTGAGCCATACCGTGAATTTCTAAACCGCTCTTAAGGGCTTCGAGGACTGGTTTCACATAAATTGTAGTCGGAGTCAGCAGCACTTCTCCTAAACTTTGGCCGCCCAATTTTTCCGGTTGGGAATTCCAATCAAAACCCAAATCCCCAGCAATTTTTCTCACCAAACTAAAACCATTGCTGTGCACCCCGGAACTAGCCAGCCCGACAGCCACATCTCCCACCCGTACCTGGGAAGCGTCGAGCAATTTGCTCTTTTCGACAATTCCCACGCAAAAACCAGCCAAATCGTACTCGCCGGCTTGGTAAAAACCAGGCATTTCTGCGGTTTCCCCTCCGAGCAAAGCACAGCCCGCTTGTTTGCAACCGTCAGCAATTCCTGTCACCACCCCAGCTAATTGTTCGGAGTTTAACTTTCCTGTCGCTAAATAATCTAGAAAAAAGAGGGGCTCGGCGCCGGATGTCAGTACGTCGTTGACGCACATCGCCACCAAGTCGATACCTACCGTGTCGTGCCGATCGAGATCGTGGGCCAATTTCAACTTAGTTCCCACGCCGTCAGTGCCCGAAACCATCACTGGCTCTTTTAAACCCTCCGGAACGCTGAAAAACCCGCTAAATCCGCCGAATCCGCCCAAAACTCCCGATCGGTGGGTGCTTTTGACTGTATTTTTGATGCGATCGACAAAAGCTCTGCCCGCCTCAACATCCACACCTGCTGCTCGATAATCCATAAGTCCCCCAAATCCATTTGTAAGTTTTAGTTTATTCCCAAGAGTCAGTCGATTTTGGATTTTGGATTTTGGATTTTGGATTGGGGATTGGGGATTGAGAATTGGGCATTGGCCAAACAGGGCATTGGGCATTGGCCAAACAGGGCATTGGGCATTGGGCAAACAGGGCATTGCGGATTTTGGATTTTGGATTGCGGATTTTGGATTTTGGATTGCGGATTTTGGATTTTGGATTGAGGATTGGGGATTGCCGATTGCGGATTGAGGATTGCCGATTGCGGATTGGGGATTGCCGATTGCGGATTTTAGGCTTCCAGGTAAGCGCCAAGGTTGAACGAGCTCTGGAGCTGGGATCTCGAACAGAAGTATAAAATTTTGGGATCGCAGCAAGTATCCATTTGGGGGCGAACTCAACATTTAATACTTGACAAACAGATTTTTTCAGGCTAATCCTTCGGCAGCCATAAAATACACGAATTTTTTGTAAATTTTTGTAAAAATTTCTGGAATTCTGAAAATGGCTGTAACCACTGCAATTAAAGGACTTTATCAGACAGAGTTCTGAGAAAATTTGAGCAATATTGCTCAAATGTATCGAAACAGCGATCCCCAAGCGCAAAAGTTTGTGGTAGTCTGTTGCAGTTCGTTACCAAAACACAAATTGCAGATCGAGTTATGAGTTGTCAAAGATCGGGGAAGTTTCAGCCAATTTTTTTTTGCGCTGAAGCATTACAGCAAAAACGCACCCGGATACTTTGCTTTAGACTCACGGGGGAATGGCGAAGGGATCGAGAAAAATCCTTGACGCCTGCCGCCAAATGGCCAATCCTCCAATCTCGGTTGGCAATGGCTCTTCACAAAAATGGACGTATGAAGGAAAAATTTGTTGGTGGTTTACTCGCTGTCCTGTTAGTTCCTGTGGTAGGAACGGCCTCTTCTTGTCACGCACAAGCGACAGATGCTCTGAAGCCAGACTCTCAGGGTTCCAAGCAGCAAGTAATTGCCACCCAACCGTCCCCGCAGTTAAACGCAACTCGGGTGGAAGCACAAAAAGTTGGACAGTATCAGTACCAAGCAAGAGCTGACATTGACCAAGACTCGATCGTCAAAATTCAGCCCCACGACTTGGAGGGGCGACAAGCAGTGACAGTCTACGTGCGAAACATTCCAGTCATCACCTTTCTGAACCCAAGCCAGGAAACCAACACCAAAATTGGAGAAACTGGCGATCGCAAAGCCAGTGGTAGCAGTCAGTCAAAAGTAGCCGGCACAAAAGAAAATCCCAAAGCCGGAAACACTGCCAGCAATTCCACCAATCAAGAACCAGATCCAATGTGGCGGGCATCTAGCTTAGCAGCAAGACTCAACCAGCTAAACCGCAACAACATCGATCCCAACAGCATTACCGTTAAGTGGGAAAAAGGCGATCGCTACATAATCCAGGCAAACGGCGAGGATTTGGTAAGCATCAACGCTCAAAACATCCTCCCCGACACCACGAGCAACTTCAGCCGAGATGCTCTGCAAGTAACCAATCGCCTCCGCCGACTCCTGGGCAACGCCCCACCCTTGGAAGCAGTCGCAGGCCAACCCCAACCCAAACCAGAAGCCCCCGTGCTATCTTTGGGCCCAGTTCAAGTACGGCTCAGCGGCTGGGCTTCCTGGTACGGCCCGGGATTTGACGGCAACCTCAGCGCCAGCGGCGAGCGTTTTAACCAAAATGCTTTGACTGCTGCACACCGCCATTTGCCCTTTGGCACTCTAGTCATGGTGCGAAATATTGACAACGGCCGCTCCGTCGTGGTTCGGATTAACGATCGCGGCCCCTACGTGGGCGATCGGGTGATTGACTTGTCCGCCGGCGCAGCCAACGTGCTCGGAATGATGAGCAGCGGGGTTGCGAGAGTGGAAATCGAAGTAATCGAACCGAAAAAGTAAACAAAAGTTGACAGTTGACAGTTGACAGTTGACAGTTGACAGTTGACAGCTCGCCCTCCGAACTCCGTCGTTGGGGTTTTAGGCAGTTGCCAAAATACATAGGTTTGTCTAGGTTTTCTCAGAATTTGACGAAACCAACAATAATTGTGATAAAACACTTGGCTCAAACTGATCGTCAAAAAACCAAATATTTCAAGTCCTCTGCTAATCAAGGCAGTCTCTAACTGGGAAGAGTAGGCCAACCTGAGCAATCAGGAAGCATATAGCACTTGCTCTAGGCAAAACATAGACCGCTAAGTTTGATTTACAGATTTCTGTAGGTTTTTAGAAGCGGTAAGGCACAATACAAAAGTTATCCGAACTGTAGGCAGAAAGTAGAATAAAAGTGACATCTGGCACTCGCAGCCACAGTCGCGCTCTCTTGTGCGCGATCTTGTTGCTAACATCGCTGCTAGATGTCCGATCGAACAAATTCAGACAATAAATTCTGCATTCTGCCGAATGCCTTCAGGAGATTGTATCGGTGCAACTGTTTACTAGCATTGCAGCACTTCGCTGCTACTTAAATTCACAAAAGTCTGCTGCACCTCACGTGACAGTCGGTTTGGTGCCGACGATGGGAGCTTTGCACGCCGGACATCTCAGCTTGATCCAGCGGGCAAGACAAGACAATACGATCGTCCTAGTCAGCATTTTTGTCAACCCGCTGCAATTTGGCCCGACAGAAGATTTTCAAGATTATCCCCGGAATTTGGATCGAGACCGGCTGCTGTGCGAACAAGCTGGCGTTGATGCCATTTTTGCTCCCCCAGCAACAGAAATGTTTGGGAACCCAGGGGGCGATCGCACAGCAACCGACAAAACCGCCCAAACACAAAATCAACTTTCATCCTTAACTCAAGTAGTGCCGCCACCCGCGATGACATCGGTGTTGTGCGGCAAGTCTCGGCCCGGTCATTTTCAGGGCGTCGCGACAATTGTGACCAAACTTTTGAGTTTGGTGCAGCCGACAAAAGCTTATTTTGGTCAGAAAGACGCCCAGCAGCTAGCAATTATCCGCAAGCTGGCTGTGGATTTTAACTTGCCTGTAGAGATTGTTGCTTGCCCGATCGTCCGCGAAGAGTCTGGACTAGCAATGAGTTCTCGAAATCAGTATTTAACAACAGAGCAAAAACAGCAAGCCTGCGCCCTCTACCGCGCGCTGGAACAAGCCTCAAAAACTTTTGCTTCAGGCGACCGCACCTGGGCCGCAGCACTCGCTGCCGCGCGCGCCGAAGTCGCTGGAGAACCCGAAGTTAAGCTCGAATACGCCGAACTCGTCGATCCCGACACTCTGATGCCGTTGGAGGTGGTGGAAACAGCGGGACTTTTAGCCGTAGCAGCCAGAGTTGGCTCTACTCGCTTGATTGATAATATAATTCTCAGGAATCGCAGGCCAATTGTGGCGATCGATGGCCCGGCGGGGGCTGGCAAATCTACGGTAACTCGCCAAGCAGCAAAAGCTTTGGGCTTGTTTTATCTCGATACTGGCGCGATGTACCGGGCGCTGACTTGGCTGGCTTTGAAAACAAACACGCCGATGTCCGACGAATGTGCGATCGCCGAATTAATTAGTTACAGCTATTTGGAATACAATCTCGATCCCGCATCTTTTATGCTGAAGATTAACGGCGAAGACATAACCGAGGCAATTCGCAGTTTGGAAGTGACATCTCGCGTCTCGGAAATGGCGGCAATTCCCGCTGTGCGCCAGTTTCTAGTAGATGAACAGCGGCGCTGCGGTACAAAAGGTGGGATTGTGGCAGAAGGCCGCGATATAGGAACTAATGTTTTTCCCGATGCGGAATTGAAGATTTATTTGACGGCTTCGGTACAAGAGCGATCGCGCCGGCGGATGTTAGAACTTAAAGACGCCGATCGGGCTAATATTAGTTTGGCCCAGTTAGAACAAGACATCGCTCTGCGGGACTCCAAGGACAGCACTCGCCTGATAGCACCTTTACGGAAAGCTGCTGATGCTGTGGAAATTCAAACAGATAATCTGACTGTTGACGAAGTTATCGATCGGATTGTCGGCTTGTATCAAGAAAGAATCGGCCCTAAAAGTTAATTTGAAGACGCTGGGGCGGGCGATCGGCCCGTAGTGTCAGTTAGCGGCCCGGCTTTTTGGGTCTGAGCCCCTAACTATATAGAATAGAACGTGCAATTAACGGGATTTAACTACCTTCCGGAAGATTGCCACTATTCCCCGTTTTGATCGGTTAGGGGAACTCTCGGTGAAAATTCTTAAACTTGTTAATCCTGCCGGACTTCCCCGCGATCGGTCATTTGCAGTAACATTTCTATGGACAATCGCATTTAATACGATCGTCCTGAGTGGATTAACTTGATATCAAAATAAAATCTAGAATTAATTTTCCAAGGTGTGAAGGAGATAATGACGTGACAAATATGAAACGGCTTTTGAGGCGGCAAAAAAAATTAATCGTTGCTTTTCTGGCCGCCGCAGGAAGTTTTTTGCTGGGTGTGACGTTACCAATGAACTTGCGGGCCAATCAACCAGCGCCACCGATGCAGCCACAAGTCTTGGCTGTATCCTCGCCAGAACCAAAACTGATATCTAATGTTAGTGGGATCGCAGGAGCGATCGCCCATCGAGTAGAAGTTTCCCAAAAAGCTCTAGCTCAACAGCAGGAAACTCGTTTTCAATCATCCCTACCATCCCAGTTTAAAGGTACCATGCTGCGTCAGGCAAAACTGGACCAGCAGCACAAGGCGATCGCCCTAACATTTGACGACGGGCCCTGGCCGACAACTACTAGACAAATCCTAGAGATTCTCAAGAAAAACAATATTAAGGCTACATTTTTTTGGGTAGGAAGATACCTGCAAACATATCCCGAACTTGGCAAACAAGTTGCGTCAGCCGGTCACGCGATCGGCAACCACACTTGGAACCACCAATACATTAAATATAACGAAGACGGTGCGGCTCGCGAGATCGATCGCACGTCATCATTAATTGAGGAAGTAACCGGGGTAAAAACATCACTGTTTCGGCCACCAGGAGGCATTTTAAACAATGGCTTGGCAGCCTACGCACAGAAGAAAAATTATGCAGTTATCATGTGGTCTGCTGATTCTTTAGATTGGCGGACTGCGACGCAATCGTTGATGGACAACGTGATGCGGCAGGCAAATTCTGGCGGCATTGTGTTGATGCACGACGGCGGTGGCAATCGATCGAGAACTGTACAAGCTTTGCCGGATATTATTGCTAAACTGAGAAAAGAAGGGTACAAATTTGTAACAGTTCCAGAGTTATTGCAGATGCAAGAACAAGCTTTGAAAAAGCAGGAGACAGCACAAAAATAAAAAATGGGGAAAGTGGCAATTTACACCATTTCCCAGGTTTTTGTAAGTCATATCAATTCCGGCTGCGCCGGAATGATATAGAGGACACTCAAGATGCCGTTTCCCTACCGCGATCAATTGTAGGGACTAAGGCACTCGCGGTATCCTCCGTTTATATGATTCCGATGAAGAGCGGATTTGATATCATTCGATCTATTTTTTAGAGCAATAGCTGAATGAATAACGAAGAAGTAGCAACCACGCCCGGTTCCACCGGATGTTCTTTTGCTAAAATCATTGCTTTAATTGCCTTCTTCCTCTGCACAAATCGATCGACAATCGCTATGCTGTGGTAATAGAGCATCAGTCCGATCGCTAGGTCGATCGCGTACCAGTCATGACCCAAAGTCTCAGTACGACAGGCTTACCCCCCGCCTTCCCGGATCACACGCAACTCCCCGAATCTGATGGCACTTTTGTGAAAAATTTCCAAGAGCATCCCCAAAGCATCTTGCTCACAGACTCCCTAGAAATCACACTGCAAAGGCTTCACCCCGACGGACAATATGCGATCGGGCAAGATTGTGGCATCTACTGGCGCGAAACCGACCCACCAGAAAAGGGTGCCGAAGCGCCTGACTGGTTCTACGTCCCCAACGTTGGGCCCCTCGTGGACGGCGAAATTCGTCGCTCTTACGTGATTTGGCGCGAGTATATGGTGCCAATAATTGCGATCGAGTTTGCCAGCGGAAATGGTTCTGAAGAACGTGACAACACGCCTTTATCCCGTTTGCCAGAAGGCACTACTCAGAAACCAGGGAAGTTTTGGGTATACGAACAGATTATCCGCATTCCCTACTACGCCATTTATGTAATTAAAACCAGCCAACTGGAAGTCTACAACTGGGTGAATGGTTGCTATTGCCGATTGGAACCGAACGATCGCGGACATTACCCGATCGACCGTATGGGCATAGAATTAGGCCTATGGGAAGGCAGCTATCAAAATCAGACACAGCGGTGGTTGCGCTGGTGGGATAACCAGGGAAATTTGTTGCTCACCGGAAGCGAGCAAGCTCGACTCGAACGCCTCCATACCGAACAGGAACGCCAGCGGGCGGAAGCTGAGAGTCAGCGGGCGGAAGCTGAAAGCCAGCGGGCGGAAGCTGAAAGCCAGCGGGCCGAAGCTGAGAGTCAACGGGCCGATCGCGCACAGCAAACACAACAAGATGCGATTCCGCAACTGCTGGCAATGGGTTTGACTGTCGAACAAGTCGCTCAGGCGCTTTCGCTGTCGGTGGAGGAGGTGCAGCGTTTGGGATAAAGGGCGATCGGGCTGAGGATATTACCAATTTAGACTGGAATCTAACGGCAAATTTTGCAACTGAGAATTCACCCAATTAGCCGCCGCTAAGCCCGATCGCAAAGCAGCTTCTATTTGACCTTCCCCGCACAAATCTCCCGCACAAACCAAGGGCAAAGTCCCCGCAGCAGGCAAACAAGAAACAGGCAAAGGATTGCGACAAAAAGCATAGCGCCAGCGGTGAACCTGGAGCCATTCCGGCTCTTTCAGCCAAGGGATTAAATGTTCAGAAGCGCGATCGAGCAATTCTTGACCGATAATATTCAAATCAGTAGCTTCTAAAAAGCGATCGGCAAAATTGGCGCTGCTGTGAACCACAAACACAGGCTGCTGGGACTCGCTGCGCTTGCTGCTGTCGAGCCCAATCCAACTTAAATCAGAATCATCGGGAAAAGAAACCGATTTCCACTGCGGATTTAGATTGCTCAAATCAGAATTTCGTTCCGCAGAATAGCCAGCCATAACTGTAATGCAAGCGTCGTATTCTACAGAGCGCAATTTGTCAATAAAATCAGAGGAAAAACCAAGTTCTGCATTCAAAAATATTAAAGCTTGAGGAGCAGGAATTCCCACCACCACAGCCCTAGCAATTAATTCTTGAGGTAGATCTAAATTGTCGTCGGTAACTTCCAGAGAAAGATGCCACATTTCACTCTCAGTACGAGAAATCGCTTTGACTCGGCGGCCGTACCAAATGTCTAAACCCTCTGCGATATACTTACCGACAGCATTCATCCCAGCCGGTGCGACATAACAAGAACTAGGAACCGAAGATATTTCTCCTTCTCGAAATTCTCCCACGCTATCCGTCCAAAGTTTCAGGATCTGGCGATCGACCAAAACATCAATTAACGCCTGCACCGCATCCCCCTGCGGCTCCAAATAGCGGGCCCCGTGATCGGCTCTAGTCCCCTGCACGCGACGAGTAGCGACTCGTCCGCCGGGGCCGCGAGATTTCTCAACAACCGCCACAGAATAGCCAGCCAGACGCAACTGTCGAGCACAAATCAGCCCCGCCATCCCCGCACCGATCGCCACAACATCGAACATAGTTAAACTGTCAGGTATTTTTGATTTACCAATCAGCATAAAGGCTGCGGGGCAAAAGATGCTCTGCACCACGAACATAAAAGCCCAAAGCCGTAGCGGGGCGTAAGCCATCGCCCTCCGCCAGGTAGTAAAATAATCGACAGGTAAGATTAGTTAAAAAAATGTAGCGATCGGCAAGTTCCAAAAGCGCGCTACTCAGCGACAATCTAAAATCTAAAATCTAAAATCTAAAATAGTATGACGGGAGGGCAAAATCTTGGACGAACTCAGAGCAGCACTAGAATTGACAACAGAAGAAGAATTGCAGCAACTAACCGAACTTCTGTTCAGTCGCAAGTTTAACCCTTTAGATTACGTGCAAACCCCCGCACCCCTAGACGTACAAAGCCGCGATCGCGAAGCATGGCTAGACGCCGTAGAACAAAGGTTTCGGTATCTTGCCGCCGACGGGTTGACGGTACTGAGAGGGCGAACCGAACAAGTAACCTACAGACAAGCACTAATTCAAGTTTGCCGCTATCTCAAAATCCCTTATCCCAAACAGTTGTCAACCACCGACTTAGAGGCAGAAGTATTTCTGCATTTAATGGGCCGCACCTGGAAGCGTTTACCGAAAGACGAACAGCAAGCCCTGACAGTCCGCGTACAGCGAGCAATTGTCGATGCTAAACTTTCTGAACCGTTGCCAATTTCTGCTGAAAAAGACCCGCTCGGTTTGCTGTTCAAAGGTGGCAGCGCTTTAGCCGTTAGTTCAATTTTAAAACCCATGTTGCTGAAATTGATGGCCAATCAATTTGCGCTGCACTTTGCTACCTATCAAATGGCCACACAAGTAGCGATCGCAGGGACTGCAACCGCAGCAACCCAGTTTCAAAATTATGTCGCAATTCAGACGGCGCGGCGGGGGATGGCCGTGACTGCGGCTCGTTACGGTGCGACACGGAGCGTGTTTTCATTGCTCGGCCCGGTGATGTGGACTTGGTTTTTAGCAGATTTGGGTTGGCGATCGATTTCTACGAACTACGGGCGCATTATCCCGACCATTTTTGCCTTGGCTCAAATTCGCTTAACGCGATCGGAATGCGTTTGGGAACTAGCATAGCGATTTTGGATTTTGGATTTTGGAGTGAAGAATTGAAGAATTGGGAGTTTGGGTGAATATCAAAAAAACGTGGAAATTAGCTGTAAAACAGACAGCAAAAAATCTTAATTCTCACCTGCAAAAACATCCCGATCGCCGCCTGCAAATCCCTTGGAATTTCGCTCAAATCGGGATGCTAATTTTTCCGACAATTCCAATCTTGGGAGCTTTAGGAATATTCCTGGGATTGGCCGGCACTTGTCAGCAAAAGTTCCGGCAAATCTGCCGCAGCCCGCTGAATCGAGGATTCGCAATTTTGAGTGTGCTGCTAGTCATCACAACGATTTTTGCCAACAACCGTATCGAGGCTGTTTTAGGCTTGTGCAATTTTTGGCCATTCTTTATATTGTTTGCTGCTTTTAGCAGTTTAATTCAAACTCCAGCTCAGTTACGACAATTGTCTTGGATAATAGCAATTAGTGCAATTCCCGTCATAATTTTAGGTTTGGGACAGCAATTTTTAGGTTGGAGCGGCATCGATCAATTGCAGCCTATTTTTGGCTGGGTACTCGAACCGAAAGGCAATCCCCCCGGCCGCATGGCTTCTGTATTTATGTACGCTAATATTTTAGCCGGCTATTTAACAATCGCTTTTATTTTAACACTCGGATTGTGGATGGAAGAACGAGGAAGGAAGAAGGAAGAAGGAAGAGGGAAGAAGGGAGAGGGGGAAAGGGGGAGAGGGGGAGAGGGGGAGACGGGGAGAGGGGGAGAATTGCCCAATTACCAATTACCAATGCCCAATGCCCAATCCCCAATGCCCAATGCCCAATGCCCAATGCCCAATGCCCAATGCCCAATGCCCAATACCCAATTCATATTTTTAAGTTTTGCAGTAGTAGGAAATGCTGTTGCTTTGATTTTTACTAATTCTCGGAATGCTTGGGGATTGGCAGTTTTGGCAGTTTTGGCTTTTGCATTTTATGCGGGTTATAAAAAAATATTAGCTGCGGTTTTTAGTGCGGTGGGTGCAGTGTTTTTGTCGGCGTTTGGCCCGGAACCGCTGCGGCAATATTTACGAATAATTATCCCGGCTTTTTTCTGGGCGAGACTTACGGATGAAATGTTTCCAAATCGCCCGACTGCTACTTTGAGAACTACTCAATGGGAATTTGCTTGGTCGATGGCTCAGCAGCGTCCTTGGACTGGTTGGGGATTGCGAAATTTTACGCCTCTCTATCAAGATAGAATGCACGAATGGCTGGGTCATCCTCACAGTTTGATGCTGATGTTGGCTGCGGAAACGGGATTCCCGACAACGCTTTTGTTGTTTGGTTTAGTTGGTTGGGTTTTGGCTAGGGGTGTTTTGTTGTTGGGGAATTGGCAGGTTTCTGCTGTGGATATTAAACAAGAGCAAATAGCAACTCTCGAAGTACCAGAAAATCCTTTAGTTCTCAATCAAAACTCAATATCTACCAGCACAAATCAGGTGGTTTGTCAAGATGTCGAAAATGCCGATCGCCTAATTTTCTTCAGTTATTTATTAGCCTTCGCCGCCTGTACGCTGTTTAACACTGTAGATGTAACTCTGTTTGATTTGCGGGTTAATACGATAAGTTGGGTGTTGTTGGCGGCGATTTGCGGAATCGGGAATAGGGCATCGGGAATAGGGAATAGGGAATAGGGAATAGGGAATAGGGAATCGGGCATCGGGAATCGGGCATCGGGTAATTGACAACAGTCAACAGTCAACAGTCAACTGTCAACTGTCAACAATTATTCCACCGTCACCGACTTCGCCAAATTGCGCGGCTGATCCACATCCAAACCTCGGCGCGCGGCAATGTGATAAGCCAACAATTGCAGCGGAATCACTGTCACAATCGGCGACAACAATTCATCCACCAAAGGCACCGGCAAAACGTGGTCAAAAATATCAGCTTCCGCCGCGCCATGCTTCGGCGTAACGCCAATTAAACGGGCGTCGCGGGCTTTGGCTTCCTGAGCGTTGGAAAGGACTTTTTCGTAGACGCTTCCGGGCATCGCGATCGCCACTACAGGCACTTTAGCATCCAAAAGGGCGATCGGGCCGTGTTTCATCTCTCCCGCCGGATATCCTTCGGCATGAATGTAACTAATTTCCTTAAGTTTCAGCGCCCCTTCCAAAGCAATCGGAAAGTTAATTCCCCGCCCCAAAAAGATAAAATCTTGGGTTTCTGTAAACTGGTGCGACAATTCCTCGACATACTGTTCTTGAATCTCCAAAAACTTCTCGATTTGGGCTGGTAACTGGCGCAAACCCGCAAGAATTTCTGCCAATCTCTCGGTGCTGATGGTTTGCCGCTGGTGCGCCAAATCCAAAGCTAAGAAATAGAAAGCCATCAACTGAGTGACAAAAGTTTTAGTTGCCGCCACCCCGATTTCTATACCAGCGTGGGTGTTGATGATGTGTGGCATCATGTGGGCGATCGAGCTTTCAGTCCTGTTAGTAATGCCCAACATTCGCGATCGAAATTTATCGGTAAAAGCCGCGCGACGCTGCTGTTCCATCCCCAAAGCAGCCAGCGTATCCGCCGTTTCTCCCGACTGAGTTACCCCAATAATTAAAGTATTTGCTGTCAGCGGTGCGGGCGCGTAACGGTACTCAGAAGCGTACTGCACAGCCGTGGGAATATTAGCTAACTGTTCCAACAAATATTTGCCAATTAGCGAGGCGTGCCAGCTCGTTCCGCAGGCGAGAATGGAAATTTGCTCGACATCGGCACAAAGTTCTGGTGGCAAGTTGAGATTGATGGGAGAGCCTGGATTTCCGGGCTGCCAATCGCTGTCTAAATAAGTCTCCAAACAAGCTCGCACTACGGCCGGCTGTTCGTAAATTTCCTTGTGCATGAAGTGCTTGAAGCCCTGTTTCTCGACAGAAACCGGATTCCAGCCGAGGATGCGCGGAGTTTTTTTCAGCCTTTGTCCTGCAAAGCTATAAACTTCTACTCCCATCGGAGTTAGTCTTGCTAATTCGCCATTTTCGAGGGACAAAACAGCACGGGTGTGAGATATTAACGCTGGCGTGTCGGAAGCACAGAAAAATTCACCTGCACCAAAGCCAATCACCAAAGGAGCTTGCTGTCTGGCGACAATTATTTCGTCTGGAAAATCTGCACAAATCGTGGCGATCGCAAAAGCTCCTTCTAGCCGATTCACCGCCTTTGAAACCACATCCAAAAACGACAACTCAGTAATTTCCTCTGCTGTTGGATCTTGTCCTTCTTCCTTCTTCCTTCTTCCTTCTTCCTTCTTCCTTCTTCCTTCTTGGAAAATTTCAGCTATTAAATGAGGGATAACTTCTGTATCCGTATCCGAGACAAATTTATGTCCCTTGGCTTTCAATTCTTCGCGCAACTCGCGATAATTTTCGACAATTCCATTTTGAACTACGGCAATTCGCCCGCTATTATCTAGGTGAGGGTGAGCGTTATATTCTTCTGGTTTGCCGTGAGTTGCCCAGCGGGTGTGCCCGATGCCGATGGGAGCGGGAGAGTCTATCTCTGCTAGCTTTTCCCGGAGGTTGTGCAATTTGCCTTTTGCTCGGATGCAGGTAATTTTTCCTTCGGAGATGGTAGCGAGGCCTGATGAATCGTAACCCCGGTATTCCAGTTTCTCCAATCCTGATAGCAAAATCTCGCTTGCTGCTTGCGTGCCGATATAACCAACGATTCCGCACATTTAAGGTAATTCTCCTGCTTAGCGATCGCGATAAAACCCAATTTTTATCATTTTTACACCAGTTGCAAAAAAGAATGCAACTGTAGGGAAGATCCCAACCATGATACTCAGTCGATTTTAGATTGTAGATTTTAGATTTGACTTGCAACTTTGAATTTGGAAGCTGGAACTAGGATCTAACTGAGATCTTGCACGCCTTGTCAATAAGAGGATTTTTCGTGGGGTCGGGCGGGTTTATAGAACCTGTTTGCTACCTTTAAGGCTACTGGCGAACCCGCCCCTACGGCTAATTGAGAATGGTGCAAGATCTCAGATCTAATATTTTGCTTTTGATCCTGACACTCGCGTCGGGGGCTTGTGTCCGTTTGTTGCCGATCGTCGAAAATCCCAAATCCCAAATCCCAAATTGTATTACCTTCTTCCTGTCGCAGAATGCAGATTCCGCGACAAAAAGAGAGGGGGCAATTTAATCGCCCCCTCTCCTGTGCCCGTAACTCGATCGACAGTTCGATCGATATTTAGTAAGCTAGACCCATACTGCGAGTGGTTTCTGCTCCCAGGTAAACCCGGATGCTCAGAAAATCGGTAGGACAAGCTGTTTCGCAACGTTTGCAACCGACACAGTCTTCTGTGCGGGGAGACGAGGCAATCTGAGCCGCTTTGCAGCCATCCCAGGGTACCATCTCCAAAACGTCAGTCGGACAAGCGCGGACGCATTGAGTGCAGCCGATGCAGGTATCGTAGATTTTGACTGAATGAGACATTGAATAAAGGCTCCCAACGAGTCACTAAAAATTTGCGGGCTCTGCGAGTTAAAAGATTTGACGGCGAGGTACCACCGCTTATGCCTGCACAGAGAATTAAAGGTTAGTCTACCGCAGTGCTTGGAAGCACTTCGCGAAAAAGCGACAAAACTTCACAGTCGATCGTAGGTTCGTAGTGAGGACTTTAGTCCTATCCGAGTTAGAAAGGACTAAAGTCCTCACTACGAACTTTAGAAAAACTAAAAGCCTAATTTTTCTAACACGGGCTTAGTTGAAACAATATGCCGATCGAGTCCCAGTTTTTTGGGTTCGACACCCAAAGCCAAAGCCATCAATTGTGGCAGGTGCAGCACAGGCAAACCCAATTTGCGATTGATGACTTTTTCGACCTCCGGCTGCCGCGAATCCAAATTTAAATGACAAAGCGGACAAGGAGTCACCATGCAATCAGCACCATTGTCAAGCGCATCTACAATATGTTTGCCGGCCATCTGAAAAGATTGGTTAGTGGCATAACTCGCCAGAGGCCACCCGCAACACTGCGTCCTTCCGCGATAATAAACCGGAGTTGCGCCGATCGCCCGAAACACATTTTCCATCGATTCCGGTTGGTGCGGGTCGTCGTAAAGCAACTTATCCTGAGCTCGCAGCAGGTAACAGCCGTAAAAAGCCGCGCACTTCAAACCCGAAAGCTTTCGAGTGACTCGCTTCTGCACCTCCTCCAGGCCGTAATCTGCCACGATCGCCCACAGGAGATGTTTCACCTCCGTACTGCCTTGGTAAGGGGAACAGCCTTGTTTTTCCAGCAAACCGTTGACTTTTTCGAGGTAAGGTCGATCGGTCTTTTGGGATTCCTTGAGGCGATCGTCCACATGACCGATTACGCCTTGACAAGTGCTGCAATGTGTGAGTAAAGGCAGATTCAGTTGCTCAGCCAAGGCAATATTGCGGGCATTGACAGTATCTTCCAGCAACTGCGAATCTTCCTTAAAAGTGCCTGAACCGCAGCAAGAAGCTTTTTTGAGTTCCACCAGTTCAATCCCTAGCGCTTGAGTCAGCGCTTGGGTAGAAAGGTAAAGTTCGCGGGCGGCCCCTTGGGCAACGCAACCGGGAAAATAAGCATATTTGAGATTTGGGGATGGCATAATCGTTTCTGCTGGGGACATAAGGCAAGGGACAAGACAGGAGGGCGATCCTCTTCGAGGGCTGCGCTAACGAAGTTGGGATGCTTCCTTCCATATCCTTACCCAGTTTTAAACGATTATGAGTCAATCGTTGAGGCGGTAGCTATTAACCAACACGATCTAGCCCAGAGTATGTTGACAATACTCCGGACAGAATTTGGGCAGGTTTTGAGGCTCAAACCCATATCCCGCCGTGGGTGGGATCTTTTTATTCAAAGTTAGGGTTCAAGCTAACTTTGAATAAAAGGCTCAAGCCTTAAACTGCAAGCTCTGAAAGCCTTATAGAATAGTTCAAAAAACTGTCCGGAGTATTGCATGGAAATTCAGAAGGACGATAAGACTAAGTAGTGCTTGACATAAAAAGAAAAATAGGTGCATAATATCTTCATAGGCATAAATTATACCCTACCTACGGGATCATACATAGTTAGACTTCAGGGTTATCAATGGGGCAGTAGTTGGAAACTCTTTGTTTGCATCGAAAGTTAAGGGAGCACCACAGAATGATTGATCCTATAATGACCCAAAGATAATTTCAGTGTGCAGCGTATCTTATGTCTCTAAAATCTATCATGAAACTGACC
>RDXX01000067.1 GCA_004292955.1 Oscillatoriales cyanobacterium | reverse complement strand
CCAGGGTACGGCAGGCTTTTTGGCTTTTTTTCTGTCTATTTCATAACAAAAACCTTTTTTGATGTTTTTTGGCTTAAATCATTGGTAAAAGCTATGTTTCGCCAGAACAAGATTGATAAAACTTATATTGTCGAGGCGATCTCAAATTCACTCATCTTTCTAAATGCTGTTTTCTGACTTTTTCAGCAAGCCCTAATTAGTAATCAAAATGGGATGACTCGCATTCCCCGCTACAAACACTTTATAAAACAAGTTCGTAGTGAGGAATTTATTCCTCAAAATCCTAGGACTAAAGTCCTCACTACCAACAGCAGTTTTTACCAGAAAGAATTGGTTTAAAGGCTCTTCCTTGTAGGGAGAAATTAAAATCAGACGATTCATTACTCCAATCCTCTTCCTTCCTTTGTCAACTATCAACTGTCAACTGAACTTAAGTAGCCTTTTTCTGAGGAGCTACCATGCGTTCTACACTCATCGCAGCCACGCTCAATGTCACCACAGCCATGCCGAGAATTGCTACAGGCTGCAACTTTTCATTGATAATTATAAACCCGAAGAGTGCTGTCATCGCCGGGCCCAAAGTGCCAATTACTGACGCTAAGGCAGCCCCCGCGAACCGGATGGCAAAATTGTTCAAAAGATAGCTAAATAGTGTCAGTACGCCTAAAACAACGCCTCCCACAATCAAACCAGGCCAAACATTTTGGTCGATTTTCGGAGCCAGATTCTCTGACAGCGGTACCCACAAACTCAGGGACGAAAATACAAAAATCGCGCCGAAATTAACTAAACTAAAAGGAATCGGGTGCAGTTTGCCGGCGGCCATTTGAGTTAGCAATACGTAACCTGCAAAGGTAATCCCAGAAGCCAGTGCAGCGGCGACTCCTACCTCGACATTGCCACCGCCAGGAGCTGGCGCAGCAAAACTCGGCGATCCAACTAAAATCAGACCTGCGGTAATCCCCAACATCGCCAAAAAGCCGATCGTACTCGGACGAGCGCCAAACAAGAACCAAGAACCCAGTACGGTGACGATCGGGTAAATAAAGAAAATTGTAATAGCAATCCCCGCCGGAATATTGCCGATCGCCAAATAAATCAAAACCTGAGACAAAAACAGAAAAAATGCGCTTCCTAAAACCTTGCTCCACAAAGATAGATCGCGCGAGTAGAAAAACCGTTTAAGATCTTTCCAGACAGAAGGATACAGAAATGTTGCCAATACTGGCATCAAAGCCATCACCACGATCAGCCGCATCAACAAAATCAACAGAGAATTTCCAAAACCCCGAGTCACCACCCCATCAAGCTCAAACACGCCAAAAATCATCCGAGGATTTCTGCTTTTAATTAGAATTCTCAAACAAACATTAAACAGCGACAATACCACCGCCGAAGACAAAGCCAGAATCAAACCTGCTTGCACTTGAGAAGTGGCTGTTGCGACTGCCGCAGGCGCTGCTGAAGGCTGTGGAAAGGCTTGCCGCGGCGCATCCGCAGGTGTTGGCGGCAAAACTTGCGGGCGGATAGAATTAGTTGCTTCCTCGGGATAGGAATCTTGAGCATCGAAAGGATTGTCAAGATATTCTTCTTCTACGAGTTCTTCCCGAATGCGGTTGACGAGATTTTGTAGCAGTTCTTCCCCTTGGAGTTCGAGGGTTTTCATGTTGTTGAGCCGCATGGATAGCTCGCTTTCATAGCTGCTCAAATCTTGTTCTAGCATCTGGAAACTGCGATCTATCCGTTCATCGAGCGCCGCCAATAACTCCGAGGCCCGTTCGTCATAGTTGCTAGGGGGCATGGGTATGGGGAATTCGCCGCTGGGAATTGGGCTGCTGAGAGAATGGCCCGAGTTAGCGCTGAGTTCGTTGAACCGCTGCACCAACAAATCCTGCAAATTGTGAGCCAAAATTTGAGCCAACTGCTTCAGCCACAATTGCTGCTGCTGAATGTATCGCCCAGACAGAGATTCCATTTGCTGAGACTGCAATTTGCGATATTGCTCCCGGAGGCCTTCAATATCTTCAATCAGGTGATTTTTTTCAGTTTGCAGCCGAGTAATGTCCTGGTTTAACTGACCTTTGACATTTTCATGCAAAGCGTCCAGTTCCTGCATCACTGAGTTGAGGACTTGTTCTGCTGATTGTGCATCCCCTGCGTCGCCTTTTGGCGAGTATCTGTTCCGGTTCGCCATTAGCCTATAACCTCTAATTTAAACTGCACGAGAGAGTGTTCTTAAGTATTTTGGCTGCATCAGGTCGCAAGTTCTAGTGAGTTGGTCTCAAAGATTGCGGACGCTGTTGAATCTATGGTAGTCGCTGAGCTAGAAATGTTAGAAAATTGCGTGAAGCGAAGCTATCCCGCTCTTAATCGCCCCAAGAACACTTTGTGCAATTAGAAATCATACTACAGCTTGACCTCTGCACCGATTGCTCCGGGTAATTCTCGCCTCTAACTCACCCGCCTCGCCAGCCGGATAACCTCTTCCCCCGACAACTAAAGTTGAGGGTAGGGCCGAGACTCCTCACCCCTAAAGGCATAATTTGAGCATTAAATGGCTAGAAACCGGGTTTCTGGGCCCAAGTCTCTCACACACTCTTGCACCCGGATTTTTGATATTAAAATTTCCGATCTTGCGATCGCCAAAGTTTGAAGAGGCGATCGCACCCTCAAAAGCAACCTGTCTCATCAAAAAACTAACACATCCCATTCTCCAAGGGCAACAGATCTGGCATCTAAAAATTCTGACAATTGCTTTACGATAAGAATTTGGTTTAAAGCCCCAAGCGCGATCGGAAGAGCTTAAAATCAGACGATTCATTACTCCAATCTTCTGACTTCCTTTGTCAACTATCAACTATCAACTATCAACTGATTTTCTTTTTCAACCATCAACCATCAACTGTTAACTGAATGAAAAGCGATCGCCAAAGCCTGAATATTTCAGACTAAGCCGAAGTGTTTATTTTTCCGGCATCATTTGCCCAGCAACGCCTGTGGTTTCTAGACTAATACTCACCGTAAAACACTTTATACAATTTAGTAACAGCACTGAGATTCAGTTGAGAAAGCCCTGTATGGAAGTGCTGGCTTGACAGCTAAAGCATTGTTTGGAGAAGGAAATTATCGCGGTTCTCAAAAAAGTGAGGTATGCCCACGGATGCCTATGCCCTATGCCCTATGCCCTATGCCCAGTCGTACTTCATCTTTCGCTTGAAAGGCTATACACACCTATCGCGTTCATTTAACTAAAATCCATTGGGCGATGCTGAAAATGCTAGCACCCAAACCGGCGGCGATCGGGATTGTCACCACCCAAGCCGAACCAATTGACTGCAAAGTTTTCCAGCGTACCGATTTCCAACCTTTAATCAGCCCGACTCCCACAACTGCACCCACTAAAGCGTGGGATGTGGAAACCGGCAAACCCAAGCGAGATGCTAATAATACTGTGGTAGCTGTGGCTAATTCCGCGCAAAATCCGCCGCTGGGTTGCAGTTGGATGATGTTTTCCCCGACTGTAGCGATCACTTTTTGACCCCAAATGGCTAAACCGATGACGATTCCTGCGCCTCCGAGGACTAAAATCCACAGGGGAACGTTAAAATCTTCTAGGGGAAAGGAGCCTGTGCGCTGGATGTAGGCGATCGCAGCTAAAGGCGCAACGGCATTCCCTACGTCGTTGGAACCGTGTGCAAATGCCACAAAACAAGCGCTCAACACTTGAAATCTCGCCATCTGTTGCTCGATGGAAGAGTGAGGGAGAGGGGGAGATGGGGAGAGGGGGAGAGTGGGAGATGGGGAGAGGGGGAGAGTGGGAGATGGGGAGAATATTTCCTCTTGCTTATTCTTTCTATCTGTTAGATCCCGCACATTGCTCGCTGCCGAACCTTCTTTCTCTAACTTTTTCCAGCTATTGAGGGAAAGCCCGATCGCCCCAATACTCCCGATAGCAATCGCAATATCGTGAATTGGCAGATTCCAGCCAAGTCGATCGCGCGCGAAGTCGATCGCGCCTGTCTGCACCAAAGCCACATCCACAACAGACGGCAATACAATTATCCCAAATACACTCAGCAGCGCTGCACTCAGCCAAGGTATCCACTCGCGCAGTTGAAATAGAGGATCGGGGCGATCGAGAATCCAATGCTTCACCCCACTATAAAATAGTGCAGCTAAAGCACCGCTAGCAAAAGGTGTCGCCACCCAAGTTAACGAAATCCTGCCGATAGTCGGCCAATCAACCGCATGAATTCCCGCTGCTACCCAGCTAAAACCTGCGATCGCACCTACCACCGCATGAGACGAAGAAACTGGCAAACCTAGACTGGTAGCAATTTGCAGCCACAAGCCACAAGCTGCTAGCACTGACACCATCCCGATCAAAAATACCTGCGGTTTGTCTGCGAACACTTCTGCATTCACAACTCCTGTTGCTAGAGTTTCGGAAACTCCTTGCCCGAACAGCACGGCACCAGCAAACTCTAGTATGCCTGCAACAATTATTGCTTGCCGCAGCGTGAGCGCCTTCGATCCTACCGATGTCCCCATCGAGTTCGCGACATCGTTAGCCCCCAAGTTGGCGGCGACGTACAAAGCTAGTATCGCGATCGCCCCGAGTTGCAGAAATACGACCAAGGAAGTATTTAACATAGAAGTTTTTTGAGATAAAACTGGCAGTTCGATATATGATAGGGGATTGTGAGTTTTGGAAAATTTTATGAAAGGCGCAGCAGAAATAATCCGTTCGATCGAGACGGAAGAAATAAATAGAGTCAAGGTAGAACTAAGCAAAGTTCTACCAGAAATTTACGTAGGCGACACCGTGCGCGTCGGCGTGAGAATTAAAGAGGGCGCGAAAGAACGGGTTCAACCCTACGAAGGGACTGTGATTGCCATGCGTAACGGCGGCATTAATGAAACAATCACTGTGCGCCGCGTGTTTCAAGGCGTCGGCGTGGAACGGGTGTTTTTGATTCACTCGCCCCGCATCGCTACTGTTCAAGTCATGCGCCGCGGTAAAGTCCGTAGAGCAAAACTTTACTACCTGCGCGATCGCGTCGGCAAAGCTACTCGCGTCAAACAGCGGTTCGATCGCTCCCTGTAGGAATGCACCCAGCTTCCTCTTGGAGAGACAGAAAATGGGAAATTGAAAAATTCAAAAAAAAGTTTCCCATTTCCGAGCGCACTGTGTTAAAATAGAAATCTAGAGGTTAAGCGAATTTCAGCAACCTCACCTGTGCGCTCTTAGTTCAGTTGGTAGAACGCAGGTCTCCAAAACCTGATGTCGGGGGTTCAAGTCCTCCAGGGCGCGCTGAATCACCAAAATTTTAATTCTGCCCGAAAGCGCCCGGATAATTGGCTGGAAACAGCCGAAACCGCAGACTTTCGGGTAGAATTAATTTTTGTGGGCGGTTCGCAACAAAGGCCATCAACAAATGCTCGGTGTTGCTTCTCGATCGCCTTTGAGGGCGATCGGCACATACACCGTTAGATGGGTTGAGCTTGTAAAAAAGTGCTGGCTTTGGATTTGAGATTTTGGACTTGGGCGTAAGTGGTTAGTGTCAAAAAATCAGATAGCCGCGAGCCACTCACAAAATCTAAAATCTGAAATCTAAAATCTGAAATCGGAAGGGGGATTCGATCGTGGCGAAAAAAGACGAAGCTCAAGAAACTCAAGAAATGACTGCGCCTGGGTTCGATCCTGCGGGTTTTTTTAAGGAAACTAGAGAAGAACTCGACAAAGTGGTCTGGCCGAGCCGCCAGCAGCTAATTAGCGAGTCTTTGGCCGTGCTTTTGATGGTAATCCTCTCAGCAAGCCTGATCTATTTGGTGGATAACTTCTTTAACTGGGGCGCAGGAAAGGTGTTTGGGCCATGACTTTTGCATCAGAAGAATCTGATTATTCCACAGAAACGACGGGACAGGCAGCATCGCCAGATGTGCCGGAGATTCAGGCTCGCTGGTATGCTGTTCAGGTAGCCTCAGGCTGCGAGAAGCGCGTGAAGGCAAACTTGGATCAGCGGATTCAAACTTTGGATGTTGCCGATCGCATCGTTCAAGTCGAAATTCCGCAAACTCCAGCGATCAAAGTCGGCAAAGACGGTTCCCGGCGCCAGTCAGATGAGAAAATTTTCCCCGGCTACGTACTCATCCGTATGTATATGGACGAGGATACGTGGCAGGTGATTAAAAATACCCCGAATGTAATTAATTTTGTCGGGGCAGAGCAAAAACGCCGCTACGGGCGCGGCAGGGGTCACGTCAAACCGCTACCTCTGAGTCATTCGGAAGTAGAACGGATCTTCAGAAACGCTCAGGAATCAGAACCAGTTGTCAAAGTATCGATGGCGACAGGAGACCACGTTGTGGTACTTTCCGGGCCGTTTAAGGATTTTGAAGGTGATGTGATTGAAGTTAGCCCGGAACGGAACAAGCTCAAAGTTTTACTCTCGATTTTTGGGCGCGATACGCCTGTAGAATTAGAGTTCAATCAGGTTCAGAAACAGAACTAACTAATGGCAAAGAAAGTTGTTGCAGTAATTAAGTTGGCGATTACAGCGGGAAAAGCCAACCCAGCTCCTCCTATCGGCCCAGCCTTGGGTCAGCACGGCGTCAATATCATGATGTTTTGCAAGGAGTACAATGCTAGAACCGCAGACCAAGCAGGTCTCGTGGTTCCGGTAGAAATTTCGGTTTTTGAAGACCGCAGTTTTACGTTTATTCTCAAAACCCCCCCGGCGTCGGTTTTGATTCAAAAGGCTGCTGGTATTGCTAAGGGTTCGGGTGAACCTAATCGCAAGCAAGTAGGGACAATCACACAGGCTCAGTTGCGAGAAATCGCTGAAACTAAGATGCCTGACCTTAATGCTAATGATGTTGAAGCTGCTATGAAAATTGTAGCGGGAACAGCTAAAAACATGGGCGTGGCGATCGCTGATTAAAGTCAGTTGACAGTTGACAGTTGACAGTTGACAGTTGTCAGTTGACTCCGAAAGCAGTTGGCAGTTGGCAGCAATCAATCGTCAGAATCGGAAAAATTTTAGATTGGCAACGATCGGCTGATAAGTTCAATCGAAAATCTAAAATCTAAAATCCAAAATCGCAAGTCGATTCAGGGGGAGAAGCAAAGCTTCGCTAGGAATCGCAAATGTTTTAGATTTGAAATGACCGAAACGGCTCAATTCTTAAATCTAAAATCTCACATCTCAAATCTACTAACCCCAAAAAATAACAATGGCAAAGAAAGTATCGCGAAGATTGCAAGAACTTCAAAAGAAAGTTGAAGAGAGACCTTACCTACCGCTGGAAGCTCTGCAACTTTTGAAAGAAACAGCAACCGCTAAGTTTGGCGAATCTGCTGAAGCTCACATCCGTTTGGGAATTGACCCGAAATATACTGACCAACAGTTGCGGACAACTGTATCGCTGCCAAAAGGAACTGGTCAAGTAGTCAGAATTGCGGTGATTGCTAAGGGCGAAAAAGTTAAAGAAGCTCTGAATGCCGGCGCAGATATTGCTGGTTCTGAAGAGTTGATCGAGGAAATTCAAAAGGGCATGATGGACTTCGATTGTCTGATTGCGACTCCAGATGTGATGCCGTTGGTGGCAAAATTGGGTCGGTTGTTGGGCCCGCGCGGCTTGATGCCTTCTCCAAAAGGCGGCACAGTGACGACTGACATTGCTCGGGCGATCGACGAATTCAAAGGTGGTAAACTAGAATTCCGTGCCGATCGCACAGGCATCGTTCATGTTATGTTTGGCAAGGCAGCTTTCTCAGCGGAAGATTTGCTGGTCAACCTTCATGCTTTGCAAGAAACTGTTGACCGCAACCGTCCTTCTGGTGCGAAAGGTCGCTACTGGCGCAGTTTGTACGTATCCGCAACTATGGGCCCATCGATCGAAGTCGATATCAGTGCTCTGCGCGATACCAAACTTGATGCTGCTTAGCAAGAATTAAGCCGAAGGCAGAAAGTAAAAGACAGCTTCGGCTGTCTGTGTAAATCTCTCACGAGATTTGCTGCATACCCTTGCTAATGTCTGCCGGATGGTGATAGCCTAATCAAAAATCAATAAGCTGAAGACCGCAGGTGCCGAGTGCTTAATTTCCTGCCGAGGCTGAAGAAATAAAAACTCAAGAAAATCAATTAAAAAGTTCTATCTTTTAATTCCTAATTCTTAATTTTTAATTCTCTGCCCCGGCTATAAGGTTGGGGTTTTTGATTGGCAGTTTGAGATCCTAAAAGGAGGTGAAATTAGTATGGGCAAAAGTTTAGCAGTAAAAAATGAGATTATTGCAGACCTCAAGCAAACCTTGAGCGAATCTCAACTGGTAATCGCGATCGACTACAAAGGCTTAACTGTTGCTGAAATCACAGATTTGCGGCGGCGTTTGCGTCCCAAAGGCAGCAGTTGCCAAGTGGCAAAAAACACGCTAATGCGAATTGCTGTTGAAGGCAATGAAACATGGCAGCCGATACAGGAATTGCTGACAGGTACGTCGGCATTTATGTTCGTGCAAGAAGATATTGGCGGCGCGATTAAGGCTTACCAAGAATTCCAAAAAGCTTCCAAGAAGACTGAAGTTCGCGGCGGCGTGATGGAAGGACGGGTGCTGAAACAAGATGATGTTAAGGCATTAGCGGATCTGCCGTCGAAGGAACAACTCATGGCTCAAATTGCTGGCGCTATCAACGGTGTCGCAACCAAGTTGGCTGTGGGTATCAATCAAGTTCCTACTTCGATCGCACGCGGTCTCAAAGCTTATGCTGAAAAAGACGGCGATGCAGCAGAAGCACCAGCAGAAGCAGAAGCACCAGCAGAAGCAGAAAGCGTATCTGCTTAGATAGTTTTGAGTTTTGAATTGTGAGTTTTGAATTGAGAAATCTCGAACTAGAAAATCACAACTGACAACTGACAACTGACAACTGACAATTAATCAAATCGAACTAGGAGTTCAAAAAATGTCTACTGCAACCGACGAAATCTTAGAAAAACTGAAGACTCTGAGCTTGCTCGAAGCTTCTGAATTGGTCAAGCAAATTGAAGAAGCTTTTGGCGTTAGCGCTGCTGCTCCTGTAGGCGGCATGATGATGATGGGCGGCCCTGCTGCTGCTGCTGAAGAAGTAGAAGTACAAACTGAGTTTACTGTCATGTTGGAAGAAGTTCCTGCTGACAAGAAAATCGCAATTCTGAAGGAAGTCCGCGCAATTACCGGTTTGGGTCTGAAGGAAGCGAAAGACTTGGTAGAAGCCGCACCTAAGGCAGTTAAGGAAGCTATTGCTAAGGAAGCTGCTGAAGAATTGAAGAAGCAGCTTGAAGCTGTGGGCGCAAAGATTTCTATCAAGTAGTCATAGAGTCTAGAAAACTCGGCGGTTGAAACCGCGTCTATACAGACAAAACCCGCCTCCGCGGGTTCAAGATTCGGCGGTTTGAACCGCCGTCTTTTTCTTGAGTCCGCGGAGGCGGACATTGTTTTTGTAGACGCGGTTTCAACCGCCCTCTGATCTGATCTTCGTTCGTGTAGACGCGGTTTCAACCGCCCTCTGATCTGCGATCAAAACTCCGCCTCCATCTGCCGCACGACAGTTAAAGCAGAATAGGAAACACCGGCGGTTCCTTCTCCGGGATGGGTGGAGTCGCCGACTAACCAGAGGTTTTTAATTGGCGTGCGGTTGGCAAATCCGAAAGGGCCGAAGGTTGGTATTCGCTGGCCGATGCCGCCTACAACGCCTTTATCTCTCGCTGTGTAGCGGGCAAAGGTGCGAGGTGTTGCTGATTCTTGATGTACAATTTTTTCGGGTGTCAAATTGAAATATTCGCTCAAACGGGCGATCGCACCTTCAGCGTATTTTTGCTTCAATCCTTCATAATCAGCGGAATTCCACCACATTCGAGTATCAGTAAAAGACGAAGCAATAATTGTCGCCATTCCCTGCGGTGCTCGGCCATCGCCCGCATGACTGACGGAAACAAATAACGAATTATTCTCACCAATCTCGCCGTCGTAGTCGTAGAGAAACTGAAGATGCGGCGGACAATTTGCCGGAATTGCGCTTTCATGCACTCCCAAATATATCACAAATGCGCCGGATGCGGGCGGCAATTTATCAACTCGATGTTTGTAGCCGGCCATTTGATTTGGTAGTTGGTTTGTGGTCTCGGAATTATCTGTTAAAGTTTCTAAAACAGGCTCGCTTGACATCAATTTAACTAGATTTTGCGCGGTGACGTTGGCAACAATGCGATCGCAAATTTCCGTCCAAACTTCGCCTGTTTTTTGATTGCGAATCACTGCGCCGGTGGCTTGGCCGTTAGTGGTGACAATACTTTCGACTGTATGCCGCAACAGCACTTTGCCGCCGTAAAGCTCGATCGCACTTACCAGGCGATCGCTCAACACCTGCATACTTCCTTGTAAATGATACAATCCCTGCGGCTCTTGGGAAACTCCTAAAGCCGTCGCCGCGTACAGCAGCGCCGTTTCTTCGGTATCAACTTGGGAATACAATTTTAACTGCAAATCCAGAAAAGTTCTCAAGCGCAAATTGTCGCCCAAACCGCACAAGCGCAAAGCATCTCCCACCGTCATAAAAGTGAAAGGCAAAGTAATTAAAGTATCGGGGCGAACTGCTTGAATTAATTGCCAGAAATCCCAGAAGTTTCTGGGCGGTAAAACTGGATCGCGCCCTTGAAATTTCCAGCTAGCTTGGAACAATGTAGATAATAATTGCCAAAAAGGTTCGCTTCCGGGGAATTGTTTTTGTCTTTCTGACTGCCATTTTTGTGGATCTCGCCACACGCTAATCGGTGTCGTTTCTCCCGGCAAAAATACCGCACAAGCGGGATCGCAGGGTGTGGCGGGGGGAAGTTCGATGTTTAATTCTGAGAAAATTCGGTGGTGAATGCCTCCGGGTTCCAATCCTGCAACCTGCGTGGCGCCGACATCGAAGGTAAAGCCTTTGCGTTTGAAGGTGGAAGCGCATCCTCCGGGGACGATCGCCTGATCTAAGACTAATACTTTGTATCCTCTATGGGCGAGCAAGGCTGCTGCTGTCAGCCCGCCGATGCCGGCCCCAATTACCGTGACGCGGCCCTTGCTGTCTGCGGGACTGGATTTGCTTTGAGGGGTGCGATCGGTCATCATAATTTATTTATTGTAATATTTCTTAATATTATGGTCATATTTTGCCATAAAAAGCTCTTGTAGCGACAGGTTCAAATCTATCGCTACAAGAGGAAGGAGGCCGAGTTTAGAGGACGTTTTAGGGGTAAAGTGCTCCGGGCGCACCCGAAACGTTAGACTGTGGCGTGCTGATGAGAAAATCAGGGACGGCGCCACTTGTTGAGATAAGCTTCGCCAATCCCAGCCACAGCTTGCATTTGAACTAGCTGTTCCCGTAAAGCTTTGATTGTTTTTAGCTGTTCTTGAGACTCTTGCTGCAAAGCCTCGTAATTTAGCTGTTTCGCAGCACTTTGGCTTAATTGATCTTTTAGAGAGTGGAACTCGGTGAGTTGAACTTGCAAGTTGCCGATCGCACTTGACTTTTCTGCTAACTCCTGCTGCAAAGCTTCGTAACTTGACTTCGATACAGTTTTCTGCAATTGGCTTTCGAGATTTTGCTTTTCGGTAGCGAATTGCTGCTGTAAAGATGCGATCGCACTTTCTTTTTCGCCCAATTGATGCTGCAAAGATTCCAAATCGCTCGACTTGGAGGCTAGTTGCTGCTGCAAAGATTCCAAATCGCTCGACTTGGAGGCTAGTTGCTGCTGCAATTCGTTAGCCCAATGTTCTTTTTCGCCCAATTGATGCTGCAAAGATTCCAAATTGCTCGACTTGGAGGCTAGTTGCTGCTGCAATCCGTTAGCCAAATGTTCTTTTTCGGCGAATTGATGCTGCAAAGATTCCAAATTGCTCGACTTGGAGGCTAGTTGCTGCTGCAATTCGTTAGCCAAATGTTCTTTTTCGGCGAATTGATGCTGCAAAGATTCGTAACTTGACTTCGATACAGTTTCCTGCAATTGAGCTTCGAGAGTTTGCTTGTCAGCTAATTGCTGCTGCAATTCGGCGATCGCACTTTCGCCTTCGCTCAACTGCTGCTGTAAAGATTCGTAACTTGACTTCGATACAGTTTCCTGCAATTGAGCTTCGAGATTTTGCTTGTCAGCTAATTGCTGCTGCAATTCGGCGATCGCACTTTCGCCTTCGCTCAACTGCTGCTGTAAAGATTCGTAACTTGCTTCCAGGGGATTTGACTGTACGCTTACCGAGTCCAATAGGGTTTCTGCCGTTATAGCGTCATTAATGTCGCTTTCTTCGGCTGTTTCCCCTTCCAACTCAGCGGTATCGACCGCAGTTTCTTCACCTTTTTTCCAAGTGACACTAACTTGACTCTTGTCTTTAGAAATATCCAGAGCGCCTTTTGCCAAGCGTTCTAGGAGTTCCGACCTTGATATTCCCAGCTTTCGAGCGATCGCGTTCAATCGATCGGCACTAGAAGGAGTCAGCGAAAGTCCGACTTTGACTTTGCTTTCTGGATTTGAACTAACTACATTGCGATTTTTTTTGACCATTGGCATTTTCCTCATGCCAACCTACACTTATTAGTATAGTGGCTGAAGTTTCTATTAAAATCAATTTTTGTTACATACCAATTGTGGCAGCTTCTGTTCCCAATCTAACAAAAAACTGTGAATATACTCGCTTAGTCGATTCCTCGCCGCAGAACCGCTTCAACATTCCCCGGCCCGGTTTTTTTTCGGCACGATACCGCAGATAGCACAGTTGAGCTTGTAAAATACTATCTAAATTTGAGCTAGCTGTCACGGGTTGGGCGCGATCGACCAAATCGAACTCAGCAGCCAGATAGTCTTTCAAGGTTACGAAAACGCCAGTCTTCACAACTTCCGTTGTTTCCTAAGGGCGACTCCACAGCAACGCCGACGCGGGAAAAACTGCTGGGCTTCCTCGGTCAAATCGCCACCCCAAGAGAGGTACGGTTGATGAGCTTGTAAAAATTGTGCGATCGACCGATTTAGTTAAGTTTGAGTAAGTTTTACAAAGCAGGCTGCACATCAAGAACAATCAAATGGCTGCGGGGGATCGTTCTAAAATTATCGCATTAATCGATCGGCAGTGCGATCGCAAATTGAGCCCCCTCACCCAACACCGAAGAGCAAGTCAAACTACCGCCGTGTATTTCTTCCACTATCTGGCGACTAATCGACAAACCCAACCCCGTCCCTTCCCCGACTAATTTTGTAGTGAACAAATGGTCAAAAATGTGTGATTTTACATCATCTGAAATACCCTTACCATTATCTTTAATTTTTATTACCACTCTTTCTCTGTCTTGAGTTAATTCTGTAGTAATAATAATTGTATTACAAGCCACTGCAATTTCCGCAAAATTGCGTCCGTAACTGCACTCATTCACAGCATCGATCGCATTTGAAATCACATTCATAAATACCTGATTTAGTTGTCCCAAATAGCATTTTATCGGGGGAATCTCTCCATATTTTTTGATAACTTGAATTTCGGGACGAGTATCTTGAGCTTTCAGGCGGTGCTGCAAAATCATCAGCGTGCTGTCAATCCCATCGCAGATGTTAGCCGAGACTTTCACAGCCGTATCGGCGCGGGAGAAGGTTCGCAGGGAAGTGCTGATGTTGCGAAGGCGATCGCATCCCACTTCCATTGACGATAACATCTTTGCTGTATCTTTCAACACATATTCTAAATCAATATCTGCGGCGTGGATTTCAATATCTTTACCCGGATTTGGACATTCTTGCTGATAAAGCTGCAAGTGGCGAAAGATATCTTTGATCGCCAAATTTAACTCCTTGATATTGCCATAAATAAAACCCACTGGATTGTTGATTTCGTGAGCGACACCAGCGACTAAATTGCCCAAAGCCGACATTTTTTCGCTCTGAATTAACTGAAGCTGCGATTGCTTAACTTGTATCAAAGCAGCAGTTAGTTCCGCCGTGCGATCGGCTACTCGCTGTTCTAATTCTTTATTGAGATTGCGAAGTTTTATGTGAGTGTTGACACGCGCCAATACCTCCATTTCTTCAAAAGGTTTAGTGATATAATCAACCGCACCGAGTTGAAATCCTTTAATCTTATCTGCTGTATCCGACAAAGCCGTCATAAACATCACAGGAATGTCCTTGGTAGCCTCGGATGCTTTGAGGCGGCGGCAGGTTTCAAACCCGTTAATTCCCGGCATCATCACATCCAGTAAAATTAAACTCGGCAGCGTATACTGAACTTGCTTGAGAGCTCGTTCGCCGTCAATCGCGATCGCAACTTCATAACCCGCATCCGTCAACGCCTCGGAGATGACATCCAGATTGGCGGGCGTATCATCTACCACTAAAATTAACTCAGCTTCTGACATAAATATTTTCTCCTGTTAGTTGATATGCTGGTTGAGAAAATCTTCAATTTTGTCCGATTGAAAGCTCTTTGCCAATTGCAGAATTGGCTGCATAAATTGAGTATAACTCTTGTCGAGTTGTTCGATGCGCTTAACTTCTTCAGTAAGTTTTTTCAAGCGACCCTGCTGGGCTAATTTCAGCAACAAAGCTAATTCTTCCGGTGCAGGAATTGTCATGGCTAAAGTTGCCTGAGGTGAATTAAATATAGGTTTTGGTGCTAATTGTTCGCCAGCAGATTCAATTGAGGCTGTCTCCTGATACTTCCATTCAATTTGCAAATGCTTTTGCACGATCGAAAATAATTCCTCAATTTGCACCGGCTTCGGCAGAAAATCATCGCCCCCAGCATCCAAACTTTTTTGGATGTCCATTTCATAGACAGAAGCAGACGAGACGACAGCAGGCACGTTTTTTAATGCTTCTGAACTCCGCAACAGCCGCAGCATTTCAAAGCCGTCCATCACAGGCATCCACAAATCAGCGATGATTAAATCCGGTTTTATTTGAGCTGCTTTTGCTAAGCCATCCTCGCCATTTTCAGCTTCGACTACTGCAAAACCAATTGGTTCCAGGAGGCAAACAATCACGGAACGGTTCTGCCAGTTGTCATCGACGATCAGAATTGTTTTCTGAGTTCCATGATAGCCCACAATCTTCTTCCCAGTAGCGGCTGCGGCTGCATTTGCCCAGTCAGCAGCTAAGGGAAAATTGACAGTAAAAGCGAAGGTGCTGCCGCTGCCAAAATCACTATAAACTTCAATTTTACTGTTCATTAAATTGACAATCTCGGTGCTAATTGCCAGTCCGAGTCCGGTGCCTTCTGTTTTGCGGTTGCTATCTCCTACTTGCTCAAAAGGTGTAAATATTTTTGACAGAGAATCGGGAGTCATGCCGACGCCTGTATCTTCTATTTGGAAGCGAATCAGTCGATGTTGAATTTGGGATTTGGGATTTTCGATTGCAGATTCCGCAGGTGATAAAAACTCGGGTTTTATTACTTCTATCTTGAAAGTTACGCTGCCTTTATCTGTAAATTTGACGGCATTTCCCAGTAAATTAATTAACACCTGACGCAAGCGTTTTTCATCGGCTTCTACGCCTTGGGGAAGTTCAGCATCTGGGAGATAAATCAAATCAATTTGTTTTTGTTCGGTGCGGATGCGAACAATCTCAACAATGCTTTGCAAGAAAGAGGGAAAATGAAAAACTTTCGGATGCAAATCTAATTTGCCTGCTTCAATTTTGGAGAGATCGAGAATATCATTAATCAGTGTCAAAAGATGGGAGCCACACTGGTAAATAATGTTCACGCCATTACGCTCTTTTTCTCCCCAAGATTGGGAACGGTTCATGATTTGAGCGTAGCCCAAAATCCCGTTGAGGGGAGTGCGGAGTTCGTGGCTCATATTGGCGAGAAAGTCGCTTTTCGATTGGTTGGCCGCGTCAGCCACTTCTTTGGCTTCTTGTAGTTGAGCTGTGCGTTCTTCTACTCGCTGTTCTAACTCATTATTCAGTTTTTTGAGCTTGGCTGCTGCTTGTTTATTTTCGTTAATTACCGCAGATAAAACAAAGGTGGTAACGGCTACAACACCGATAAAAGATTGCAGCAGAAACAGCGATTCGTTGAGGGAAGATCTGACAAAGGAACCCAAACCGTGGGATGTTCCAAAAACTGCGATCGCCGAAACAATCACCACCAGCAAAGTCGATTCCCGCGATGTGAATCGAAATGCCGACCAAATCAGCAGCGGAATCATCATGTATTCGAGGGGATACTGTTGCCAAAAGGCGATTTTGCTGATGACAACCAGCAACAGTAGCAAAAGTCCAAATTCTGCAATCTGCGGAGGCCGGAGTTTTTCGGACTGCCTGGGTTGCTGAGCCCAGGTCAAAATTGCTGGCGTCACAATCAGCGTACCAGCAATGATTGAGGTAAACCAACTCCGCCAAACTTCTGGGTAAGCACTCCAGGGGCTAATGCCTTGCACGCACAGTACGGTAGCCGCGAGAGTGCTGTTGACGATAGGGCTGGGTAATTGCAGCACAAAAAATCTGAAAACATCCTGGGATCTATCTAGTAAATTTCGGTATTTTACGAAGCGATTAATTAGAAAACTTGCTACTAGCAGATCGACGATATTCCCAAAAGCAGTTAAACTACTTACCAGCAAGTCTTGTGGGAAAAACATCATATATTTTACCATCAAATCGCTGATAAATAGAACAGGTAAAATCCGCCAATCCAGCAGGAGGAAAGCTGCCAAAAAAAGACCTGCTGACGGCCAAATTGCTACTGTTCCATTCTCGGATGAGATTAATAGGTATATTTTGCAAAGACCGAAGTGTATCGCAGGAATTATTAATGATGCTATGAGTATATTTTTATCCTGCACAAATTGAAACTTGCTCTTGGGTGTCTTTTTTTGTTGTCGCTGTCCTAGTAATTTTTGCATTAAAGTCAAAATTTAAACAATATTCAATTAAGCTAGTCCAGATTTATGTTGATTGGCAGTGATGCCGATCGCAATTATCGTACAATTCTAATCAGCCATCTTTCTGTCATTAGCGACTACCCATTTGTGTATGACTCTACAATTAAGCGAAAAAGCCAAAGAATTAATCCCGAAAGCCCGAATAGTCAGCTTAGCAGCCTGGGAAAATTCGCACTCTCGCGCCGAAATCTAACTCATTCAGGCTGCTGACGATGCAGGCCGTTATCTCGCCGATGAAGATTTGTAACAATTTCACTCATCCGAACCAACATCTGTTGATGCTACCAAGTTCCTGCGCGGCTGTTTGCAACCCTAATTTTCCCGCGCGTAAAACCCTAAATGATTGGAAATTGGACGCTGCTGCATGGGAATTTTGTTCTGAATCGGAGCATTCAACAGTTTTGCTCCTGAGGGCGATGCTACTGCCAAAGTTACCGATCCGCCGCCATCCAAATTTAGGACTGTATCGGCTCCTAACTGCATCGAAATCTCTGTTATTTCGCTCAACTTCAGCCCTTCACTGTACATCCTCTGCTTGCCGTCTGCGAGAATGAACCACAATTTTTCGCCTGTTTTATCGATCGCCACAACTGTTCGCGGATAAGGTTTATCATCCTTGCTTTTTTCCGGGTTTTGTGCTAGGGCTTTGCCATTTTTCACCAGTACAGTATCTCCCGCAACTCCATAGGCTGTTCCCTGAGGACAAGTGCCGTTTTCGATTATTTGGGCGCGATTGTTGGTGTCAAAACAAAGGGCGGGAAAGCGTGCATCTGGTTGAGAGTAAGCTTGGCCTTTAGAAATGGCGTGTCCGACGTTATTTACTCGATCGCCACTGCGGGGATAATAATTCCAAGGTGCTTCCTCAACGCAGGGATAAAAGAAATTGGCGTTGACTGCTAATTGCAATTTAAATTCTTTGAGGAATTCAGTTGCGATGCGGGCGTTGGTTTCGGTTAAATCGGGTGTGGCGGTTCCGGGTGTGACAAAAATTCCAATTCCTGGCGCTTTGAGGTCGATGCTAACAGTGTGAATGATGGCGGGACGCGGATTTGAGCGAAATTCCCGTCGGTAGGCGATTCCTTGAAATAGCGATCGCACTTCGTTTGTTTGTGCTGGACGCGAAAAGTAGGGAATGTTATAGATTAGTATTGGTGCGAGCAAGATTCCGAAACCGATAATATGAGAGATTTGTTTGATTTTGAGCGGATTGGTTAGTTTCATTTTGTGACGGAGATTTTTTAACGAACCGCGAAGACGCAAAGGATGCGAAGGAAGATAAGGATCGCAAATTAAATAATTTACACTCTTGAAAGTGGGATGGGCGTCCCGCCCGTCTTTCCGGGACGGGACGCCCATCCCACGAACCATCCAATTGTAAGTTATTTAATTCTCATTCCTAAGAGAGGGAAGAGTAGGGAAGTATGAATTATTCGGATGTCAATAATTTTAGCAATCAAGTTTTGTGTAATCGATCGTTCCGGGGACAAGTTCTTAACGGTGCTGATTTCGGGGGTGCGGATGTTCGTGGCTGCAATTTCAGAAATGCTCAGTTGGAAGGGGCGAATTTTATTGGTGCCAAAATCGGGCTTTCGGGGCGACAGTTTGCTGTTTTGAGTGCTGGGGCGATCGCGATTTGTGTGATTGTGGGCGATGTTCTGACTAGACTGATTTTGGGAACCCAAGGACAGGTACCGGGTTCTCGCAGTTGGCCTTTTGTGCTGTTGCTGTACGGGGTTTTGGGCGCTGCTGGTATCGCTGGGGCGATCGCCCGCACACAGCCACCAACGTCAAAAGTGGGTAGATTGGCGGGAACAATTTCTGCTATTCTATCAGGGGCTTTGTTGGGATTTTTCTATGCTGGGACTGCAACTAAGAATAATTCTCAGGCTGCTCTTGCTGGAATGGCGATCGGCGGTGTGTTAATGTTTTTTGTGAGTTCCCGGATGCGGCATCAATTTGCTAAAATTGCGATCGTAGCTGCCCGAAGTGTTGCAACTTACGGAGGAGCTTTTTTGTTTTCTGCAACGGCTAGCGCTTTTCTGAGCACTCAGAAACTGTTTTTGGGTACGTGTTTCGCCTTGCTGCCGCTGCTGTATTTTTGGTTTTCCTTTGTCTCTTTCTCTGCTATTGTTCGAGAGATTGCAAATGCTGAGGGTACTTCGTTTACAGGGGCAAATCTCAGCGGTGCTAAGTTCGATCGCACTGATATTTTGCACTAATTTTAGCACCGGGCTAGAAGCCCGTTCCACAGCTATTTGATGTTAGTTATAGCCTTTCTCAAAAAGATGAGGTATGTAGTTGGGCTTGGGCCCAATACGTTTAGTGGTTATATAAGCTGTCAGTCATACCTCATCTATCTGAGAAGGGCTATAGCAACGGGCTAGAAGCCCGTTCCACAAATACTTGATTTTAGTTAGCAACGGGCTAGAAGCCCGTTCCACAAATACTTGATTTTAGTTAGCAACGGGCTAGAAGCCCGTTCCACAAATACTGAACTTGCTGGCGGGGAGGGCTTGTAGCTTGCACCTAAAATACTCAAATAGATTCTGATTTACACTCAGAAATATAAAAGCAATCGCCCCAGGCTTTTATCAAAAAAACTCAGGGGCGATCGAATTGAAATATTTATCTCATACAAGAGATTTTTTGCAAGCTGTTTTTTTTGCCTGAACAGCTTGTGTAACGGAGAGGGAGGGATTCGAACCCTCGTTAAGTTGCCCTAAACACACTTTCCAGGCGTGCGCCTTCAACCGCTCGGCCACCTCTCCAGGGCTAAATGAATTCATTCAGCCACAGCTAAACTATCTTAGCAGAACAAATCTGATTTGGGAAGGGGTAACGGCATAAATTTGTTGTTTAATGTGGGTAGGGTGTCAAACGGGCGAGTAAAATTATCCTATCCTATGTCTCAAACGCATTCATATCAAGGATTTTGTCCCCCAAGTCCAATCTAAAATCTAAAATCTAAAATCCCTGTTAGGAACCTCAGCCGCGACGGCATGAGGCTTGGAAGAGAAATCAAACAAGCCGTTCTGACCAGCCTAAGTCTTAACTGACTACGTTTTTTGAGCCACGACACCTCGAGATGCGAAGCTAGTCTCTTGCTCTGTCGCTAGTGGTTAAACAGTTTTAAGGTCACTGAAACAGTGCCACTAGCCGAACAAGCTCTAAAAACATTGGCGAAGCTAACATTACCCCGAAAGGGAGGCTCAATTGAGCGAATTACTATGCGTACAGGATTGGAAAATTTGAAGCGGTAATTGTCCCGCCCAAAGTGCAATACAAAAGTACACCAAGTCAACCAATCCCAAGGCGATAGTAAATTCAAAAACGCAAAGCCGTCCTTTTAGGACGGGGTTTCTACCCATAATTTTGATGACTCGCTCCTACACAATTAAAATTCATAACAGACAAACGGGCGATCGCCACACTGTGCGAGTACCCGAAGACAGGTACATCCTGCAAAGTGCTGAAAATCAAGGCGTGGAATTGCCGTTTTCGTGCCGTAACGGCGCTTGTACAGCCTGTGCGGTGCGCGTCAAGTCGGGACAACTGCACCAGCCTGAAGCAATGGGACTTTCTGTGGAACTGCAAAAAGAGGGTTATGCGCTGCTGTGCGTCTGCTATCCGCGTTCCAATATTGAGGTAGAGACGCAAGACGAAGATGAAGTGTACGAATTGCAATTCGGCCGCTATTTCGGTAAGGGTAAAGTGAAAGTCGGTTTGCCGTTGGATGAAGAATGAGAGCAAATTTGGTAAGCTGTTGCGCCTTTGAATTGCTTGTTGGGGGCGGGCTAGAAGCCCACCCCACAAAAGAGTTTAATTGATTTTTGATACACAATTTAAATGCAAAATAGCTTCCCAATTCCCAATTCCCCATTCCCAATTCCCAATTCCCAATGCCCCATTCCCCATTCCCTATTCCCAATGCTGCTTTATCGGTTATTTGCGATCGCCCTTTGCGTGTTGTTAGCTAGCTGCGAAAAACCAGAAATGCCCCAAGGTACGATCGCCAAAGTAGAAAGGGCTATCAGCGGCCAAACAATCGAAGTTATCAGTACAGCCGACAAAATTGCCTTATTAGAGCAAATCAGGCTGATTGGGATTGATGCACCCGATTTAAAACAGCAGCCTTGGGGAGAAGCAGCGAAACAAAGATTAGAACAGCTAATTGGGGGGAAAGAGGTATTGTTAGAATCAGACATCGAACAGAAAGACCAGTTCGATCGCAAATTAGCCTATTTGTGGCAAGATAAAATTTTGCTCAACGAACTGCTAGTCAAAGAAGGTTATGTTTTGGTCTCCGTGCGATCGCGCAATACCAAATATCAACAACGACTCGTCAACGCTCAAGAATGGGCGAGACTCATGGGTAAAGGCCTGTGGAATCCAGAACGAGCATTGCGCCAAACTCCCGCAGAATTCCGACAGCAAAATCGGAAATAGTTGGCAGTTGACAGTTGGCAATTGGCAGTTGACAGTTGACAGTTGACAGTTGACAGTTGACAGTTGACAGTTGACAGTTGACAGTTGACAGTTGACAGGGGAGCATCTCTGTTTTGATTTTATAGTGCGAGCGTCCCCGCTCGCGTATTGTACAATACGCGAGCGGGGACGCTCGCACTGTCAATAAATTGCTTTTTTGCAAAAGTGAGATGCTCTCGTTGGCAATCATTGGAAGCAATTACCAATTCCCTGTTTTGCCCATTCGCAATTCGCAATTCGCAATTCGCAATTCCCAATTCGCAATTCGCAATTCGCAATTCGCAATTCGCAATTCGCAATTCCCAATTCCCAATTCCCAATTCGCAATTCCCAATTCGCAATTCCCAATTCGCAATTCGCAATTCCCAATTCGCAATTCCCAATTCGCAATTCCCAATTCCCAATTCCCAATTCCCAATTCCCAATGACAGATAATCAACTACAAAACTTCCTTGAAATAGCCACCGAAGCAGCCCTCGCCGCTGGTTCGGTACTGCAATCTTTCTGCGGCAAATTAGAAAATGTTCAAGAAAAAGGCCGATCGGGCGATTTAGTCACAGAAGCCGACAAAGCCTCTGAAGCCGTCATCTTAGAAATTCTGGGCCGCTTCGTACCCGAACACGCCATCCTCGCTGAAGAATCGGGCAAATTAGGGGATGCAACTAGCAAATACCTGTGGGCGATCGACCCTTTGGACGGTACAACTAATTACGCTCACCAATATCCTTTTTACGCTGTGTCGATCGGACTTTTAATCGACGGCATACCACAAATTGGCGTAATTTACGACCCTTTACATAACGAATTGTTTCGAGCTGGTAAAGGATTGGGCGCAACTTGCAACCGTAAGCCGATCGCAGTTTCGCAAAGTTTAGAATTGAGAACCAGCTTGCTAGTGACTGGCTTTGCATACGATCGGCGCGAAACAGCAGACAATAACTATGCCGAATTCTGTCACCTCACCCACCTTACCCAAGGCGTGCGGCGCAGCGGTTCGGCAGCCCTAGACCTCGCACATACAGCCTGCGGGCGATTGGACGGATACTGGGAACGGGGACTCTCCCCTTGGGATGTAGCAGCCGGTGTACTCATCGTTTCTGAAGCCGGAGGTCAAGTTACAGCCTATGACGGCGGTGCCTTTGAGATGAGCTCGGGTCGGGTTTTGGCGACAAACGGCAAAATACACGCCGAACTCAGCGGTGCATTGCTTTCAGTTCCGCCCTTATCTTCCTGGAGGTAGCGCTTCGACAGCAAGGACTCAGGGATAGTACGGGGGTCACAACCCCTGAAGTCAAGCTACATTAAAGAATAGTCAAAAGTCAGGAAAGCGAGAGTAAAAGTTATGTCTTTTGAAATGACAAAAGGGCTGTTCAAGTACGACTTTACAGATCAGCACGCAATTTTGGGAATTCCCCTAGACGCAGAGTTTAACGACATCCGCAAGCGCTACATGAAAATCGCCCGCCGCTTGCATTCGGATACTTGCTCTTTTGAAGACCAAGCGGATAAAGATTGGGCCAACCAATTTTTGTCAAAAGTGGTCAATCCCGCCTACAACAAATTCTCTAAGGAAAGCGATCGCAAAGAATACAACCTGCTATTAGCAGCCATCGCCAAGCGCGTTGCTAAAGAACAAGCAAAAATGCAAGTCGAAAGCGCAGCAGCCAAAGAGTTAGCTACCGCTAAAGATTTGGAAGAAGCTTACAAAACAGCAGTTGGCAAACTCGCTCTCAAGCAGTACGAGTCGGTTCAAGAAACCCAAGATGCGATCGATCAAATTAGCGAACTCAACATGGTTTACCTGCTGCGAAAAGAGCGCCTTGGCGGTGTGGTTTCAGCCGGTTCACCCCCAAAAGCAGCAACTCCAGCCACCGCAACTCCAGCCGCCGCAACCCCAGCCACCGCAACCCCAGCCGCCACGCCGCCGCCGAGAGTAACAGTTTCACAACCGTCGCTGGCCGATCAATATTGTGACCGAGCTCAAAAATTCATGGAGAGCAAAAGTTACGCTAAAGCAACTTTGGAGTTGAAAGAAGCCGTGAAGCGCGAACCGAAACACAGCAAAGCTCACGGTTTGTTAGCAATGTGTTACTTTCAACAAAATCAAGCCACAATGGCAAAACTTGAGGTGCAAAAAGCTTTGGCATCAAATTCTGAAGAACCGACGGCTTTGGAGGTGAAGAAAAAGCTGGAACAAGCTTCCGCAAAGGATAAAAAAGATCAGGAGAAACCGGGATTTTTTGCAAGTTTGTTTGGCGGGAAGAAAAAATGATAAGTTGTCAGTTGTCAGTTGTCAGTTGTCAGTTGTCAGTTGTTCAGTTGTCTGTTTTGAATCATCGTTGAAAAGATAATACGGCGGTTTCAAGCGCCCGGTCTTCCGATCCCAAGCGTATTGTTGATACTTTAATTTGTTAAAGTCGAATGTTAGGGTGGCGGCGTTCGACTTTAACAAGGTGTCTTAAAGGCAAGCTTCTAAGTCCAATCAAATACGATTTTCAATTAAAGAATGGGGAATAATTGACTGGTGAGAGTTGGGAACTTGCCTAAAGTGGCATTCTTTTGTGAAATTGGTATAGAATCTAAGGTCTAAAATCTAAAATTGATATGGTTCACCAACCCCCATCGGGTGCAAGAGATTTATTGCCCCTTGACGTTGCTCAAAAAATTGCGATCGAACGGCGCTTGCAGCAGGTGTTTCACCGCTGGGGCTATCACCGGATTATTACTTCTACTCTAGAGAGGCTGGAGACGTTGATGGCTGGGGGCGCGATCGACCGATCGACCTTAATTCAACTCCAAGACGCTGAAGATGGAGAACTCGGCTTGCGGCCAGAATTGACAGCATCCATCGCCCGCGCGGCTGCAATGCGGATGTCCGGGACAAATTGGCAGCCCCAGCGCCTCTACTACAACGCCAATGTCTTCCGCAAAGGCCCGGATACGGGTTCAGGCGGGCAACAGGAGTTCTATCAAGCGGGGGTAGAACTGCTGGGCGCGGGCGGGAGCGTTGCGGATGCGGAAGTGCTGCTGCTGCTGTCTGAGTGCTTGCAAAACTTAGAAATTGATGACTGGCATTTGGTGCTGGGAGAAGCGGGCTTAACTGCAACTTTGCTAGAACCGTTTGGGCCAAACGTGCGCCAAAAAGTGCGCGGCGCGATCGCCAATCTCGATCGCATAGCTTTGGAAACTTTGCCGCTGTCGGACGAATTGCGAGAAAGAGCTCTGCTGTTGTTTGACTTGCGCGGCAAGCCAGAAGATGTATTGGAGATTGTGGCGAAGCTGGATTTAGATGTGCCGCAGCAAGCAGCGTTAAATGAACTCAAAAGTGCGATCGAACTGCTGGAAAAATGTCAAGCAAAAATCCCCAATCTGAAATCTCACATCCACCTCGATTTGAGTTTAATTCAAACCTTTGACTATTACACTGGAATAGTGTTTGAAGTTGTCAGCAGCAGCAAAAGCGGACAGCGAGTATTAGGACAAGGCGGACGGTACGACCAACTGCTAGGACTGTTCGACCCGCAAGGGCAAAATTCCCCCGGCATCGGGTTTTGTCTGAATATTGAAGATTTGCACCAAGTTTTGTTGACAGAGGGTCAATTGCCCACAGAAACAGCAGCTAGCGAATGGTTGGTAGTGCCTCAAACACCGGAAGCGGCGGCGGCGGCCTTTGATTATGCCCGCCAACTCCGAGAGTCTACTCCCCTAGTGCGGGTGGAGATAGATTTGGAGAGTCGGGAGACAGAGGAGGCTGCTAGAGACTACGCGCGCGATCGCAGAATCGCTCAAATTGCTTGGGTAAATGCCGAAGGCGTCCCAACAATTGAAACAGTAAACTAGGATCTGTTTGAAACCTAATTCCTAAGATCGTGTCCAACAAATTACCAGCAATAAAAACGGTTCGTAGTGAGGACTTCAGTCCGCAAAAAACCAAAAGAATAAAATTCTAACCAGGTTCGTAGTGAGGACTTTAGTCCGCAAAAAACCCTAAAACTAAACTCTTCACTATGAACCAATTGTATTGTTGTAGTTAGAAAGACATGATATAATTTCCAATCCCAAATCCCAAATCTAAAATCTAAAATAGAAACATGGCGCACACTATCGTTACAAATATCTGCGAAGGAGTTGCTGATTGCGTCGGCGCTTGTCCAGTTGCTTGCATTCATCCCGGCCCCGGCAAAAACGTCAAAGGCACTGATTGGTTTTGGATTGACTTCGATACCTGCATAGACTGCGGCATTTGTTTGCAGGTGTGTCCAGTCGAAAATGCGATCGTCGCAGATGAACGGCCCGAATTGCAGCAAACTCCTACTTGATAGCAATTGAGGGCTAGATAGCCCAGCACTTACGCACGGCATTATCAACCCGGTTTCTTCAGAGATTCTTCGTTAATAAACTCAAGATTTATGAAGAGAAACCGGGCATATTTAACATTAGTTATATATAAAAAATTCCCTTCCCTTCTCCTCTCTTCCTTCGCGTCCTTCGCACCTTCGCGGTTCGTTTAAAAAAGCCTACAAGAAAATGCAAAATATCGCACTTTCCCCCGAACAAATATTATCCATCCGCAGCCACGGCGAAAGCGCTTATCCAGAAGAATGCTGCGGTTTATTGTTAGGTACAATCACTGACGATATTAAAACTTTAGTAGAAGTTTGGCCGGCTGACAATGCTTGGAGTGCAGAAGCCCAGGAGAATTGGCCCGAACAAACAGGATTGACAGAAAGACGCAGATATGCTATTAAGCCTGAAGATATGTTGCGGGCGATGAAACACGGGCGCGATCGCACTCTTGATATTATCGGCATATATCATTCTCACCCGGATTGTCCGGCAGTGCCCTCGGAGTGCGATCGCAAAATGGCCTGGGCCCAATACTCTTACATCATAGTGTCCGTGCGACAAGGCAGTTCAGAAGACCTCCGCAGTTGGAGTCTTGACGCAGAGGGCAACTTTCAAGCAGAGGAAATTATCGCGATCGAACCGACTCAGATTAAGAAATAATTACTAAACATAACAAACACGTAAAAATGCGAAAGATTCAGATAGGATGTAATTCAAAATCGGCGTATAACAGAATATCATGCTAAATCCTAATCTGGACGAGATCCAGCTCAACAAACAAGAATACGAACGCTACTCTCGCCACCTGATCCTGCCAGAAGTTGGATTGGAAGGGCAGAAGCGTCTCAAAGCAGCCAGCGTGCTCTGCGTCGGTACGGGAGGACTGGGTTCGCCGCTGCTGCTGTATTTAGCAGCCGCCGGTGTTGGCCGCATTGGGATTGTAGACTTTGATGTTGTTGACCATTCCAATTTGCAGCGCCAGGTTATTCACGGCACTTCTTGGGTTGGGAAGCCGAAGATTGAGTCGGCGAAAAATCGGATTTTAGAAATCAATCCTTTTTGTCAAGTTGATTTGTACGAGACTCGCGTTAGTTCCGAAAATGCGATCGCCATTGCCACTCCCTACGATATCATTATCGATGGTACGGACAACTTTCCGACTCGCTATTTAATGAACGACGTTTCCGTGCTTTTGAACAAGCCCAACGTCTACGGTTCCATCTTCCGATTTGAAGGACAAGCAACAGTTTTCAACTACGAAGGCGGCCCGAATTACCGCGATTTGTACCCAGAACCCCCGCCTCCTGGGATGGTTCCTTCCTGTGCCGAAGGCGGCGTTCTAGGAGTTTTACCTGGGGTAATTGGCTGCATTCAAGCCACGGAAGCTATCAAAATCATCTTAGGTCAAGGTACAACTTTGAGCGGCAGATTGTTGCTGTACAACGCCTTAGATATGACATTCCGTCAGTTGAAATTGCGACCGAATCCAATACGTCCGGTAATTGACAAGTTAATCGATTACGAACAATTCTGCGGCATTCCTCAAGCTAAAGCCGAGGAAGCAGAACAACAGAAAATTCCTGAGATGACTGTCACCGAACTTAAAAAATTAATCGACAGCGGCGCCAAGGATTTTGTCTTGTTAGATGTTCGCAATCCTAACGAGTATCAAATTGCTCAAATTCCTGGGTCAGTTTTGGTTCCATTACCGGATATCGAACACGGCGCAGGTGTTGCGAAGGTCAAGGAATTGTTGAACGGACATCGCTTGATTGCACATTGCAAAATGGGCGGCCGTTCTGCAAAGGCCTTGGGCATCTTGAAGGAAGCCGGAATTGAGGGAATTAATGTTAAGGGCGGGATTACTGCTTGGAGTCAAGAAGTAGATTCGTCTGTTCCTCAATATTAAATTACTTTAAAGGCGATTAGAATTCACGGCGATTGGAAATCGCGGCTACACAAACGATGTCCACCTCCGTGGACGAAGAGGTAAAATCTTCAACCCGCGGAGGCAGGTTTCGTCTGTGTAGACGCGGTTTCAACCGCCGGGTTTATTTAAATTTAGCCCGAATATTCTTGAAATTTGCGCCCAACATCACCAAAGACCAAACCACAACTCCCGCGCCGATACTAATCAACAATACCAACACAAAAGAATTAATTCCCACCTTCAGGAAAGGCAAAGCAATTACCTGATTCGGCGGGTCTTGTTTAATCAAATAAGGAGAACTCCCAGCGACTACTCCGGCGACTCCCAAACCAAAGCCCACTGCTTGAATCGTGACTTCTAATTTTGCATCGCGATAAGCTTCTTCAATGGCGACAACTCCTCGAATTGCTTCCATTGCTTTGTCTAGCAAGCCGGTGCCGTGGCTGAAGTAGCCTAAGTCACCTTTGATTTGTGCTTGAAACTGCGGCGAGGTTTCTTTGCTGAATAATTCGAGAAAGCTTAAATCACACTCACTTTCATTGTATTTCTTCCGAGATTTTAAGTCAAGACTTATCTGATATAATTTATCTTGGTAGTTTTTGGCGTTAATTGCGATCGTATTTTGCCGAAATTCCAAATCCATCAGCAACCGGGCATACTTGACAGCGCGCGGCGGCATCTCGATTGTCTGACGTTCCAGGCGTTCTAATTCCTCTTCCTTTAAGCCTGCACCTTTCAATTGCCGCTGCTGGGCTTCGTCTTGCCGCAAATACTTAAAAGTCGCGTCGATATTGAGTTCAATTTGTTTGTATTCCTCGCTAATCACCCGGTAAAGTTTGCGGGTATCGCGATAGGCGCGGATAATCTTATTGCGGTACAAAAATAACTCGACAAAATCGCTGTACCGCGTCTCATCCCAGATTTCCTCAGTTGCAGAACTGTTGAAAAACCAGACTATAATATGGTACTCAGTATCTTGGCGATTGGGATCGCCGTATTCTAAAATTGGGCTACCGAATAACTCGCCTTGACGGTAAAAATTCGGCAGATTGTCACCGGAAATTAACTTTTCTAGACACTGTTGGGCTAAACCTTTTAGAAACTGCGAATCTTCCCGCGCGGCCTGGTTTTGTTCGACACTCAGCCAAGCTGTAAGCAGCAAAGTTTGACCGAAATAGCTTTGCACAAAATCGGGCAGCAAGCAGTTATCGGGATTAAATTCTTTGAAGATGGTAACATCGACAGCGGGCGTTTTAATATTGTTAACTTTTTCGGGGACGCGAATTTGCAAACCCAAAGCATAGCTGTCATCAATCCGCAGCGGTTGGGCGAAACCTTTGAGATTTATTTGCTGGTTGTCAAAGGAAATATCCTTAGCAAAAGCGAGAGAATTTCGGCCGCCGACAACTTGTTTGTTAATTAGTTCAACTCGCCATCCGAGAGGTTCATCTTTTTTGGGTAAATAGCTGCCGTTGAATGCTTTACCAACTGCTAATTTAGTTTGCAATATCTCGTTGCACTTTTCCCACAGTTTGGTTGATTCTCCAGGAGAAATCGACTCTGTTTCTGGCAGTTTGCAGAGGTGATAGGCAAATAGATAGACGTTAGGGGCATAGATTTTACTATTTTGAGTCATTGTCTTTATCTGATTTCTGTGCATCTAGTTGTTGAAGTTTTTCGTAAGTTTCTTCAATGTCTTGACGCAGAGTTTGAGTAGTATTGGTTAACATCTGCTGTGTGGTTGGGGTGGGTTCGCCGGCATCGTCGATATCTTTCCGCGCTTGTTCTCTTAATGTATCTCCCAATCCATGATGGGCACACCACTTGCTGATAGTCATAGCAATCGGGAATAATTCATCATCGGCTGATTCTGCTATTTCTGTATCTAGTTTCGGTAAATCTTGCCATGCTGTGGGCATGAAAATATTCGGATTTTCGCGCAACCATTTGAAGAAGACAATGATAACTTTTTCGGGTTCCATAAAACAATTCTCCGTTAATAAAATGTCAGGGTTGGTTGGTTGGGTGGGGGCGGGTTTTTGCGATTTTTTTGTCGGAATCAAAGATGGTTTGTGAACCCGCCCCTACGGAATTGGGTAAGACAATCATACATCAAGAATACCCAAATTTGTAGGGGCGGGTTCGCCGACATTTGTATCATCCCATCCCCAAATTCATAAACCCGCCCCCACCCATCGCAGATATCGAAAAACCTGTTTCCTAATATCCAGTAGCACAGAATGCCGCCCAATACTTGGGATGACTAAAAGGCCGTTCCTCTAGCGATGATACTAACCACAGTTCCACACTTTGCCCAGATTTTTTATCTAAATTTAAGGATTTCACCCAAACTCCAAAATCCTCCTTGGTGACGGCGCGCATCCAGTTTTGGGCGGCGTTCAAAGCGACTGCGACTGAAACTTTCGGTAGCAATTCCTGATAAAATTTTATCATTAAAATCGCCGTCGCAAAATCATCGACTGACCACAATGTGCTCACAACATTCATACTCCCAGCATACAAGAAGCCGCTGGGTAAACCAATGTACTCATCAGTCATTTCTGTTGAACTGGTTAACCCAGTTTCGCAGGCGGAGAGTGTCACGAGATTGCACTTACTTAACTCTAAATCGGCAAATATTTCTCGCAAGGTTAGGCATTTTTCGGGGATGGCTTTTCGCCCGCTTCGCATTGTCACATAGCGGCTTTCTGCATCTGTCTCGTTATTTTCCTCGATGGAATCGGCTAGGGCGAGAAGGGACAGCAGCGGATAGTCAAAGTTAAAGACTCCGTGACATGAAAAGTGGATATAGCTAGCATTGGAGAGGTTTTTGAGGTTTTCGTTGAAAGCGATTTTGGTAGCTTGTTGTTTGATTAAGATATCATGGGTGTCGAATCTTTGTTTGATGATTTGTACTTCCATATCGGCGTTCGATAAATCTTCGGTGGGATTCTGAATCGCAAATAATGGCTGAAGTTCGGGGGCGGGAGATGTGCGGGTTTTGATGCGGTTTTGTACGAGTTCTAATAGTTGCAAACTGGGGGCATATTTCACGCCGTCGGGGAAGCAGTCTAGGAGGTATTTCGTAGGGGCGGTGCCCCCGTGCCCGCCCTCTAAGGTGAATGGTAGGGCGTGGAGGGGGAATAGGTGCAGGTAGCGGTGGGGGATTAGGATTAGTTGACGGCAATGATTGGGAATTGTGGCGACTATCTCGTTGACGCGCAAGATTTCGGAGAGTTTGTGCAGTTTTTCGGACAAGGTGTGTTGCCAGATTTTTTGTTTGTCTTTGTCGCGGTATTCGTTGAGATAGTCGTTTTTCCAGGTTTCTAGTTCGGCTATTTCGGTTGTGGTATATGTGATTAATTCTATGTTGTTGTGGGTGATGATGAAGGCAAATCCACCCGTAGGGGCGGTGCCCCCGTGCCCGCCGATGTACCATTCTACGATCGCGGTTTCGGTGTCTAATGTTTTCTGGAATTCGGGGATGTCTATGGGTTGGATTTTTTGAGTTAGTTTGAATTCTGGTTCTCGCTGTTTGAAGATTTCTAGGTATTGTTCTAGTTGCTGTAATGCTGTTGCCAAATTATCTTGTTGTTGTTGAGGGGATTGTTGGAGGGAGATGATTTGGCGGCGCAGGTTTTGGAGTTGCTGTTTTTCGGTGGCGGTGGCTGTTTTGGGATAGATTTCGCTGTTGGTGAAGAGTTCGACTAGGTAGCGGGATTTGCTGCGTTCGATTGTTTGAATGGCTTTGTGATATTGGTGGTGGTTGATGCAGGATTGGATCATTTTTTCGTAGACGTTGAGATTTTCGCCGATGATTTCGCGTTTGCGGTTTTCGGAGGCTATCCACTCGCGGCTTTGTTCGACTGCTTCGATGGCTTTTTCGTAGCCGAATATGGCGGTTTCCCACAAACTTTCTGTAAATCCTATATTGCCTAGGCTTCTCGCGGCTTTGAGACAGCTAAGGGGTAAAGTATCCGGTTTTAAGATTTCTAAAGATAATTTAAAATATTTTATTGCTTCGGGAATTAGTCCTTTTTCCTGATAAGCATAAGCCAGATTTTCTTGAGTCATTGCCCAATCTTGAGGCAAAGCTGGGCGGGTGTAAACTTCTAAAGCTGCTTCAGAACATTTGATCGCCCTTTCGATATTCTCCGCCCTGTCTTCCCTGATTCTGTTACTGTAAGCTGCTGCTAAATTATTTTGAGTCGTTGCCCAATCTTGAGGCAAAGCTTGGCGGGTACGAACTTCTAAAGCAGCTTCATAACATTCGATCGCCTTTTCGATATTCTCACCTCTGTCTCCCCTAATTCTGTGACTGTAAGCATTTGCTAAATTATTTTGAGTCATTGCCCATCGTTCCGGAAAAGCTTGGCGGGTATGAACTTCTAAAGCAGCTTCATAAAATGCGATCGCCCTTTCGAGATTCTCACCTCTGTCTCCCTTGATTCTGTCACTGTAAGCAGATCCCAAACAAATTTGAGTATCAGCCCAATCTTGGGGAAAAGTGGCGCGGGTACGAACTAATAATGCCAAATCATAACAGGCGATCGCCCTTTCGATATTCTCGGCCCTGTCTTCCTTGATTCTGTCACTATATTTAATACCCAGACTGTTTTGATTGTATCCCCAATTTTTTGGGTAAGCTTCGCGAGTAAAAATAATTAGTCCTACTTCTAAACAAGCAATCGCAATTTCTATATTAGCGGCGCGACTTCCTAGCGGAAAACTGGAAATTGTAATATTAAAATTGTAGAGATTACCCGCGAAATTGTATGCTTCCTCTGACTCCATTTCTGCGAGAGTTTGAGTTGCCCACTCGCGCAAGTATTGGGCAAAACCATCGTCTAATAATTCGAGATTGTTTTGCAGGATGGTGATTTCTTCGTCGCTGGGGCAGGTGAGGAGAGATTGGATCAGGGTGAGGTAGGATTCACGGCGTTTTTCGTTCATTTTTTATGGCCCATGTTTGGGATATTTTACATTGTTTGTGGGGGGAATGCAAGGTATTTTTGTACAATAGGTTTACCGAGATTTTGTAGGGGCGGGTTTTACCAACAATATCTAACGAATACCGACAATCTAGATAAACCCGCCCCCCACCACCGATCGCCCACATCAACCTGGAATTTGCATCGCATCGGAACAATGTACATGGTGATTTTTGGTTGGGTGGGGGCGGGTTTTTGAGATTGTCGATTATTGACGATTATAGTTGGTGAACCCGCCCCTACAGTTCCCAGAAATCACCGCGAGTCGAATAATTACCCCAACCCTTCAACTAACAGATTGCGAGCACTTTCCAAGGCTTCCTGCAACTTACTAGCATCACGTCCCCCAGCCTGCGCCAAGTTAGGCCGCCCGCCGCCTTTACCGCCGCAAAGTTGAGCAATTCCTCCGATAAACTTGCCAGCTTGCAATCCTTTCCGATTAACTTCAGGACTAAAAGCAGCCACCAAACTTACCTTGTCCGCATCAGCAACCGAAGCCAAAATAACCGCAGCATTTCCTAATTTTTGCTGCAACCTTTCCGCCGCAGTTTTCAGCGCTTCTGCATCCACGTCTCCCAATTGGGCTACAATGATTTTGAAATCACCAATGGACTCAGCTTGTGCTAGCAACTGGTCGGATTTTGCGATCGCCAATTCCGACTTCACAGCCGCCAACTGCTTCAGAGTATCCTTCAACTCATTCTGCAAATTAGTAATCCGGTTGGGTAACTCTTCCGGCTTCGCCTTAAATCGATCGCCCAAATCGCGCACAACCCTGTCACGCACATTCAAATAATCCAAAACAGCTTGACCCGAAACCGCCTCAATCCGGCGAGTACCAGCCGCAACCCCCGCCTCGGAAACAATCTTAAACAGCCCGATTTCTGCGGTATTGCTGACGTGAGTCCCCCCGCACAATTCCATCGAAACCCCCGGAAAATCGATAACCCGCACCACGTCGCCGTACTTCTCGCCAAACATTGCTGTGGCGCCTTTTTCTCTGGCTTGGGCGATCGGCATTTCGGCAACTTCCGCAGCGTGGGCCTCAGCAATCCAACTATTAATTAAATCCTCAATTTTCTGCAACTCTTCTGCTGTCACAGCGCGCGGAGAATTGAAGTCAAACCGCAATCTGTCTGTCGATACCAGGGAACCAGCTTGCGAAATTGAATCGTCTACAATTTTTCTCAAAGCTGACTGTAATAAGTGAGTTGCTGTGTGGTTGGCTTGAATTCGGCGGCGGCCGCTATTGTCAATTTTCGCAGTCAAACTATCGCCAACTTTTAAGGTTCCCCGTTCCACAAAGCCGAAATGCACGAAGAAATCTGACTCCTTTTTCACATCATCAACTCTCACCAACAAACTCTGACCATTCTCTCCGCTTTGCAAATAACCTTTGTCCCCAAGTTGTCCGCCGGATTCTGCATAAAACGGCGTTTGGTTCAAAACAACTTGTACCTCAGTTCCCGCCTCTGCTGATTCCACAGCTTTGCCGTCAACTAAGATAACTTTGATTTCAGCTAAACTTGACAATTCAGTATAGCCAACAAACTCTGTTTTCTGGATACTCTCAGCTAACTTATCCAAGGAACCCTGCACAGTTAAATCAATGGTTTGGTGAGCTTCTTTCGCGCGAGTTTGCTGTTCCTTCATCGCGACTTCAAAGCCATCTAAATCGACAGTAATTCCCTGTTCTTCCGCAATTTCTTGAGTCAATTCTAAGGGGAAACCGTAGGTATCGTAAAGCGTGAACGCATCTTGTCCAGAAATTTCTACTGTGGGGTGGGCATCCTGCCCGCCCCCAGAAACCGACAGGCGAGACGCCTGTTCCACAAGAGCTTTTTTGAGAATTTCCTCAAGCAGCTTCTCTCCCCGTTCCAAAGTCTTGAGAAACTGCGCCTCTTCCCTTGCCAATTCCGCCTTAATTTGAGCTTCGCGCGATCGCACATTTGGATAAACTGCTTCCGAAAGGGCGATCGCACTTTCAGCCACCCGCACCGTAAACTCACCCTGAATCCCAATCAGCCGCCCGTGGCGCACCACCCGCCGAATCAACCGCCGCAAAATGTAACCGCGGCCGACATTTGACGCGCGAATTTCGTCTGCAATCATGTGCACCACAGCCCGAATGTGATCGCCAATTACTTTCAGCGAAACCTTGACATTTTCATCGCTATTGTGGTAATCAATTCCGGCAATTTCCGCCGCCGATTGGACGATCGGAAAAATCAAATCTGTTTCGTAATTGTTCGGGACTTTCTGGAGGATTTGCGCCATCCGTTCCAATCCCATCCCAGTATCAATATTTTGATTTTGCAGCGGTGTTAAATGGCCCTCTGCATCCTTATTGTACTGCATGAAAACCAGGTTATAAAATTCGATAAACCTGCTATCATCTTCGAGGTCAATATTGTCGCCTCTTTCTGGGTGGAAATCGTAGTAAATCTCGGAACAAGGGCCGCAGGGGCCTGTGGGGCCAGATTGCCAGAAATTGTCTGCTTCTCCCATGCGTTGAATGCGATCGCCCGGAATGCCAATTTCATCGCGCCAAATCGCAAAAGCTTCGTCATCTTCTCGGAAAACGCTAACAACTAAATTGGACGCAGGTAAACCGAAAACTTCTGTGGAAAGTTCCCACGCCCAAGCAATCGCCTGTTTCTTGAAATAATCCCCAAAACTGAAATTGCCCAACATCTCAAAAAACGTGTGGTGGCGGGCGGTACGGCCGACGTTTTCGATATCGTTGGTGCGGATGCACTTTTGTGAAGTGGTAGCGCGCGGTGATTCTGCGGTGCGCTGTCCGAGAAATATCGGCTTAAATTGTAGCATTCCGGCGATCGTTAGCAACACAGTCGGATCTTCGGGCACCAAAGAAGCACTCGGCAGGATTTTGTGTCCCCGCTGGGCGTAAAAGTCGAGGAATGTTTGGCGGATTTGACTACCGCCGAGAGACTTAGGAGTAATAGACATGACAAAAACTGTTAAGTATGTAAAGATGTAGCAGCAATAGAACTCAATACGCTTCAGTTAATAGTGTTTATTGCCCGGAGATCCCCTCGCATCCCCCTTAAAAAGGAGAGTAGGGGTTGACTTTGAGAAAACTCTTGTCCCCCCCTTTTTAAGGGGGGCTAGGGGGGATCGGGCTTAGCCCAAGCGTATTGCAATAGAACTTACATCTATGTGGATATTTATATCATTATACTTAGTAATGTAAAGACCTATCAAGTTTTACAAATTGTGCTTTACTCCTCCCAAAGCTCGTGCTAACTTAACAATAGACACCGGGACAGAAAGAAACAGGAGGTCGCTATATTTAGCCCGTTCAGCGGGAACCCCCTCTCGATAATTTTTAATTTGGGGTGGGATGAAAGCCAGGTTTGTGAAAAATGGAAGGTTGACCGATTCCGTAGGACAGGGAAATCTTCACAGCCTGAACAAACAATCCTTGATATATTGGAAAGACAGTGGGGCTGGACGTGTTCCTCACTATAAAACGCCGTAGAGAGAAACATTTTGGAGTATCTCGAAGGAAGATCTAGATATCCTTAACAGGACTCAGATGCCTACAACATATTGCTTGCAATTGATGTAGGAGCGTCACAAGCAAAGTTCAAGGATATAGACATGGTGTCTCCGGTCTAAATTCCCAGGCGCGGCCGAAATTAACCGAACACAACTTGGAATAGTGGCGAAACTGCCGATCGCGCAGTCAAGCCAAACCGCAGTCGAGTCAGACTTATTGTGCTTGCGGATTAAAAGTAAAGCTGCACAAGTTGTAAACCCTAGTAAGCATATTGTTCTCTACCGGAAACACATCTCGTTTGTTAGAAAATCAAAGATTCTTATATTATTGGGTCTGGTCGCTGTCGATCGGGCCCTACGCTTTTTTATAGGGAAATGGGAAGAGGGGGAGAAAGAGAGAGGGGGAGACGGGGAGACGGGGAAGAAAGGGAGAGGGGGAGAAAGGGAGAGGGGGAGAGGGGGAGAAAGGGAGAGAGGGAGAGGGGGAGAGGGGGAGACGGGGAAGAATCCCGATGCAAGCATCTGTGCACAAGCTCTTATCTGCGAGCGGGGACGCTCGCGAGTCTGTTATGGTGCGAGCGTCCCCGCTCGCTTGCGGAACTCACTTCGAGCGGGACGCTCTATTCGTGCTATTCGGCTCGGACTGCTGTGACTCGATCGATCGAGCTTTTGAGTTATCTATAATACATAACGGGCGATCGCGCCCGCGCGTTTTTGGTCGTGGCTGACGCCCTCTGGCATGAGGCACTGTCAATATGCGATATCATTGAAAAGTCAGTACAAGAGGTTAACTTACAGGGCGAAATAGTTATCTAAACTTAGTCAAAGCTCGCTGAACAAGATAAGTCTAGAATTGATATAATATCTGCAATGCCGAAAACCAAAGCTCAATTATCCGGTTTGTAAACCGCAGTTCTGTCAGGACTAGCCAGCCTGTTAAGGTCGAGAAGGAAGTCCACAACTCGTTAAATTGGCTGAAAATAGTGGGTGACTCATGGCTAAAAGCTTCAGCTAGAATTGTTTTTTGGATTAGGATGGGCTACATCCGAATTTACGCCTGTGGACAAGTTGCGAGCCGACTCCCTTGGGTGAAGCAGGAAGCAGACCCT
>RDXX01000156.1 GCA_004292955.1 Oscillatoriales cyanobacterium | reverse complement strand
ACAACGACTAGGAAAGCTTTCCAGTTTGAGCATTATTTCATAACAGCCCCTAACCCAACGATAGGATTTTTCAGGAGCATTGAGCTTGAGCCACAAAAAGATATTTTCTATGTCATGAATAGCAGTAGGAGATATCTCAACTCGGTAGGTCATATTTTTTTTGAAGCTCTTCAAAAGCTTGATGAATAGAAACCCCTTTACCTTGATCAAATTCCCCTAAGCTTTGACGAATACCTGCAAGAGTTTCAAGAATTTCTAACCGATTAAGTAGTTTTTCATAACTTTCCGCATCCTGAAGCACAGCAACCGCTTTACCATTAATGGTAATTACTATTGGTGTTTTATCTGTTTCAAACTGATGAAGCAACTCAGGAGCTTCCTGTTGAAATTGATTCAGGGGACGGCTATGGGAGAGGTTAAGCATGGTGTTCACTTTTTTTGAGTGTTGTTAACAAGTTAGCAAAATATTATTTTTTATTGCCTAAGTTATAAAGGCACCTCAATCCCCAACTCCTCACAAAACCCCCGAATCACCCGATCGCTACCACCAGCCGCCACTTTCAGTATAATCGCGAACATCCCGCAAACCACTAAAATTTTACTCTTCCACGCGATAGCCCAATTCTGCCAAACGGGTGCGGGACTGCCGCCATTTCGGCTGCACCTTGACAAATAACTCCAAATATACTTTACCTTCAATTAACTTTTGAATCTGTTCCCGGGCCGCACTGCCGATCGACTTGAGCATACTGCCGCTTTTACCGATTAAAATACCTTTTTGGGAATCCCGCTCGACGTGAATCGTCGCCAGAATGCGGGTAATCTTCGCTTCTTCTTGAACAATGTCGATCGCGATTGCTACAGAATGCGGCACTTCTTCCCGCGTCAGCAGCAAAATCTGTTCCCGAATCAACTCGCCCATAATAAACCGTTCCGGCTGATCTGTGACCAAATCGGGCGGATAATAATAGGGGCCTTCCTCCAGATGTTGGATTAACAATTGTTGCAGCGGTTCCACACCCTCGCCCGTGAGAGCCGAAAACTTGACTACAGGCCACTCAGGATTCACAATTTGTTCGTAAGTGCGATCGATCAACACGGAATCCTCCGGTTGTTCGTCCAGCTTATTCATCCCCAAAATCACTGGAATTTTGCAATTGCTGAGAATTTCGATAATATATCGATCGCCCCCACCCGACTCCACCGAACCATCCACCACAAACAGCACCACATCCACCGACTGAATCGCCGCGCGCGCATTCTGCACCAAAACCTTACCCAGTTGGTGATGTGGCTTGTGAATTCCGGGAGTATCGACAAAAATAATTTGTGCTTCCGGCGTCGTCAGGATGCCCCGCAGCCTGTTGCGCGTCGTCTGAGACACCGGCGAAGTAATGGCAATTTTCTGTCCTACCAACTGATTCATCAGGGTGGATTTGCCAACATTCGGGCGCCCGATAATACCCACAAAGCCCGACTTGTAGCCCGCAGGAGCCGCGGGAACACCCATGATTTCCGATACGTCGATAAATTTACTATCTTCCACTAAAATCACCTATTTTCAAGCCCCTTCTCTGTCTATTGTCGCCTGAAAATACTCAAACGCCCATTGATGCACTCTAGCATCTTTCTTCCGCTGGTATAGCGCATAACACTCAAAGGGCGATCGAGCCGTCAACCAGTGTTAAAACGCCACAGGCGATCGACAAAACTTGATATCTGAGACAAAATTTGATAAAGTTCCAATGACATCGATCGAAAATGAATCATTCTGGTAAAATCGAGTCCCCAACGCTGTAACAACTTCAGATGTGTAAATGTCTCACTCAACTGAAACCATTCTACAGTTTGTCAGACCAACCAGTTTGTACGTTTTTGAAGATGTATGGTAATAAATTAGATGGGTCAAAACCAAGATAAAAGTTCATTAGCATTAGATTTTTTATAAATTAAAGCTAATGTTTTTGTCCCTACCTAATTAGTGCTAACCGTCATAAAGTTGAGGAGATGAATCGGATGAAATCGAAATTATTTTGGAGTTGCTGCACCGTATTGGTAGCCAGCTTGCCTATTCCTGCCTTCGCTCAAACAGCCCCTCAAGCAGGTATTGACTACAAAGGCGGCTCAAAGAACTACCAAACAGTACCGGGCAAAATTCCTGAAAGAACTTTACCCAAAGCCTTTGACTTTCCAATTATTACTAATGTTGCTACTGACACTAGCATCACCACAGATCACCTAATTACCGAGCAGTTTCGCGCGCCCGCGACTCGTACAGAATACACCCGCGCTCTCACCACCTGGTCAGAATCTATCAGAGAATGTCTGGGTAAACAGCCCCGCTTGATCCGGGCCAGCACCAAGAACCCGATTCAGATTAATGGCAAAGTAGGCACGATTGTCAGAAATGCAAATAACCGTGCAGTTTGCAAATAAGCGAGTAAGTTCCGCTGTCTGAAGACAAAAACTAGAAAGTGTTTTTACACAAAAAGAGCAATAGTTTTCTATTGCTCTTTTTGTTGGCAAAATGTCAATGAATTGGTTTGTAGTGAGGACTTCAGTCCTTCTTAATTTCTGAGGACTCGCATTCCTCACTACAAACGAGATAATGCAGAAACCTGGTTTTTTCCAAAAATATGCTGTGAAACCTGAAGGATATAGATTTCAAACTATAATTTTCGATTAAGGAATGAGAATTAAATAACTTCGACAGGTTTGTGGGATGGGCGTCCCGCCCGTCCAAAAACGACGGGCGGGACGCCCATCCCACAATAACAATTAAAATTGTAAGTTATTTAATTTGCGATCCTAAGTAGCGCAAAATTCATTCGTACTCAGCAAAATTTCCCCATAATCAGGAATCCAAGCCAGCCACTTTTGGTCGGAGCACTGACACAACAACCACGCTTCGTCAAAACTGAATGCTGTTGGCGGATTGAACAATTTGACCCACATCGAAGGAGCCAATTTTGGTGCAGGTACGGCGCAGCCAAATTTTGCCCAGTCCAAGGCACTCGCGGCGCTGGCTAGCGTTGCTTGCGGTTGCCGACTACGAATATCTGTTTGCAGTTGCATAACTACTCCTGTAGAGCTAAAAGTCAGCACGCCTTGCGGGGTTAGGAACTGTAACTTAATTTATGGACAAAGCTACCCATCATTGACTATTTGGGTAGCTTTTTGAGCAAATTGTGGCGGCACGAGACTATTTGCCCCTGGTTCAATTTGTTTTTGCCCCCGTGCCATTGGATTACAGATGTGGGCGTCTTGCGTCAGAGAAATCTGCATTTGGACTG
>RDXX01000066.1 GCA_004292955.1 Oscillatoriales cyanobacterium | reverse complement strand
TGGCGTGCATATTTTCTGTGACTTTCTGTTTTTCTACTTAAATATTCTTGAACTTGCTTTGACTTGATTTCCACACCTTGAATTATACTCTTCAAGTATCCTAGTGATAACAAAATCAATAATTTACTCAATCGCTCACCGGTGAGATTAGTCCTTTCTAGGTTATATCCTCCACCCTTAAAGTCTCTGAACATCTCTTCAATTCCAAATCTTTTTGCATAGGCATCAACTGCTGCTTGTATATCTGCCAAGCTAGTCAGAATATACCAAGGTTCCTTTGTAGTAATATTTCGATATTTACCCAGCCATTTACCTACTAGATTAAACCCCTTAATGGGTGCGGTTTTTCTAATTGTTACTTCTTGATTGAAAAAGCTATTTCCTGGCTCTAATTTGAGCATTTTTAGTTCAGTCCATAAGTCCGATTCTGTCTGGATACAAACATTCTTTTTGAGTCGTAAACAGAAATCTACTTTCTTCTCCCTGAGCCAATTTGCCAGGGTGACACTACAAAATTCACGATCTCCTAACACGAGCAATTTATAATCTGATCAAGCATCAAATACTGGCGTTAATACAAATTGTTGATTTTCCAATGTACTGTTTCCTTGTTTGTCAAGAGCTTTCCAATAAATAGGAATGGCTCTTTTTCGCCAAATCATGCTGACCATCAAAATATTATTTGATTGCCATTTGGTTCGATCTATTGCTAAATACACAACCTTATTTTGTTTGATATTACCTTTGATCCAACGGATCACCAGTGGCAACCAAATATTATCCAGACTCCATTCATCCTCCGATAAAAATCTCTGAACTTTTTTTCTTCTACTTTAAAATTTAATAGGCATCGCTAGTTTTGTTGCTATGCTTTCCAATGTGACTTCTTTAATCGATTGCACTACTTGAATCAATAAAATCGCCAATAAGTAATTAGAACGTGTCAGCTTTTCTGACAAATGGGCATGATATAATTCTGGTATCATTTAATTATTTTTGGGTAAGAAGCTTTCTTACCCTATCTTTTTTGAGGCGATTTGTCTAGAGTTATCTCCCTGTATGCTTTTCAGACGACCTGTCACCCCGTCAGCTCAATCCGTCAAACGTTACTGAGGCTAAATTAGGTGGGAGCGCTCCTTTCCTAACTCTACTAAACAGCACTTTTCAACCAAAAGGCTGGAACTTTATTTCTTCTGATCAGGCATTAGCTGGTTCTTTTAATATTCAGTCCTACACTGCTAATTATGGTCCTATATCTGGTTTTACTAAGGAGGATGTTGTGTGGAGCGATCTCTTACTCACTTATAGTCCAGTAAAATCAGGCGATATCCTTCCCAATCAAGTTAACCCTACACCCCAAAATAACAATCTGCATTGGATTCAATGGGTAGTCAGCAATCATGGATCAAAACTTTATAAGAATGGTCAACTTGAGGATTTAGGTCATGGAAACGGTGATAACAAAATTGACGTTTTGGCAGATGCAGATAGCCCCTTCTATGATGAAAGTTCACCTTTGGCTACGGAAGATAATTTCTACGATAGTCCCTTCCGCTCAGATATCACGGAAAACCATAACTGGGATGCGGAACTCTATTTGGTTGAGGAGACTGCTCCCAAGACTGTCACAATTTATAATGGTATCAAATGGGGTTGGAAAAATACATATACTCCCCCTAAAACCACTAAAAAGTTTTCCGACAGCCTCGCCTCCGGTTTTGAAGTAGACCGTTTTAACCTCCCTAACCTTACCCCTGGTTCAAAATATATAGCTTGGACAAACAACGACCTCCCCTCCAATCGCTGAAACCCCAACACATTTTTAAGTACGCACAATAACTCAGGTTTTCGACTAGGATTTGACGACAACAGTAGCTCTGTAGGCAATGGTTTTGCCTCCGCACTAACGGGTACTGTAGGTAGTAGCGGCAATATCAACCTCGATGTCCGCGCTGCTGGTGGAGGTGCTCGCGGACAAGACAGAGGCAATTACGAACTGTTTGTTGATGTTTACGACCCACAAGAATCGCCGGATTTTAGCTCCGCAGCTAGCGGTGGCGGCGGCTTCGGAAAAGAAATGCGCGGCTTAACTCAACAAAACCCCATCCTTCCCAATTCTCTCCAAAATGGCTGGCAAGTCTTCAACAAAGTTCCCGGCTGCCGCTGGTTTGACCCTCCAACTACTTACGGCTTTGAATTTCAATCTCTAGAAGACACTTTATTTACTGAAATTCTCGATTTCCCTGTGGGCGATGACCAACAATTTACTGTTGCAGTTGTGGTTTGGTACGATGCGACATATTTTGCGGAAGCATAAACAAACTTAATAAGTGCTATTTATTAAGTCGATCGAGCGTCACCCATTTTCCGTATATATGCGGTTGTCAAATTCATATTAAAGTGCGACTTAGTGGTTTTATTGCAGAGGGTCGGGAAACTATCATCTAAAAAATCAGTATTTTTACCGTTTCAACTTTGAGGGAGCAGTCCTAATATATAGTTTTATAGTTAATAAATCACTTTCAGAAAGCAAGGCAGTTTGATGTGATGAAGCACTTTTCCCTATTTTTATTAGTTTTAATTCTTTCCGGCTTAGTGGCATTGAGTCATGTGCCTAAAGAAGTTATGGCGATTGAAGAGGTGGAAAGTGAGAGGGGATATAACTTGACATCTGTAGAATCGACTAACAAGAATGCAGTTGAAATTGATGGCATCCGCTTTGAAATTTTGGTGCCAAATAGAGTATGGTTAATCCCTGAGAATCGACCCGATGTAAATACCTTGATTCAGCTCGCTATTCGGATTACAAACAACTCGCCTTCTCCTATTCGCTTACCTTTTTTCGATCCCCTGCTTGTAATTCCCTTAGAAATAGTGGAAGCCGATGGTAAAGTATTACAAAGCAAAGGAGGTAGAGATAGACTCCTAAACTCTCCGCAACTCGCTTGTCCCTTAATTCAACCAGGAGAACACGCAACTTTTTTCCCGGACACCAAAGTTTTTTGGCAGAAGAATAGTCTGCTAATCGGAGGCTCTGACGGATTGGGGGGGTCGTGGTATTTTGACAACATAAAGCCTGGTGATTATCAAATTAGATTCAGATATATCAGTTCCCGATCTGTAAGACCGTGCTATGACCCTAAAAAAGATGAAGAACACCTAATACGAGAGATTTGGACAGGTGAAGCAACAACGCCCTTTGTCAAGGTTTACGTAGTTTACCCTGGCACATAAATAGCAATTGAGACACAATTTCATATCGATTTCATATCAAGACAGATTTTTCTTCCATACCTACCCTGTTAAGGAGTTGTTAAGAATGCGATTACATCAATACCGGATAGTTTTATTAACGTCCCCTTTACTGTTTGTGCTAACAGGTAGGGCCTGTTTCGCTTTTTCTTTCACAATGCCATCGCAAAGACCAGATTCTCCCTGTACCCAAAGCTCTGTTTATTGTTCTTCAATATCTTATACCCAGCAAGGTATTGGCACCGTAACTACTTATACAACTACTGTGTCGCAACTACCAGTCGGCGGAACGGATGCTTTTTTTAACCTGCTGACCTCATCCGTTTGGGCGCAAAACGGTTGGACATTTAACAAAGCGCCATCAGTAGAATCTTTAAAAGGTCGGTTTGATATTGGGGTGTATATTCCTTTTGTTACACCCAATGTGGGAGCAGAAATACAAGTTCTTTACAACCCGGTCGTTGGTCAAGATCCAGTAGGCACTAATGTTCATTTTATTCAAAGGGTAGTTAATAATCATGCCTATATATCTACCCTTCAAGGAGTCATTAAGCAACCTTACGGAACTCTCGAGAACAAAATTGACACTGTAATAGAGCAGACACAACTAAGTTTTTTAGACCCTCAAAACCCACAAAAGCAAACATTTAACCCTTTTTACGATACCTATGGTAAAACGGTAAGATATCCAAATCAAACAATTCTTTTTCGTGATTACCCTGTTCGAGATGATATCTATAATAACAAAGCTTGGGATGCAGAACTTTACTTGGCTGAGGTAAAAGATCCCCTTAATAAACCCAATGAAGTCACGATATATGATGGTATCTCATGGGGTTGGAAAAGCATATTTACTCCTCCTAAAACCACTAAAAAATTTTCCGACAGCCTTGCCTCCGGTTTTGAAGTAGACCGTTTTAACGTCTCTGACCTTACTCCCGGTTCAAAATATATAGCTTGGACAAACAACGACCTCCCCTCCAATCGCTGCAACCCCAACACATTTTTAAGTACGCACAATAACTCAGGTTTTCGACTGGGATTTGACGACAACAGTAGCTCTGTAGGAAATGGTTTTGCCTCCGCACTAACCGGTACTGTAGGCAGTAGTGGCAATATCAACCTCAATCTCCGTGCTGCTGGTGGAGGTGCTCGCGGTCAAGACAGAGGCAATTACGAATTGTTTGTCGATGTTTACGACCCACAAGATTCACCTGATTTTAGCGTAGCAACTAGCGGCGGTGGCGGATTCGGAAAAGAAAAGCGCGGCCTGACACAGCAAAACCCCATCCTTCCCAATTCTATCCAAAATGGCTGGCAAGTTTTCAACAAAGTTCCCGGCTGTCGCTGGTTTGACCCTCCAACTACTTACGGCTTTGAATTCCAATCTCTGGAAGACACTTTATTTACTGAAATTCTTGATTTTCCTGCGGGTGATGACCAACAATTTACTGTTGCAGTAGGAGATTCGATCCTCGGTAATTTCAGTCCGGGAGATAAATTAGATTTTGTTTCTTTATTGGGTTATCCAGTAGATAATTTTAGAATCACTGGCATTGATTCATTATTTGGCGAAACACCAGAAACAGCATTTCCCATTCAATTAGCTTTTCAGGAAAGGGAAGGAAGTTTCAAGATGCGGCAAATACCCAAGCCAATTGATGCGGAAGCTGTACCGGAACCGGGGAGTATTTTGGCGGCTAATGGAATGCTGTTATGGTTCGCTGCGATGCGGCGTATTTTGCGGAAAAAGCGACAGGATAGTTGATAGTTGATAGTTGACAGTTGATAGTTGACAGCGAACAGCGGACAGTGAAATGAAAAAACTTTACACTTTGCTATATGCTTTTAGTCTCATTCTCATCAACCCTTGGGGAGGTAGCCGCGGCGAAATTTGGACGCAGCCTAAAGTTTTTGTTGTCTTGCTGATTGTGCTTTCAAATTTATCATTTTTATGGGAAGAAAGGAAACTTTTAACTTTTTCCCGGCAGTGGAAAATCTGCCTGGTTTTGTGGGGATTTTTTTTGACTGTGGGAGCGATTTCTACCCTGAAAAGTCCTTTCCCGGAGCGTTCTTTTTGGGGACAAGACCAAATGGGAGACGGCTGGCTGTACTGGCTGTTAATTTCTATTTTTAGCCTCACTAACAGGCTGCTGTTAAAACTGCATCCAGAATTGTTTCGCTGTCAAATGCGGGGTTTGCTGATTGGAGCTGTGGTTGTAGCTGTTAGCGTTTTTCCACAAGTTGTTAGCTGGCAAATTGATTATACTGCTACTTCCGGTCAGTTGGTCGGGAATGATGTTTTGGCTAGTACGATTTTTCGCGGACAGCAGCCGATCGCACTTTACTCGCATCGCGGCCACGCAGCTATAGTATTGACTCTCGCCGCAGTTATTTCTTTGGTTGGTTGGAAGTGGAAGTTAATTAGCGATCGCACTTCCAGTCTCGCTTTATTTCTCATTCTCCCTGCTTTGCTATTTACCAACACTCGAACAGCGGTTATATCTTTAATGATAGCACTATTTTACTTGCTGGGACGGCAATATTACAAACAATTAATCCCGGCTATTTTTATTGGATTGCTGACAATTAGTGCCATGACCTTTACAAGGCCGCTGGACTGGAATCGGGTATCTGTCGCACAAGTAATGTCCAGCCGATCGCCTTTGTGGGAAGTTGCTGTGCGCGGCATTCAAAAACGACCTCTCTTTGGCTGGGGTTTTAACGGATTTGGTATCGCATATCCTTTCGTCGCCAATCCTAATAACATTCCTCAAATCGTAAGTCTCGGTCAGTTTTCTTATGATTACCTGGATATAAACGGACAGATTCGCACTGAAAAAATACCGAGTTATAAAGCTCACAATTGGATTTTGGATACTGCTGTTTCTACAGGTATTTTGGGGCTGCTTGCTTTTTTTACCTTGTGGGGATATTGCTTTTACTCTGTTATTAGGTCGCCGAATATCGGTATTGAAGCTGTGGCGATCGCCTATACAACTTTCGCGATCGCTTGGTTTGAGTCCGCTGAATACGCGCACATATTTTGGTGGGCGCTAAATTTTTCCGAATCGAGATTTCAGAGTTCAAAATTCACACAAGCAAGGGCGGATAGCTCTAGTTTTTGAGCTATCGACCATATTTTTGCTACAACCCGCTCAGCCCAAAAACTACAAAATTCCTAATTTTCACCGCCCCAAAAGCTTCACCAAACCGACGCCGCCAAAGTAAAGAGCGAGCACCGCACCTCCCAAAAGACTTTGCGTCAAAGGGTCAGTAGAAGGCGTTAAAACAGCACCCAAAACAGCCGCACCTAAGATCACATAACGCCAGCCGGAGAGCATTTTCTGAGAAGAAACTATGCCCAAAACGCCGAGCAATACTTGGACGATCGGGATTTGAAAAGCTAAACCCGTGCTGAACATTAACAGCAGTACAAATTTAAAGTATTTGTCGATCGACCACAACTGCTCTACAACATCCGCCCCGTAGGTAACAAAGAAGTTCAGCGCCGCCGGAATCAGAGCAATATAAGCAAATACCAGCCCGCCCAAAAAGAGGAAACTAGAACCGAAAAACACTGGCCCGAGCAACCCGCGTTCTTTGCGAGTCAAACCGGGTAGCACAAATAGCGCTATTTGGTAAAAAATAAACGGACTTGCAATCAGCAAACCGCTGTATCCCGCCACTTCGATAGAAACAAAGAAATACTCACCGGGAGCTAGTTGCAGAAACTTGACGGGCCCGGCGGGTACTTCTAGCAATTGTACGATCGGTTTAACTGTTAAAAAACAACCAACTACACCTATTGCTACGGCAATTAGCGAGTAGAAAAGTCGCTGACGCAATTCTTCTAAATGGTCGAACAAAGACATCTCAACTTCGTCGGGAAGTTCGTCGAGATATTCGTTTTCGAGGTTGCGGGAACCGAGAAAATCATCGGCGATTGGTGTAATGCTATTTTCGGAACTAACTTCTTCAGCTTCTAAGTTGCTGACATCCGTAGAATTATCGGCGATTGGTGCAATGCTATTTTCCGCGCTAACTTCTTCAGCTTCTAAGTTGCTGACATCCGTAGAATCATCTGCAATTGGTGCAATAGTATTTTCTGTTTCCGCGCTAACTTCTTCAGCTTCTAAGTTGCTGACATCTGTGAAATCGTCGGCGATTGGTGCAATAGTATTTTCCGAACTAACTTCTTCAGATTCTAAGTTGCTGACATCCGTAAAATCATCGGCGACTGGTGCAATAGTATTTTCCGAACTAACTTCTTCAGATTCTAAGTTGCTGACATTCGTGAAATCATTGGTGATTGGTGCAATGCTATTTTCCGCGCTAACTTCTTCAGCTTCTAAGTTGCTGACATCCGTAAAATCGTCGGCGGCTGGTGCAATGCTATTTTCCGAACTAACTTCTTCAGCTTCTAAGTTGCCGACATCCGTAGAATCATCTGCAATTGGTGCAATATTTTCTGAGTTAACTTCTGCACCTTCTAAGTTGTTGACAGCCATCAAATCATCAGCGACTGGTGAAATGCTATTTTCCGCGCTAACTTGTTCGAGGTTGTTGTCGGAATCTTGTTCGGATGTCTCCAAGTCTGAGGGCACAGTCATAGGGAATGGGGAATTGGTAATGGGGAATCGGAAATCGGTAATGGGGCAATTTTAGATTTGTTAATTGTTAATTGGTAATTGGTAATTGGTAATTGTAATTGGTAACTATTAACTATTAACTGTCAACTAAGAGGGCGGGCACGCACCATCCACCGCCCCTACTAATTGTCAACTGTCAACTGTCAACTGTCAACTGTCAACTGACTTCTTCAATGCCGATCGCAATTTTGCCGACAGCGCGGCCAGTTTCGCTGTACGCGTGGGCGGCGGCTACTTCAGGCAAGCTGTAAGTGCGATCGACAATCGGCTCAACTTTATCGGATTCGATTAACTCCCGCAAAATCTCCAAGTCGGCTGGGTTGGCATTGGCTAGAATGAATTTAGCTTTTTTACCAGGAATAAACCAGCTAGTCAACATCGGTGGGAGGTTGTCGAAACTCGGCAAAGTCGAGATATAAACTCCCTCCGGTTGCAGCACGTTTTCGCATTCAGCAAATGTCTTTGTACCGACAGCATCCAAAATTATATCATACTTTTCGGGTTGTTGAGTAAAATCAATTTCTGCATAATCTAGAACACAATCTGCTCCCAAATCCTTGACAAATTCTATATTCTTGGCGCTGCAAACTCCCGTTACTTCCGCATTCATTGCTTTAGCAACTTGCACCGCAAAAATCCCGACTCCGCCGGAAGCACCGTTAATCAATACTTTGTATCCTGCTTTAATTTCACCCAAATCTCTCAACGCTTGCAAAGCCGTTAAACCTGCGATGGGTACTGCTGCTGCTTCGACATGGGTGATGTTGTGAGGTTTAATTGATGCACTCGATTCTGGCACGACAGCGTATTCGGCACAAGCACCGCCAGCGATTGGATTTAAGAATGTATAAACTTCATCTCCGGGTTGAAATTTGGTGACTTCCGAGCCGACTTCTACGACAACTCCCGAGATGTCGGAACCGATTATTCGAGGAAAGTTAAATCCTGTAAGTAGTTGCAGGTGTCCTTGCCGGATTTTCCAGTCTACGGGATTGACGCTGCTAGCGCGAACTCTGACTAACAATTCGTTCGATTTGGCGATCGGCTTTTCTACTTCTCGGTACTGCAATACGTCAACGCTGCCGTAGCGATCGAACACAACTGCTTTCATGGCGATTTTTTTGATTTATTTTTAAGAGGACATTTAATCATGTACAATTATCATATAGCAAATTCTATTTCGCTTGTGAATGGGATTTATTTTTTTTAACCGCAGAGGGCGCAGAGGGCGCAGAGAAAGAGAAAAGAGAGAGAGAAATGATTGATTTAACTGGAAAGGTAATTTTAGTGACGGGCGGCTCGAAAGGGATTGGTGCAGTGACGGTGCGGACTCTTGTTAATGCTGGGGCCGAGGTGATTTTGCATTACTGTCGCAGTCAGGAAGCGGCGGAATCGGTAGCAGCAAGTGTGGCGGGCGATCGCTGTTATTTATTAGCAGCAGATTTGATGTTACCAAACGCGGCCTCTCTTTTGTGGCAAGATGCTGTAAAGTGGCGCGGTCATATTGATATTATAGTTAATAATGCTGGGATTATGCAGTCGGCTGGTATCGAGGACGATTTTGATATTTGGTCGTCGGCTTGGCAGCAAACTCTACAAGTTAATTTAGTTGCGGTTGCTGATTTGTGCCGGGAAGCAATTCTACATTTTAAAACTCGCAAGGTTGGTACGATTATTAATATAGCAAGTCGCGCTGCTTTTCGCGGCGATGACCCGAATTATCTGCACTACGCTGCATCAAAAGGTGCGATCGTTTCTCTAACTCGCAGCATTGCTAGAGGATTTGCGGCTGATAATATTTTGGCTTTTACTGTGGCGCCGGGATTTGTGAGTACGGAAATGTCGGATAAGTTTATTAGGGAGTGTGGCGAAGCACAGATTGTGCGCGATATCCCGATCGGCAAAATCGCCCCTCCTCAAGATGTCGCCAACGCGATCGCTTTTCTAGCATCGGGTTTGGCTGTGCACGCTACCGGAACAACGATCGACATTAACGGAGCCTCTTACGTGCATTGACTGTTGACTGTTGACTGTTGACTGTTGATCGTGTTGCTCTACTATAAAATATCTCTAAAGACTCACCTTAACAGCTTTTAAGAATAACTACTTTATCACTTTAGCCAGATGCTCAAAAAACGAGAAGTGACTTATGTTTAGATAAAAAGATAGCCTGAGGGAAAGTGATTGTGACAACAAATAACGGAACTAACACCAAACGAGTTGCCATACTAATCGAAAATGGAGTAGAAGATTCAGAATTTCTGGTTCCTTACAACGCCTTAAAACAAGCAGGATTTGACGTAGTTGTCCTCGGTTCGCGGACAAACGAAAAGTATGCAGGGAAAAATGGTAAAGTCGCCCAGCAAGCTGACGGAACTACCACTGAATCATTAGCAGAAGAATTTGATGCAGTCGTAATTCCCGGCGGTATGGCTCCCGATACCATGCGGACAAATCCCAATACAGTGCGGTTTGTGAAAGAAGCGATGGAGCAAGGAAAAATAGTCGCTGCTGTTTGTCACGGCCCGCAACTTTTGATTGAATCCGACGTACTCAAAGGCAAAAATGCGACGGGTTTCTTGGCAATTAAAACAGACATGATTAATGCCGGAGCTAACTACATCAACGAACCTTTAGTAGTTGACGGTAACTTGATTACTTCCCGCCAACCGGGAGATTTAGGAATATTTACCACCGCTATTTTAGCGCGCCTCGGTTACGGCGGTAAAGCAGTTGGTTTGCCCGAAGAAACTGATACGAGTGCAGAATGGTGGAAACTAGCTAATGGTTGGGGCGGCTCGACACAAGCGGACATTGTGAAAGGTTTGAATACCGCCCTCGCAGGGGAACGCTATGCTTGCGAAGCGTTTCAGAATTATGCGGAAAAAACCGGAGATGCCGATTTGCGATCGCTCCTGGCGGAAATGATCCAAAATAAACAGAAACACATCCTCGCTCTCGAAAACCGCCTCAGCGATTTCGGCGAAAAACCCTCAATTCCCGCCCAACTTGCTGACAAATACGCTAAATTAAAAGCCTCGGTGCAAGGAACAGATGAAACCTTCTTGCTGCGGAGCACTCTCGGCGATTTGCAAACAGGTGTTGTCGATATCAACAACCTGCGAGCGAAGTTCACAGATCCGGTATCAACTGACATCTTTACACAGATAGAAGCGGATTTGTCCAAGTGCGAGCAAGTCGTTGCTAAACTCTTCCGCACCCGTGCAGTATCGCAGGAAATTAAGGCACCTAAACCTTCGACTAGCCCCGCTGTCAAAATGTGATCTCCACGCGGATTAACAAATTTGTAGTTGTGTTCGGGGGTGAGAACCCCCACCCAGAACGCAACTACAAGTTTTTGCTGCAATAATAAAATATACGCCTTTGCGGTAAAATAAAAGCCGAGCATAAAAAACAGACATCAAGTAGCTGCAAGGTGGAGATTTTTATTAAATGGCTTCTATTTTTGTTTCAGCAGGGCATGGCGGGTTTGAAGGCAGCGTGCGCGATCCCGGGGCGATCGCATTTGGCACCACCGAATCCCAGGAACTTATTCTCACTCGGGATTTATTAGTACCTGAATTGCGGCAGCGAGGTATAGACACCTTCTCTGTACCAGATACTCTTAGCTTAATCGAAAGTATCGCTTGGATCAATAGTCGCTCTCAGCCGGGAGATGTAGCGGTTGAAATACACATAGACGCTTTTTCTAATCCCCAAGTCCGCGGTGCTAGCGCGTTTTATATTGGTAGCAACCCCAGACGAAAAGCAGATGCAGATTTAATTTTAAATGGCTATTTACGCAGGTGTCCACAAATACCGAATCGTGGCGCAAGAGCAGATACAGAAGCTGGTGTTGGTAGCCTTGCATTCTGTCGGCGCGTAAATATTCCTTCGCTGTTAATAGAACTCGGTTTTTTAACTAACATTGATGACTTGCGAACTATTCAAAATCGCCGCCGTGATGTCGCCCTCGGACTCGCTGACGGACTTGAAGCTTGGTTAAACAATACTCCTTTAAAACCCTTACCGACACCGACACCGACACCGACACCTGCACCGACACCGACACCGACACCGACACCGACACCAAAACCTATAGTTTATCCTTTAATTAATATCCAAATCAACGGTGCGCCCCACGAAGACAAAGGCATTTTGGTCAACGGAAATGCTTTTGTCCCTTCCGAAGTTCTAGACGCTCTCAATGTTAAACCAGAAACAGCCGATCGCCGAATCACCTACAATGGAGTAGTATTCGTGCGGGCTGTCGATTTGCGCGATCGCGACATTTCCGTAACTTGGGATCAGGCCACCACATCAGTATCCCTGCGATCGCGCCGTGATATCCTCTCCGGCGTAGGAAAAATCATGGGACGCGGTTTAACTACCGCCCAACAAATCACAGTATTTCTCACCAAAACAAACAGCAAAGCCCTGGTAATATTTCCCAACCTACCTCAAATTTACGTCCAAGAAGCAGCCGCAGAAGGCGTCAATCACGACGTAGCTTTTTGCCAAATGTGTTTAGAAACAAACTATCTCAACTTTGGCGGTGCAGTCAAACCAGAACAATTCAACTTTGCTGACATGGGAATCGTCAGCCCCACAAATTCCGGCATTTCCTTTCCCGATGCCAGAACAGGAATTAGAGCGCAAATTCAGCACCTAAAAGCTTACGCCAGCACCGAACCAATCAACCAACCTTTAGTTAAAGAAAACGTGCGTTTTCGTTTTGTCAAGCGCGGCGTAGCCCCCACCGTCAACGAACTTGCAGGTCGCTGGAATTCTGACCCTTTATACGGACAAAAAATCATCAATATCATCCGGCTGCTTTACGAAAATGCCAGTTTGCTGTAGTCGGTTGACAGTTGACAGTTGACAGTTGCTATAGCAATTATAGTTGTATTAGTTATTTGTTATTAGTTATTTGTGACTTGCTACTAATAACTAATAACTAATAACTAATAACCGCTCCCCAATGCCCCATTCCCAATGCCCAATGCCCCATTCCCAATTCCCAATTCCCGATTATAAATACAACTATGGTTTCCAGCACTAATCGCTTTTCCGACATTCAAAATCATTGGGCAAAAATATTCATTGATGGCTTAGTAGAAAGGGCCGTAATCAGCGGTTTTCCCGATCGCACTTTTCGCCCCAACAGCAACCTCACCCGGGCCCAATTCGCCGCCATAGTCAGCAAAGCCTTTCCCGTACCCGACAAACGGCCCTACATACCCTTTATCGACGTTCCCGCCACCCACTGGGCCGCCACAGCCATTCAAGCAGCATATAAAAGAGGATTTATCTCCGGCTATCCCGACAACCTGTTTAAACCCGAAAGCCTGATTACCAGGGCCGAAGCATTAGTTGCCTTAGTCAGCGGCATATTTGGGTCAAACGCTGTACCGACAAGCAATCTGGTTCTATCAAACATCTACCAAGACAGCACAGAAATTCCTAATTATGCCAAAAAGGCGATCGTCATAGCAACCCAATCCGAAATAGTCGTCAACGCCCCCAACTTAAACCTATTAAATCCCGCCGGAAACGCCACCAGAGCCGATGTAGTCGCCTGGGTTTATCAAGCATTAGTATATCTCAAAAGAGCGCCACAAATATACAATCAATATATTATAGTTCTCAGCAAAGTTCCCAGGCCGCAAGTTTACGTCAACCACCAGCGAGAATTTCGCGGAGTTTGGATAACATCCGTGTGGAATATTGACTGGCCATTCAGCAACAAACTCTCAACAGAACAGCAAAAAGCCGAACTCCTGAAAATCCTGGACAGGCTGCAAGAAATGAATTTCAATGCAATTATCCTCCAAATTCGAGCTGCGGGCGACGCCCTTTACGCCTCAGAATTAGAACCTTGGAGTGCGTGGCTGACAGGAACTCAAGGAAAGCCACCGCAACCTTACTATGACCCTTTAATATTTGCCGTTACAGAAAGCCACAAACGCAACATCGAAGTTCACGCTTGGTTCAATCCGTACCGCGCCAAAGTTTCCACTCAAACCCCTCCCAACGTCCGCCCGCACCTCTCAGTTACCAATCCCGAATGCGTTTATCCGTGGGGCGACGACTTGTGGATGGATCCGGGAATTGATTTAGTTTTAGACAAGACTTACAACGTAATTTTAGATGTAGTTAAGCGCTACGATATAGACGGCGTTCACTTCGACGATTATTTCTATCCCTATCCCATTGACGGTCAAGAATTTCCCGACAGCAAGATTTACAATAGTTATATTTCTAGAGGCGGCCAAATGAGTTTAGGAGACTGGCGCCGCGAAAATGTCAACAAATTAGTTAGAAGACTCGGACAAGGAATTAAAACAGTCAAACCCAACGTAAAATTCGGCATCAGTCCCTTCGGTATTTATCGACCCGGACAACCACCACAAAGTCGCGGTTTAGACGCCTACGAAACACTCTATGCCGACGCCAAAAAATGGTTAGAATCAGGTTGGGTAGATTATCTAAATCCTCAACTTTACTGGCGCATCGATCAAACAGCTCAAAGCTATCCAATGTTGCTGGAATGGTGGCTGGAAAACAACCCCCAAAACCGACATATTTATGTAGGAAACAACTTAGGAAGACTTGACGGCAACAAGTGGACTGTGCAGGAAATAAACAATCAAATTGAGATTACGCGCAACTCTAAAGACAGCTTAGCTTTAGGCAATGTTTTCTTCAGCATGAAAGCATTTAGCGACAACCGCCAGCAAATCTACGATAATTTTAAATCCACTACATACGCGCAACCCGCACTCGTTCCCGCGATGCCTTGGCAAAATGGAAAGCCGCCGGCCCCTCCAGTATCAGTGGTAGTACAAAAAGTGGGGAATAGCAATGTTTTGCAGTGGAAAAATCCCGTCGATAAAAACATCCGTTCTTGGACGCTTTATCAAAAGAATGGTGATAGCTGGAAACTCATCAAAATCATCAATGCAGACACCGTACAAGTAACGGTAGGAACGGGAATTTATGCTTTGTGTGCGGTTAGCATAATGGCCGTAGAAAGTGTCGGAGTTTTCATAGAAATCTGAGGATAAAACATAAAAATATTCCTGATATCAATTCCGGTTACATCGGGATGATATAAACGGAGGAAACGGCACTGCCGTTTCCCTACCTCGATTAATTGCAGGGAAACGGCAGTGCGGTTTCCTCATTGTGGGTAATATAATTCAATACCGTTTACTTAAGACCGCCCTGGGGTAAAACCCTATGAAAAATAGATACTCTTGTTTGCTTCGTTCCTCGCAATGACAATCTTAAGTAAACCGTATTGATCTATATGTAGCGTATTCGAGGTTTGTGAAGTGTAGGGACACTCCGAGAGCCCATAGGTGTCAACTTAAGGTCAAATCCAGTCAGAGATTGCTGTTTGACTATTAAATCTAGATCCCCCCTAGCCCTCCTTAAGAAGTAGGGTGGTTTTATTGTCAGGATAGGAAATATAAAACTACCAAAAGTATCGCTCAAATGTCGGCTCGCGTTTGGGCCAAGGTACGTAGTTGCGCTTTTAGCGCTCTTTCCTAATATTATAAGGAGCGCTGAAGCGCAACTACGTACCTAATTTGTCTGAGGACAATAAAACCGCCCTACCTAGCCCCCCTTCTTAAGGGGGGGGGACAAGAACGTACTCAAAGTCCCCCTTCTTAAGGGGGATTTAGGGGGATCTGGACTATGGTAAAAACGACATTTATCAAGGCTTTCAGGCTTAAGTTGACACGCCTTGGGCAGTGCCGTGTCCCTACGGGGAGCGAGTGTACTTCATAAATGTGGAATTTGCTGTATGTTGCCAAACTTGCGGACAAGTTGAATAGAGACAGATCCAGCGATCGTTCAACTTTTTGAGCTACTTTAAAATCATCCCAAACATAAACTGAATATAGTTCTTCAGCGGAGCATCACTTTTGCTCAGTTTCATTTGCAACAAAGCACCTTCCCAACTATTTAAACAAAACTCTGCTAAGTCTTGAGCCTTTTGGTTTTTGGAGATTTCACCCGCAGTTTGGGCAGCTTCAATGCACTCAGCAAACTGATCTCGCCAGCGATCCGTAGCTTCTTGCAACCGCAGGCGAAAGCGATCGTTTTGATCGGCCATTTCTTGGCTGAGATTGCCAAACAAACAGCCTTCTCGGTATTGCAGAGTTTCAAATTCCTCTAACTTAAAGGTAAAATAACGCTTCAGCCGATTCAGAGGAGTGAGATTGATATCACCTAAATACTGTTCGACAATGCGATCGTGCATTTGGGAATCGTACTCGATGATTGCCAAACCGAATTCTTCTTTGCTACTGAAGAAGTGATAGAAAGAGCCTTTCGGAACCCCTACCGCTTGCAAAACTTCCTGAATTCCGGCGTGATTGTATCCTTTTTCCACAATGATTCGTCGCCCTGCTTTAATCAGAGCAAGTTTGGTATCTTCTTTGATGGCAACTTTTCCACTCATAAACAATGTTACTAGACCAGTCGTCTCGCTCGACGTTTTGAGATTAGCCTAATTTTGATGATTTTGTCAAGAAGGAGGGGCTTTAGTCATGGTATTAAAAAAACAATAATTTCAGGTGATGTAAGATAAAGTTCGATCGCAAACTCTCCCTATCCAAACATGAGCGCCACCGCACCAAAGCCCGCCTCAATGTGGAGTCCCCTAGCCCAGCCCGTATTTCGAGCTCTCTGGCTAGCCTCGGGAGTTTCCAGCATCGGCACCTGGATGCACGATGTAGGGGCCTCCTGGCTGATGACATCCCTTTCCCCCTCGCCCTTGCTAATCGCCATGATGCAAGCAGCATCCAGCTTGCCATTTTTCATGCTAGCGCTACCTGCCGGCGCGATCGCCGATGTAGTTGACAGACGCCGCCTGCTATTATTCACCCAAGGCTGGATGCTTGCCGCCGCAGCACTTTTGGGAATTCTCACCGTTGCCAACCTCACAACTCCCTGGATACTCCTAACATTAACCTTTGTGATGAGCATCGGCAGCGCGGTAAATATGCCAGTCTGGCAAGCAATTACCCCCGAATTAGTTGCCAAAGAACAACTGCCGTCAGCCGTAACATTGACCGGAATTGTCATCAATTTATCGCGATCCGTAGGCCCCGCTTTAGCAGGAATTATCATCGCATCCGCCGGAACAGGCTTCGTCTTTTTGCTGAATGCAGCTTCCTTTATCGGAGTCATTCTAGTCATTTATACGTGGCAGAGAAAGCCCCAAGAAACAGCTTTACCCGCAGAAAGATTTATCGGCGCAATGCAAGCCGGAATCCGCTACGTGCGCTATTCTCCACCTTTTCAAGCAGTCCTGATCCGCGCTGGGGCATATATTTTCTTTGCCAGCGCTTTGTTTGCCATGCTGCCACTTTTGGGTCGCCGAGAATTAGGTTTAGATGCTTTTAGATACGGGATAATTCTCGGTTTTTGGGGAATCGGTGGGTTAGCCGGAGCATTTATTTTGCCCAAAATCCGGCAGCGAATTTCCACTGATTTGTCGGTAGCTGCGGCATCAGCGGTGTTTGGCACAATGATGCTGGTATTGAGTTATACGCGCAATTTCTACGCAGTTTGTGCAGCGATGCTGGTAGTGGGATTGTCGTCTTTGACAGTGATGGTAAGTTTGAATGTAGCTGCTCAAACAGCCGTTCCTACATGGGTGCGGGCGAGAGCTTTAGCGACATATTTGTTAGTGTTTCAGGGAAGCATGACTTTAGGTAGTTTACTGTGGGGAACCATTGCCCAGCAAGCAGGAATTTCTGTTAGTTTACAGATTGCAGCAGTTGGAGCGATCGCGACTACAGCCCTCGCCACTCGCTACCGTCTCCGATGTGCAGAAAAAATGGATTTAACATCTTCCCTGCACTGGCAGCAACCAGCCCACTCTTTTGAACCATCTCCCAACGACGGCCCGGTATTAATTACTTTAGAATACTGCATCGATCCGGCCGATGCAAATAGTTTTAAACAAGTAATGCAAGCACTAAGTCGCACCAGGCGGCGCGACGGGGCGATTCAGTGGGGATTGTATCAAGATTTATCCCATCCCAGCCGATTTGTAGAAACGATAATTGTCGAATCTTGGGCAGAGCACAAACGCCAATTCGAGCGAGTCACAAATGCCGATCGCGCGATCGAAGAAACAGCCCGCGCTTTTCACATCGGAGACACCCCCCCCAAAGTTTCCCAAATGATTTACGGCAATCCTGACAATAGATAAATTCTAGAGACAACCAACTGACTAATAACTAATGACTGCTGACTAATCCTAATAAATTCTTCCTTCCGACAGAAGACTTTTGGCCTGCAAATACGATATCGTGTTGCCAATATTTTGATGTTGAGGATAAAAAAACTGTGGTTCCCTTACGCGATGACAATCCCACCAGTATCACTCCCTACGTTACCTTCGGGCTGATTGCTGCAAACGTATTAGTATTTTTGTACGAACTCAGTTTGGGCGATCGCCAATTAACGCAATTTTTCTACTCTTGGGCGGTCGTTCCTTGCCAGTTAAGCAATATGTGTCGGGTGTCTCTGCCAGTTTCGCCATTTCCCGAATGGACGACACTAATTAGCTCGCAATTCCTGCACGCAGGCTTTCTCCACATTGCCGGAAATATGTTATTTTTGTGGATTTTTGGTAACAACGTAGAAGACCGTTTAGGACACGTAAAATATTTAATATTTTACCTTACTTGCGGCGTTTTAGCATCACTAACTCAGTGGTATTTTTCCTCATCATCGGCTATTCCTTCCCTGGGCGCTAGCGGCGCGATCGCAGGCGTGATGGGCGCATACATTCTCAGATATCCCCAAGCCAAAGTTCTTACTTTACTACCTCTGGGCATTTTTATTACTACAGTCAGAGTTCCCGCTTTCTTCTTTCTCGGATTTTGGTTTGCACAGCAAGCATTGAGCGGTTTAGCTTCCTTGAATGCGCCGGCAAGTGTGGGCATGGAATCCGGGGGAGTTGCCTATTGGGCTCATGCCGGCGGCTTTGTTTTTGGCGCGATTCTCGGCCCTTTATTGGGACTTTTTTCTGATGAAAATCAGATTTAGATAAGATGGCGGTTGAAACCGCGTCTATACAAAGAAAGTCCGCCTCCGCGGACTGAAGAAAATAATGTAATTTCAACTGCCCGCTGTTCTACTCTTCAACCCACGGAGGTGGGTTTTGTTTGTATAGAGGCGGTTTCAACCGCGAGCGTCTTCTATCTATTCCTAGATAAACGTGAAGTCAAATCCCGAAAGAGAAGAAACTCCTGTTACACCATTTAACTTCGCCAAAATGCGAGAATCGTTGCCGGCGAGGTTGTTGCCATTGCCGTCATAAATGATGTAAGTATTGCCGCCGGAATCGTAGGCAAACAAGAATGCACTTCCTCCTAGAATATTTGCAGAAACAGTTGTCTGCACGTTCAGCAGAACTAGGGTGCCACTATTGAGATTCCCGAATCCGGGGGCAAAGTTAAACTGATCGGCGATCGGCACACCGAGACCGGTAAAATCAGTAATCACATCGTATCCGCCTGCGGCGATCGCAGCATTGATGGCCGCCGAAGAAGCCGCATCAAAGGCCAGCCCGCCATCCGCAGGACTGGTATAGCGGAATTGATTGCTACCACCGCCACCCGTCATGGTATCTGCACCCAGGCCGCCTACGAGCACGTCGTTATCCAAACCGCCGTTCATCGTATCGTTGCCGCCTTGGCCGTCAACAGTATCTGCCCCTGCAAAACCGTTCAAATTGTCCGGCAAAGAACCACCAACCAATTTGTTAGGCCCGCTATCAGCCGCCAAGATGGAAACGGCGATCGTACCTGTGCCCGGAATTGTCCCGAATCCGTCGCTGACGCTGTAGGTGAAAGTAGTTGTACCCGCTACGTTGCCGGGGATGAACTGCACCTGAGTGCCGAGATTCACAGCTATGCCCAGTTTTGGCGTGCCGACATTGATAATGCTGAGTGGCCCTTTCTGCGGGCTGGAATCGTTGGCGAGTACGTCGATGAATGTCGGCAGCAAATTATTCGTATTCGTAAATACGATGCCGTCATCGCCAAGCACCGGCGGCAAGCTAGTCGGAAGGGTTGACGATGTATTGAAAGAGTTGATGTTAATCGCAACTGAGGCTGCCGCCGTGCCACCTTGATCGTCCGCTACGCTGTAGCTGAAGGAACCGGCTGACCCGATTACATCAGTTTTAGGTTGGAATTGCAGGCCGAGTAATTCCTGAACTGTCAGTTTTTGGTTCAGGGCGATCGGAGTTGTACCGACAACTACTTGACCGAAATTCGGATTGGGCACTCCGATTACTCCGATCGACAATGGTTGGCCCTCTGGATCTGTCGGCTGCGAAATACTTAGAGACAGAGGCGAATTCTGCAAAGCTGTCAGCGTTTTACCAGTTTCGACGATCGGCAGTTCGTTAGGAGTCGGAGTGGTAAAACTCGGCGGAACTGGCCCACCACCGAAAGGCGGAGGAGTTGGGGTTGTCGCAGTTGGAGTCGGGACAATAGAAGGACTCGGACTCGGAGTTGTCCCCGGTGATGGAGTCGGACTCGGAACCTGTGTCGGCAATGTCCCCGGCGACGGAGTTGGACTCGGATTTGTCCCCGGTGATGGTGATGGAGTCGGACTCGGACTTGTCCCCGGAGTCGGACTCGTTGCCGGAGTTGGACTTGTTGCCGGAGTCGGACTTGTTGCCGGAGTCGGACTTGTTGCCGGAGTTGGACTTGTTGCCGGAGTTGGACTTGTTGCCGGAGTCGGACTTGTTGCCGGAGTCGGACTTGTTGCCGGAGTCGGACTTGTTGCCGGAGTTGGAGAAGCAGTTGTCCCCGTCGGTGGCGGTGTCGTAACAGGTTTTGTCCCCGTTGAGGGTGTCGGGGAAGCCGTTGTCCCCGTTGGTGTCGGGGAAGCCGTTGTCCCCGTTGGTGTCGGGGAAGCCGTTGTCCCCGTTGGTGTCGGGGAAGCCGTTGTCCCCTGAATAGTAAAGGGATTATCTTCTACGCGCGGTATTCGAGCCGTAGTGAACCTAGATTCATCTAGCGAACCAGGTCGCACATCAACCAACACCGCCAAAAATTCGCCAGTTTGCTTGTCCTGAATAATCGTGTTGCTAGAATTCGAGCCTTGACCCTGGAAGATGTTTAACTGTGTAAAGTTCAGACCTCCAGCCAAGCCGATCGAATCTCCTGCCTTAAAATCTCTGATTAAATCAGCATCACCGATCTCGCGGCCGCCAGTAGTCAGAAACCCGCTACTAGAAACCGACGTACCCACCCTACCGAGAACAAAGATATCCGAACCCTCGCCTCCTGTCAGAGTATCAGACCCGCGATCGCCCGTCAGAATATCATCCCCAGCATCTCCAGATAGAGCATCATTGCCATCTCCTCCAAATAGCAGGTCATCACCCTCGCCACCCTCACCAGTATCGTTACCAACACCGCCGCTGATGACATCCCCACCGTCGGCGCCCAAAAGAATATCATTGCCCGCAGCGCCGATCAGGCAGTCATTGCCCGTGTCGCCAAAAACAGTGTCACTGCCCTTGTCGCCAAAAATCAGGTCGTCTTCCGCACCTCCGCGCAGACAGTCATTGCCTTTACCGCCGTACAGCGTATCGTTGCCTTCCGAACCCAAGACAACATCGTTGCCCTGGTCGCCAAAAGCTGCATCGTTGCCCTGGTCGCCAGAAACCAAGTCATCGCCTTTGCCGCCCCGCACGGTGTCATTACTGCGTCCGCCTTCAACGATATCTTTACCAGCGCCACCATTGAGAGAATCGTTACCGTCTTCGCCCCTGATGATATCGTCCCCGTCCCGACCCAGAATCGTGTCGTCCCCGTCGCGCCCGGAAATCGTGTCGTTGAACAAGCTGCCGATTAAATAGTTATTCCCGTCATTGGCGACAACTACACCATCGACAAACAGCGGCTGTGGGGGAGGCGTGGGTACAGTCGGAGTTGGTCGAGGCACCGGTACGATCGAAATCCCCGGGCCTGTCCCCATCATCGTCGGAGTTGTCCCCGTCATCGACGGAGTTGTCCCCGTCATCGTCGGAGTTGTCCCCGCCATCGACGGAGAAGTCCCCGTCATCGACGGAGAAGTCCCCGTCATCGACGGAGAAGTCCCCGTCATCGTTGGAGAAGTCCCCGTCATCGACGGAGAAGTCCCCGTCATCGACGGAGTTGTCCCCGGCGACGGCGTAGGAGTGGTCTCCGGTATAATAATTACTGGTACTGCACTGGGCATTTTTCGGACTCCTTGCGACGCTACTCAAAAACGACTAGATAAACTTAAAGTCAGAGGCAGTAATGACGGTGCTAAGAGCTCCCGGCACTGTAGGAATAGAATTCAACACTGCCAAATCGAAAGCTGGGAGACTGTCGTCTGCCACATTCGGGTCAAAGCCAAGAACATACTGGTTAAAAGTATTGTTCAGGTACACGAAGAAAGCTCCAGTTTTGCTCGAACCGTTTTGATTCTTCAACACTGCATTGATTGCTTGAGCGTTGTCAAATTTAGATTCAAACAAAATTACTTCTTGCTTGCTGATGTTGTCGCCGCCACTGCCGATATTCCTGACGATAAAACTGGTGAAATCGTTAGTAGTTCCCGAGTTTGTTAAACCTGCGAAATTTGACGACCTGAACAAGAATCTGTCGGTGCCGGTGCCATTAGCATTAAAGTCAGTAATGATATCTACACCTTCACTCGGAGTTTCGTAGTAGAAGAAATCATTACCAGCATCGCCGGTGAGCAAGTCAGAACCGTTCCCGCCGCCCAAAATATCATTGCCCGCACCGCCGGAAAGCGAGTCATTGTCATCGCCACCCAATACCAAGTCGTTGCCGAAGGCGCCGCTGAGACAGTCGCTACCGGCGCCGCCGTCTACAGTGTCGTCGCCCGCTTCGCCCAACAGGGAGTCGCCGCCGCCCTCGCCTAATATGTAGTCGTTGCCCGCACCTCCGAGTCCGGTGTCGCTGCCTTCTCCACCTAAAATGGTGTCTTCGCTATCGCCGCCGGAGATCGAATCGTTATTGATACCGCCATCGAGCAAGTCTCTGCCGATGCTGCCATCGAGGATGTCGTCGCCGGCACCGCCCTCGATCGAGTCATCGCCAATTCCACCCAATAATGTGTCGGTGCCGCTGCCTCCAAGTATCGAGTCCTCGCCGGCTTCTCCCAATATCGAATCATTCCCAGCGCCGCCGTCAATGGTGTCGCCGTTGTCACCGCCCGAGATGATGTCATTGTCATTGCCGCCGAACATCAAATCGTTGCCCAGTCCGCCAACTAGCGAATCTATGCCATCTTCGCCATTGATGGTGTCGTTGCCCAGTCCGCCGTCGAGGTTGTCGTTGCCGATCGAACCCAGCAGCGAGTCATTGCCTGCATCACCGAATGCAAAGTCGTCGCCGCCCCTGCCGTCGATGATGTCGTCCCCGGCACCGCCTGAGATGGTATCGTTGCCTGCCCCGCCGATGATGTAGTCGCTGATGTTGCTGCCTGTAAAGCTGCTGGCAGGAAGTGCGGTGCGATCGACAATATTATCTACCACCGTAATGCTGAAGGATGCCGGCCCGATCTTTGAAGACCCGTCGGAGGCTGTAAACGTGAAACTGTCGCTGCCACCTCCTGCTAACAAGTTGTATTTGACAATGTTGTTGTTGACATCGTCTTGGCTAAATTTGCCGCCCACGTTGAGAAATGTGGTGCCCCTTTGCACAAAACCTCTGGTAGCGTCGGGGGCTTTAGTAATCGTGTAAACAATTTCCGATGGAGGGTTGTCGGGATCTGTCACCAACAAATCGGCGGCGGTGATTGTCTGAGTCGGAGCACTTTTGGCAACCACCACACCATCGTTAATAACTAGCTGTGGGGGGTTGCTGACGTTGATAGTTACTGTTGCCTGAGCAGTGCCGCGGTTGCCGTCTGAGATCGAGTAGCTGAAGCTGTCAGAACCAGAGAAGCCAGCATTTGGGGTGTATTGGAAGTCGCCGCCGCCCAAGGGAGTCAGAGTTCCTTTGGCTGTTGGGGTAAAAGTCGTAACCGTCAAAGGGTTCTTGTCTGCATCGGTGTCGTTCAACAGAACGTTGAAAGTGAGACCTTGACCTGAAACCGTAGTGAAGTTGTCGTTAACTGCGACTGGAAGCTGATTGACAGGTGTCGGACTCGGACTTCCTGTCGGCGTCGGACTTCCTGTCGGTGTCGGGCTTCCTGTCGGCGTCGGCGTTGGACTCGGACTTGCCGTCGGCGTGGGGAAGATTGGCCTCGGACTCGGCGTCGGAGTGTCTGTGGGAGTCGGAGTGTCTGTGGGTGTGGGAGTCGGACTCGGTGTCGGAGTTGGTGTGGGAGTCGGACTTGCCGTCGGTGTGGGAGTCGGCGTCGGACTCGGAGTCGGCGTCGGAGCTGGTAGTGGGGTGGCGCTGCCTGGAACTATGGGGGCAATTACAAATGAGCTGCGTCCCAAGGTTCTGCTGTCTACTCCGGGCAATACTGCTAAAAAGTCGCCGCTGACGCCGTTGCGAATAATGGTGCTGCCGGCTTTGCTGTCGGTGCTTTGGAAGATTACCAAATCTTCAAACTTGAGGTCGCCGCTCAGCCCGATCGCATCTTCACCTTGGCGAAAGTCTGTGAAAATATCAGCATCGGCGATATCCGGGCCGCCTGTGGTGAGAAATGCTGGGTTAGTGCCGTTGCTGCTGCTGCCACCGGGGGTACTGAAGGTACCGATAACGAAGACATCTCTCCCTTCGCCTCCTGCTACTATGTCTTTGCCTGCTTCGCCCCAAAGAATATCGTTGCCAGCACCACCGTCCACGATGTCGTCCCCAGCACCGCCGAACACGATGTCATCGCCGTCACCTGCAAAAATGGTATCCGCGCCGCCATTGCCGTAGAGCCAGTCGCCTCCTTCGTTGCCAAATAGCAAGTCTTCGCCTTCGCCACCGAAGAGCGAGTCATTACCTTGATCGCCCCAGAGAACGTCATCGCCGCGATCGCCCAAAAAGCTGTCGTCGCCCAACCCACCGCGCAAGCTGTCGCTGCCTTTGCCGCCGTAAGTCGTATCTTTGCCTTCGCCTCCAATTACCGTATCGTTGCCGTCATTGCCGTACAACAAATCGGGGTTATTTCCCCCGTCGAGGGAATCGCTGCCTTTGCCTCCGTACAGGGTATCGAGTCCTGAACCGCCGTCGAGCACGTCGTTGCCGGGGCCACCAAACAATACGTCCTCATCATCATTGCCAAAAACTAAATCATCGCCACTAGATCCTTGCAGGTTGTCGTTGCCTTGCAGCCCGGAAATCACGTCGGGGCCGGGACTGCCAACTAACGAGTCGTTGGTTTCTGTTCCCCGAAGTACGCCCCCGATGATTGAGGGTACGGTACCTTTTCCTCCGCCCAATGTGTCGTCTATGCCGCCCAATGTGTCGTCGGAAGGCCTTGGCGTCGTCGGTGTCGGCGTCGTCGGTGTCGGCGTCGTCGGTGTCGGCGTCGTCGGTGTTGGTGTCGTCGGCGTTGGCGTTGTCTCCGGCGTTGGCGTTGGCGTTGGCTCAACTATAATAATTGGTACTGCACTGGGCATTATTTTGGCTCCTTATCAAAGACGATCCCGATTAACTTTAAGAAGTGATTAGTATCAGCTTGTTGCCACAAATCTGGCCTAAAATTGATTATTGACACTCCCCGGTCTGAAGACGCGGGGATTCTTAAGGACAAACTTTGGGGGATGAATCCGCCCAAAGTTTAATTCTTAAAGGGTTAGTCAGTAACCCGCTACCCACTCGCTCAACTATTGAGTCTATGGCTACTTTTGATTTCCTAATGATGTTTGCCGCACCGTTAACATCTGCATTCAGAATTGATTTCTGAGCAGAACGGTATAAACCTCG
>RDXX01000065.1 GCA_004292955.1 Oscillatoriales cyanobacterium | reverse complement strand
CCTGATGGATTACCCTGTAGAAGCCAGTCATCCCCCGATTTCTCGGTTTCGACTGAACGAATCGCACTTGGCAGCACCATTTAAGTCTGCATTCACAATCGAAGCATTTGCTGATCGATACAAGCCACGTTTAATTCGTTTTCCAGATGCTTTCCACCCAGATGGCTTTTCACCATATTTGGGTAGGGAGTCACCACCCTTAAAAACTAGCTTTCGATGTATATGCTTCTTCTGTTTCAACAAACCTGATACCGTGCAAATCGCACAGTTCTTTTAATCTATTTTTGAGTTTACCTAAAGGCATTTGAACAAACTTTTGATTGTTCACTTTACCTAGATTACTGTTAGACTTAAAACCTTCATTCCACCCAACTATCAGTGTGCCAATTCCAGATTTCAGGCAATGGTTAGCAATCAACTTGGCAGCCTTATTGATACCATCACGCATTTGGTGATTACGTTTTCGGGTAACACGGTCTAACCAATTATCCCAATAACCTTCTGGCTTTCCTTCTTGTCTAGTTGCTACTTTCTTGTTCCACAATTGATTCATCGCTTTCATTGCACGAGAATCAATCAAAAAAGAATTTCCTAATGTATCGACACAAGCTGGCTTTATTATCAGCAGTTCCCAAGTCAATTGATAATGCTTGACCAATGTCCAGATTATGTTGTTGTTTTTCAACCTCGTAGGATATTTCCAGATAAAAAGCACCATTCTTAGGGAGAATCGTAAACTCTTTCACTTTGGAAAAATCCAGATTCGATGGCATAGGTAAAAAGAATTCAGAAACTCCAAACCATCGCCTTACTGTTAAACCCAAGGAAAATCTTAACTGATTGCCAACAAGTTTCGGTCTTAACCCTCCCGAATTAGGATAAACAACTTTGAACAACTTAGAACCTGTCAGGTATCCCGGTGGCTTGGGCTTGAAATGCAATTGACCTTTGATGTACAAATCTCTTACTTCTTTAAAAGATTTGAAGGCTTCTGTGACTGACATCAATGTTTGCTGCATTGGTGTTGATGGCAACGACTTAGCAACCATTGATTTGGCAACTGACGATTCAAAAGATAAGTCGAATTTTCCCGTCAACAGTTTTCCGGTCTTAAAAAAAGTTTGACGAGCCAAATAAACCCCACTGTTGTACAGTTTACCTGATTGTTGGCAGAGATACTCCAACAATGCTTTAATTTCTTTGGTTGGAGACAGTAATACTTGCTGAACTCCCATTGTTTTTTGGGTTTTAGTCACCTCTGTTTTCCTGAATATTGGTTGATTTGTCTACTTTCAGTTATTATACTAGATATCTCAAGGTCAATCAACAAAATATTTAAAAAGAAAGAAAGAAAGAAAGAAGACGGGGACTCTCATTCCCTCGTGCCACTTCCCTCTCAGGACTAAAGTCTCGCTCGTTTCCCGCATCCCGTATTATTTTTATGAGTTTTCAGCTTGTCTTTGGTTGTATGCTTTTCTTAAACTGTTATCTGAAGGTAAAATCAACAAAATTCTGCTGTTTAATGCACCTGGCATCAGGCACTATTTGCAGCAGTAACGATCGCCTTTGGGTGAGTCCTCTCGCCCACCCCACAGGAAAATCTAATTATCGCGGAACAGGCGAGAAAGCCTATTGCTGATGTGGAACAGGCCAGAAAGCCTGTTACCAATCTTGCTGATGCAAAGAACTACTGTTGCCGCACGGGAACTTGACATTTTGCTAGATAAGTCTTAATTTCTCCGACGCTAAGTTGCCCGTAGTGCAGCAGGGAAGCCAGTAAGGCTGCTTCTGCTTTGCCTTCCGTCACGGCTTCGTAGATGTGGTGACAGTTGCCGGCGCCGCCGGAAGCAATCACGGGAATTTCTACAACTTCGGCGATGCTGCGGGTTAATGATAAGTCGTAACCGGCTTGAGTGCCGTCAGAGTCCATGCTTGTCACTAGAATTTCGCCGGCGCCGCGCTTTTCGGCTTCCTTGGCCCAGACGATCGCATCTAAGCCTGTATTTTCACGCCCTCCGCGCACGTACACGTCCCAACCGGGATTGTCCGCATCTTGGCGTTTGCGAGCGTCGATCGCCAATACAATACATTGATTGCCAAATCGATCGCTCGCTTTGTCAATCAAACTCGGATCGCGCACTGCCGCTGAATTAATACTTACCTTATCAGCGCCCGCCCTCAACAAACTTTTAATGGTGTCCAAGGATTGGATGCCGCCACCCACCGTCAAAGGGATAAATACTCGATCGGCAGTCCGGTACACCACATCAATCATAATGTTCCGGTCTTCGTGAGTCGCCGTAATGTCCAGAAACACCAACTCATCAGCACCCGCATCATTGTATACCTGAGCCATTTCCACCGGATCCCCAGCATCCTTAAGGTTGACAAAATTCACACCTTTGACCACACGGCCAGCTTTCACATCCAAACAAGGCAAAATTCTTTTCGACAACATAAAATTCTCGTGTTTCTAATTGATTCAGCGCCGCAGCGAGGAAAAGGTTTTGTTGGACTCTTCAAAAAGTGGAAGTGTAGCAACAAATCTCAAAGATAGCTTGTGTGTAACCACAGGGTTGTCTGAGACGAGAACCATTGTCCAGCTTTTTTTTTGGCAACAGAAGCAGAAATTAAGTTATATTTTGCCAAAAAGCAGCCAATGCAACTGCCTAGGTACATCTTTGGCGTGCAAAATATTACGCTTTGGCCTATGATCGAGCGGTAACTACCTTCGGTGGTTATCAGGCGGTAATTTGGCAATGCTTTATGGGTTCGGTGCATCGATCGACTAAACTATTTTAAATTTTTAGAACAGCCGATTTCAGGTTTTTAGTGGCAATCTTAGTTATGAGCCGCGTACTAAAGTTAAAATTTAAAGTTGAAAACCTCAAATCGGTTGACTTGATGTTGTTTCTAGGGCTGTGGTGACTTTGCAAGCCAATCCACATTTGTTACTTCGTACAGAAAGCGGCAATCGCTACTTGCCGCTCTCCGGCAGCAATTGCTGGACAGTAGGGCGAAATGATGACAATAATTTTGTATTGACCGATCGCTGGATTTCCCGAAATCACGCGATGTTACAGCAAATGGAGACCGGAGAGTTTTACCTGATCGACTTGGGCAGCCGCAACGGTTCCTTTGTCAACGGGCGGCGGGTGAGTATTCCTGTCACTCTCAGAAATGGCGATCGAATTATTTTCGGTCAAACCGAGTTGGACTTCCATAACCCAACCGGAGGGCGCCGGCTCGATCGCCTGCACGACACAGACTCTGAAGATTTTACAGCTACTTTGACGGTACGCAGCCTGATTACTGTCATGGTAATGGACATCCGAGACTTTACAGTTTTGACTAGACAGCTAGACGAAACCATCCTCTCGGAAGTCATCGGCAATTGGTTCCGCAAAGCCGGACACATCATTCGCGAACATGGCAGTTGGGTGGACAAATACATCGGCGATGCCATCATGGCTGTCTGGTTCCACAAACCAAGCGGCGTCAGCAGCGAAGAAATGATGCGGATTTGCCAAGCTTTAAGCCAACTGCACAAGGCAACTGATTTACTCAGCAGCCGTTACCCCCTGCCTTTTCCGTTGCGAGTTGGGGCTGGAATCAATACTGGCTATGCAATGGTGGGAAATTCCGGCAGCAGCGATCGATCGGACTACACCGCCTTGGGAGACACTGTAAACGCCGCATTTCGCCTAGAGTCTTGCACCAAGGATATCGGCAAGGATATTGCCGTGGGAGAAACAACCTACAAATACCTGACGGAATTGGGCGCCCAAGAAGCTTTCGAGCAGCACATCGTTACTTTGAAGGGTTACGACACTCCCAGCGTGACTTACGGCAGTAATTATACTGACTTGAACGCTTTTCTCAAAAGGAAAGGAAAGAGTTCTTGATAGCTAGAAAATTGGGTGTGCAGCCAAAAATTAATCGATCGTCTCAACTACGTTGCATAGCATATATTGAGAGCAATGTCAATTCTTGGATGTAAATTTTGTTAACAGTCCTCGGCCTGCTGGGGATTTATCTGAAAAACTGCATAAGCAAAATGGTAGTCTCTACATAAATGCTGTGTATGAAATTGGGAGACAAAACTTCATGAAACGATTGGGTCGTCTATTGGCAGTATTGGGCTTAGTGCTGGGCTGCTTTGCATGGGCTGGAGACATGAGCGCGATCGCGGCGAACCTGAGCCGTATCGCCTTGCCATCAGCCTCGCTCATAGCAGTTGATGTTCCGGCTAGAACCAATCGCGCCGATGACAAGCTTGCCACAGAATACGGCAAAAAACTTGATTTGAACAACAGCGCCGTCCGCGACTTTCGGGACTTTCGAGGGTTGTATCCCACTTTAGCTGGACAAATTATTAAGAATGCTCCTTACGAAAAAGTTGAGGACGTACTCAACATTTCAGGCTTGACGGAAGCTCAAAAAAAGGTGCTGCAAGCTAATTTGGACAAATTCACAGTAACTGATGTCGAATCAGTCTTTATTGAAGGAGACACCAGGTTGAATAATGGTCTCTACGACTAGATAGCTGTGAGCCTCTTTTGAGGCCATGAGTTATTAGTCAGTAGGGGCGGTGCCCCCGTGCCCGCCCTCATGAGTCCATGAGTCATTAGTCATGAGTCGGAACTATGGTTTGTTAATTCATGAATTTTGGCTTATGGTTCATGGCTCATGGCTTCTGTTCCGGCTGACGAATGCCTTCACAAAGGCTCGCACCAAAAGACACATACCAGCCTCCGATGTTTTCAACAGTTGATAGTTGACAGTTGACAGTTGACAGTTTGAGAGCGACCTCTACCTAGAAGGAAGAGGATTGGAGTAATGAATAGTCTGATTTTTATTTCTCCCGATCGGGGAGAGGCTTTCAACCAATTATTTTTTGGTAAAAAGAAAAAATTAGTAGATATTAGTTTAAATCGAGATTTATCTGTAGATTAAAATTCAATTATTCAAGCTAAACTTGACAGTTATAGCTCCTTGAATCATCTGTAGATTTCAATATAAAATCTAAAATATGAAATATAAAATCGAAATTTATTTTCCCCTGATTCATCTGTAAAGTTAATTTTAAAATCTAAAATCTAAAATCTAAAATCTAAAATCGGCTGACTTATGACTGACAAATTTGACGTATTGGTGATAGGTGCTGGCGCAGCCGGTTTGTACACGGCACTGTGTCTACCAGAACATTTGCACGTAGGCTTGATCAATAAAAATATTATGCCTGTTTCTGCAAGCGATTGGGCTCAAGGAGGCATTGCCGCAGCGATCGCCCCAGAAGATTCCGCAGCACTCCACGTTCAGGATACACTGGCTGCGGGAGCAGGTCTTTGCGATTTAGAAGCAGTGCAATTTTTAGTCGAAGAAGCTGCTGCTTGCATAGACTCCCTGGTAAAAATGGGCGTTGCATTCGATCGCACTGGCCCAGATTTAGCCCTCACCCTAGAAGCCGCCCACTCCCGCCGCCGAGTGCTCCACTCCGCCGACACCACAGGAAAAGCCGTTGTCAGTACCCTGACAGCAAAAGTATTAAACCGCAAAAACATTCAACTCGTATCCCCAGCCTTTGCTTTGAGTCTGTGGCTAGACAAAACCGGGCGGTGTCAGGGCATTAGCTCGATTTGCGACTCCCAAGTCAAATGGCTGCGGGCTAGCGCCGTAGTGCTGGCTACAGGCGGCGGCGGACAGGTTTTTGCTCAAACAACCAACCCGTCGGTAAGTACCGGGGACGGGGTAGCCATTGCGTGGCGCGCCGGGGCGCTGCTGCGAGATTTAGAATTTGTGCAGTTTCACCCGACAGCCCTCAGCAAAGCGGGCGCGCCTCGGTTTCTGATTAGCGAAGCGGTGCGGGGAGAAGGGGCTCATTTAGTTGACAGCAAGGGATATCGCTTTGCTTTTGACTCTCACCCCAGCGGGGAACTCGCGCCTCGGGATGTTGTCAGCCGCGCTATTTTCCGCCACTTGCAGAAGACGGGGGAACCTCATGTTTGGCTGGATTTGCGCCCGATCGACTGCGATCGACTGCGCTACAGGTTTCCGAATATTATTCAAGTGTGCGCTGATTGGGGAATTGATATTTTTGCCGAACCTGTGCCGGTGACGCCCGCCGCCCATTACTGGATGGGGGGAATTGTGGCTGACAAGTTCAACCAAACTTCGATTCCGGGTTTGTATGCGGTGGGAGAAACTGCGAGCACGGGGGTACACGGCGCCAACCGGTTGGCGAGCAATTCGTTGCTGGAATGTCTGGTTTTTGGCGCGCAAATGGGACTTTTGCAGTTAGAAGGTAAAAAGTCCGAAGCCTTACCAGAGGAGGAAGATGCAGGGGAAATCTTGGAAAAATCGGTTTCACAACAGGATATTGAGGCGATCGAAAAATTGCGAATCCAATTGCCGAGTTTGGTGTGGCAGAGTGCGGGAATTTGTCGGGGACAAAGGGATTTGGAAAGTGCGATCGTCCAAGTAGAGATGTGGCGAAAAGAATTTGCCTCTTTGGCTTTGAGTCAAGCACTTGATAATTTACGGCCCGGACAAACGATCGATTTTTCGCCGGCTGATGCCGAAAATAGCTCGGTTTTGCGAAATTGGGGGGAAGTTGGCAATTTATTGGATATTGGCTACTTAATTCTCAAAAGTGCTGCGTTTCGCACGGAAAGTCGCGGTGGTCACTACCGGCTGGACTATCCCCTCACCGATCGGGATTGGTGCAGTCACACTTTAATTAACCAATCGAATTGGTACAAATCTGGGCCCATAGAATTTTGAAAAATTGGGTTCAGCGCGTCCCTGTACCGTCACTTTTAGGACTTCCATTGGGATCTGGTTCGTATTTTTTGGGGTTATTGGGCGCCTCAGATGTGCGCGCCTCTGTCAAGACTGTGGAGGTCGATGGGTCTTTTGCTGAGTAGCTGGTTGAGTTGCCAGCAAGTAAGGCGGCATTTGCAATGCCGATCGTACTGACTTGCATACTGACAGCCAGAATTGCCGTTGTTGTGATCCCAATCAAAGTACGCATAGTGTTCATAATCTTATCCAAATCACTCAAATAGATGCAAGTCCCTACAAACTATTATATCTATCAATTTACGTAGTTCCACTTATGTCTTTACATTTCCTTTAATTAATTTTTGTAAATTTACCTAAATTCTTTTTAATCTATGCTGTTTGGCGATTTGAATTGGGTCTCCAGTCTGCTACAATTTGCGATTTATTATGGGAATGACTTACTCCATAACCTTTTGGAGCGCTGGCTTGCCGTTGCCGTCTTTTTTGAAACTAATCCCAATTTTTTTATATTTTTTAACATTTAAATGAGACGGCTATTTGCTGTCTTAAGCTGCATATTTTGATAAATATATCTAATGATAGATGACATCTTATACAATGTTTTATAATAAGATTGTAAGTCGAAGAATTGAAAATAACTTAAGCATAAAAGTTGGCACCACTGACTTACAGTTGGATTGTGTTTTTGAACTGAGATTAATTACGAAAATTGATATTGATTTTTCCCGCCTTCCTTAGCACGATACATCGCAGCATCAGCATTGTTAACTAAAATATCTGACTCTTGACCGTCAATTGGATACAAACTAATGCCAATACTTGTAGTTACAGAAACTGTATGTTCTTCTAAAGTAAAAGGCTGCATAATGGTGTCACAAATTTTTTGAGCTACTTTCGCAGCTTCTTCGCTACCAGGAATTCCCGGCAAGATGACAGTGAATTCGTCGCCACCCAACCTCGATATAATATCGCTACCGCGCAAGCATTTTTTGAGCCTCCCGGCCACTGCTTGTAAGAGCAAATCACCCGCATGATGTCCGAGAGTATCATTGATTGACTTAAATCCATCTAAATCTAAAAACAGTAAAGCTACCAATTCCTGATTGCTGGAGGCTCTTTCCAGGGACAGATGCAAGGATTCGTGAAACATTTTGCGGTTCGGCAAACCGGTGAGAGCATCGTGATAGGCTTGGTGGCTGAGTTCAGCATTTTTTTGCTTGAGGGCATCTTCCAGGCGCTTGCGTTCGGTAATATCTCTGATCGCTCCAACTAAAAATAGGTTCCCCGCAGCATCTTTATGCAGGGATCTTTTAGTCGAAATCAGATGGGTAATTCCGTGAGCGTCAGTAAAATATTCTTCATTTTCTAGTGGCTGCTGAGTTTGCAATACTAATTCGTCTTGCTGCCAAAATATATCCGCTTCGGCTTGGGGAAATAACTCGTAATCGGTGCGAGAAATTAAAATTTCTAAAGGATAGCCGATAAACCGACAATATGACTGATTCAAAACAACCCAGCGGTGATTTCTATCTTTGACAAAAATTGGGTCGGGAATTGTATCGATTAGCCATTGTAAAAATTCTTTAGACCGTTTGAGTTCTTCTTGTATGTGAGCCAGATAAGCTACAACTGCACAGCCAGAACCCAACAGACTGAGGATGGAAGGAATTAACGGCAGCCACCAACCGGCCAACCATGCTATGTATAAACTAGCACTTAATCCTACACAGATACTTGATAAAGACCAAGCCGATCGCCCGAGCGATCGCAACTTCCAGCTCACATTTGCTCCCGTCCAAGACCACAGTAAAATCCACAGCCACTCCGCCGCCTCTGGCCAAACTTTAATACCCTCGCGCCCGTCGAGGGCCGCACTCAAAATTTGGCTCAAGAAATTAGCCTGAAGCTCAACTCCAGGTACTGGCTGGGGAGGAGCAAACAAACCAGAACTGTAAGCGTTTTGGTGAAAGTCTTTGAGGCTGGGGGCAGTTGAGCCGATCAAGACAGCGCGCGATCGCACAAAATCAACCGGTACTTTGCCAGAAAGCACGTCGCTCATCGATACCGTGCGAAAACTGCCTCGTGGGTGGCGCAGGTTGGTGAGAATTTGATAGCCGCGGCTGTCCGATCGCACGTAAGCACCATCATTCGGTTTAAAACGCTGAAACACCCCCTTACCTAACTGCAAGTATTTAGGATTGACTGTTGCAGGTTCAGGGGAAATCCCTTCGGTTTCGAGGTAAAGCAAAGCCAGTCTCAGCGCGAAACTTTGATGGGTTTTGCCGTTTCCAGGCCAAGCGTAGAGCAAAGTTCGGCGCACTTTTGAGTCAGCGTCGAGGACAACGTTGTTGAAACCGATGCGATCGAGCTTTTCCAGTACCGGAGGCGGGCGCACTCCAAATCTGGTTTCGTCTGGCATTAACTCAATCCCAATTAAGTTGGGAATAGTTTTAAAAGTTTTGACCAATTCGGCATTACCCGGTTGAGTCGGCAAATCTCGGTAAACGTCGAGGCCAATCGCCCGCGGCTTGCCAGCGTGCAATTTTTGCAGCAATTGGGCCAATACAGCATCGGAAATGGGGTAGCCGTATTTTTGCAAGTCAGCTTCGTTAATTTCGATAATGACGATGCGCGAGTCCATTGGTTCGGGGGGCCGCCAGCGTACAAAGCGATCGCAAGCAGCCCATTCCAACGCCTGCAAAAATCCTAACCAGCGCAGTAGAATCACCGTACCGCCAACGGCACTCGCAGTAATTAATACTCGGCGTTCTCGATCGAGCCATTTTTTGATAGTTTTTAGCATATTCTGGGGATGTTCGCCTCGCCTGAAGAGCATATATAGCGGTTCTCACAAAGATTCGCGGACGTTGTTGGGAAGAGAGCCCTCTTGGTTTCAGTGGTTATATAACCTGTCAGTCATACCTCACCTTTTTGAGAAAGGCTATAAGGTATTACTACATATCGATCGTTTTTACCAGAAAGAATTGGTTGAAAGCCGGAACACGAGTGAGGGAGAAATTAAAATTAGACTATTCATTACTCTAATCCTCGGACTTCTAGCGCTCTTTCGTCACTTTCATGATAGTAAATTCTCGAAGACAGGACAGCAAAGGATCTCTTCCCAAATGCTCCCAACAAAGGAAGGTGTTAGAAAATCGATTCTTAAGGCCATACTAGATAAGGGACTTGCGTAGAAATAAAATCCCAGCCATGCAATTGTATTGTCGAAGGAGTAGCCAAATGATTGGTATAGTATTAAGCTGCAAGCCCCTAAGCATTATCAAATGGTCATATTTTTCCTTTCAAGTGAGTGATAGAAGAGCGCTAGGTAGAGGTCGCTCTTAAACTGTCAACTGTCAACTGTCAACTGTCAACTGTTGAAGTCTTCACGGGGTTCTGCTCAGTCGATTTTATATTTTTGATTTTAGACGATCGCAATTTTTCGGTTGTGCGGTGCGGCAGATGGGTAGATTGTTGATTTTTGATTGTCGAATTGTTTAGTTTTTCGGTGCGCTATGCTGGTTGGTAATTGGTAATTGGTGATGGTAATTGGTAATTGGATTCTAAGCTTTTAAAACGCCACCTTTTTTCTGATATTTTTTATAAGTTTGTGGCGGTCGGCAAACCGGATATCCTTACTCCGAGGGCATCACAGAATTGCGAAGAGTTGTGTTTGATACCATATCCACCATAAACCCAAGAGACCCTTTCTACCGATTACCGATTACCTTTTACCAGAAAGAATTGGTTTAAAGCCGGAACCTTTGAGGGAGAAATGAAAATCAGACTATTCATTACTCCAATCCTCTTCCTTCTAGGTAGAGATCGCTCTCAAACTGTCAACTGTCAACTGTCAACTGTCAACTGTTGAACCACTTACCGATTACCATAAAAAATTGGTTTAAAGCCGGAACCTTTTTCGGGATAAATTAAAATCAGACTATTCATTACTCCAATCCTCTTACTTTTTTTGTCAAGTGCTACCCGTGCGGTCAACTGTCAACTGTCAACTGTCAACTGAACAAAGCGTCCGCTAATCTTTCGATCGAACCGCTATATGAACGCAGATAATTTTCAGAATAGCGATCGAATGAGTGCCATTTGAGTGTAATGACTCTGGCAGCAGAAACCCGGTTTCTGGAGTTTTTGTGTAAAATTTATAGTATTTATTCGCAGACAGCCTAGTAGATAGTCACCACTTTTTGGCAAATTTCGACCTGACTAATTTTTACTAATTTATAAATATTAATCCTAGATGGCAGATTTGAGATTAATTTCGCAGCACTAGGAAACGAGCAAATAACTTGCCTACGGATATTTACTGCTTCACCATCTAAAATCTGTCATCTAAAATTTCTAACTATTCTGTCAGTTTTGAAAGTTGCGCGGGCCCGTGTAACCGGATAAATCGGCGAGTTTATCCAAAGTTTGCGTCCCCGAATAAAACTGACCTTGAATCTCCCAAGTCGGGAAACCTTTAATATTCGTAGCAGCAGCTTGGCAAATTTCAGCACGGGAATTTTGCCCTTTCGGATCGCATTCAAAATAATCAATTATTTTGGCTGCTTCTTTGCCGAATAGCATTTTTTGGTCGTGGCAGTGGGGACACCAGTAAGCACCGTATTCTTTGGCGTCAATTTGTCGGAGGTGGCGGGCTAAAGCAATTTGTGCAGGGCCGGAGGTTGTAGTCACGGCTGGGGGTAGAATTCCGGGGGTAGAAGAAACAAAAGGAGCAGGTGAACTGACGCTGTTATACAGTCCCAAGGCGCCGATCGAACTTACCATCATTACCAAAATACCTGTAAACACCAACTGTCCGATATCTTCCCACTCGCGGCCGACTAGCACCAGCACAAACAGCGACAGCGCAAATACGGCGGAACTGATGCAGTAAATGCAGAGTTCCTTAATTTCAAAAGACATCAAATACATCAAATAGCTGCTGAAGATTACCATCGCAGCGGTGATGATAAATAGCGCTTGCCAAGTTTGATTTTCTAGTTGAGAGTGCAGACCTTTATTGGTGTCTGGATTGACGGCTTTGGGAGCGAGTGCCAAAATTGCGATGCTCAGGTAAGCCAGACAACCTAATAAACTTAAAGGCACTGTGCCAAAAACTGTAGCGTAGGGACTGTTGAGAACTTTGTCGCAGCCGCTGGTGGGACAAATGACTGAGCCTGTCGTGAATTTAGCGATCGTCAGATAGGCCGTTTCTACGACGCCGATGGCTGCGATGGCTGCGATCGCAGTTCTAGACCAGCGATGAATCCAAGGGGTTGAACGTCGGCGAATCATTTTTTTGATTTGGTAATTGCTAATGGGGAATGGGGAATGGGGAATGGGGAATGGGGAATGGGGAATGGGGAATGGGGAATTGAAAATTGAGAATTGAGAATTGAGAATTGAGAATTGGGCAAACAGGGCATTGGGCATTAGAACCAACAACTAACAACAAACATACATACGATAAATAACATATAGCACTTCTCAAAAAGGTTCGCGGACGTAGTTGGGCTTGTGCCCAGTTTAGTGCTTATATAAGCTGTCAGTCATACCTCATCTTTCTGAAAACCGCTATAGAAGCACCAACAACTAACTAATGCCCTCTTTGGCCGATGCCCTCTTTGGCCGATTCCCTCTTTGGCCGATTCCCGATGCCCTCTTTGGCCGATTCCCTCTTTGGCCCATTCCTATTTTACATTTTACTTCCGACCCACCCCAAAACGGGTATTTGGTTTCCGACACGAGGGTCAGAGTCGATACTAAAATTTTAGACTTTTGTTCGAGTTCCCAGATGAATCTGTGGACTCAAATCTAAAATCTAAAATCTAAAATCTAAAATTGACTGACTTTGCCCGGTTCCGGTGTTGACCCTCTTGAACCATTTGTCTCAATGTTTTGTTGTTCGAGCTCTTTCTGGGAAAAGCTGCGGCGGGCGGCTTCGACAAACTGACTGACGCGGATCGGATCGATCGGCTGCTCGATGCGGCCGTTTCGCTTCAGGGAACTCGATACAATTACACCATCGGCGGCTTGCATGAGCGTGGAAACGTTTTCCCACGAGGCGCCGCTGCCGATGAAAACAGGAATTTCCCCCGCTGCTGCACTCGCGAGTTCTAAGTCTTCGAGATTGGGAGGGCTGCCGGTTGTCCAGCCAGAAAGGATTACGGCGTCGGCTAAGGCGCGCCCGATCGTCTCTTGGACGGCTGTGGTTAAGTTGGGGCTGCCGAGGGGGCGCCCGTGCTTGACTAGCACGTCTGCGAATATTTTGACATCGCTGCCCAATTCCCGGCGGTAGCGCAGTAGCTGGTGAGCTTGGCCTTCAATTAAGCCTTGATCTGTAGCCATGATGCCGTTGAGGACGTTGACGCGGATGAATTGGGCTCCCGTGCAGGAGGCGATGGCGATCGCGCTGTGGGCGTCGTTTCGTAGCACGTTAATACCGATCGGCAGTGTCACCAGATTGGTTAGCCTCTCGACTACCAGAGTCATGGCACTTACCACAGCCGGATCTACGCTGTCTTTGGCAAAAGGAGCGTCGAAAAAGTTCTCGACTATGATACCGTTTGCGCCGCCAGAAGCCAGCGCAGTAGCCTCTTGCTCGGCTCTTGAGATAATAGCTTTGAGGTTCCCGCCCCAGCGGGGAGAAGTTGGCAAAGGCTGTAAATGTACGACACCGATTATGGGATTCGGCGTTTTGAATATTTGTTTTAAGTCCACGGGTTTCCTGAAACCACCAATTTCACTGACGGCTGACGGCGGGTTTTGACGGTATATTCTAGAATTCTATATCCACGGGGGCGATTCGGATGACTCAATTGTGCGGGGACTGTCGGTAAAAGCCGGAATTTAGCAGCGGTTAGTCGATTTCAGATTTTAGATTTTAGATTTTAGATTTTAGATTTTAGATTTACTTGCAGTCTGTCGATTTACTCCAGACATGAATCTGGGGGCTTGAACTTTGGTTTAAAATTTTGGCATCTCCCCGACTTTTGTGCCCAAGCAAGTATCCGTTTTCGATCGAGGTTAATTCTTGAAAGTTGTTCTGATCGTTTTGGCCCTCACCTCCGGATTGTGGGTTGCAATCGAAGTGCTGCTGCGCGTGCTGCTGGGTTTTGGTAATCCCTTGATTTACATTGCCGATGCCGAGTGTGGCTATTTGTTGGCGCCCAACCAGAGGGTGCGCCGCTTCGGGAACCGGATCGAGATTAACGAGTATTCGATGCGTACTGGATCGATCGCCCCAACTCCCACTCCCGAAACTCTGCGTATCTTGCTGTTGGGTGATTCTGTCGCCAACGGCGGTTGGTGGACAGATCAGACAGATACCATCTCGGAAATTCTGGTTCGGCAGTTGAGGCTGCAAGTACAGAATCTGACGAGCGATTCACAATCAGGTGCAAAAGTCAACTATTCGGATTTTGAAGTTCTCAACGCTTCAGCCAATTCTTGGGGGCCGAGGAATCAACTTGCTTATGCGAAGCGGTTTGGTGTTTTTGGAGCAAAGGTTTTGGTTTTGCTGCTGAATACGGACGATTTGTTTGCATCGGCTCCCTGTGCTGAAGTTGTGGGGCGCGATCGATCTTATCCCGATCGCCAACCTCGATCGGCGACACTAGAGTTATTGAGCCGCTACCTGCTACCAACACTGCCGGCTCGCCAATTAGCACCACCAGCAGCCGAAAGCGATGTAGTCGGCTGCAACTTAGAAGCTATTCACCAAATCCAGAAAATAGCAGTATCGGCCAACGTCAAGTTTTTGCTAGCCCTGACGCCGAAGCGGGGCGAATTCGGCGACTCTGGCTCTCGCGACTGGGAAATCAAGGCTAGAGAGCGTCTCGCCGAACTCGTCGAACGTGAGAAAATTACTTACATAGATTTTCTTCCCATTTTCAATTGTGCAGCCAATTGTGCGGCTCAAATTTCAACTTTGTATAGAGACAGCATTCACCTCAGTCCTCAAGGAAATCAGTTAGTTAGCAAAACCATCAGCCGTCAAATAGTCGCTGTTTTTTTACCTAAATTGTAATTTGAGTCAAAAACAGATACTTGCCATACTTAGATTGTAGAGAACCCAAAATTTCAATTTTAGTTCAAGCCCTCAGATTCATCTTTGGAGTCAATTCTTTCATCTCAAATCTCAGATTTCAAATCGACTGTTGAATCCCCCTATAGAGGATAGGAGTCAATCTCAAATTGAAAATTGAAAATCTCAAATCGACTGTTTAAGCCCTCAGATTCAATACTGCAAGTCAATCTCAAATTGAAAATCTCAAATCGACTCACATCGAATCCGGTTGCGCCCGAACAGTTACCCTTTTCAACGAACAACCAACCCAAACTGTAGAAGCACCCGGAAACGACACAATTTTTGTCGATTTAGCTAACTTGCAAAGTAGACTCTAGCTCTTTGGGATACCAAGCTTGACCGTCGAGAGCCATTTGCTCGATCGAACTTGCAAGCCGAAGAGCTTTGAGAGCTTGTTCTCCTCCGACAGAAGGCTGATTGCCACCCCGCACGCAATTAATAAAATGCTCCAATTCTGCATGGAGCGGTTCAATATTGCTGGTGTAGACTTTCTCGATCAACCCATCTTGACGGTAAAGCACCTGACCGTAATCCGTCACGTAATTGGCGGTTGTTTGTCGGTGAATCAAGATTTCGTTGTTGAGAAAATCTGCCTCTGTCAAAGAATTTTTGCAGTGAGCCGCGATTGAACGGAGTTTGCGATGCGTCACCTTGCTGGCAGTCAGAGTGGCGACTATGCCGTTAGCAAAGTTCAGCGTCGCTGTCACGTAGTCTAAATAACCTGAATCTGAGGCCCTGCTGCCGCTGGCCGTCAGCTTCACCACTGAAGAATCTGCCAATTCCAAGAGCAAGTCGATGTCATGGATCATTAAATCCAAAACTACCGATACGTCGTTGGCCCGATCGGAATAGGGACTCATCCGGTGAGCTTCCAATGCCAGTAATTCTTCAGTTTTCAGCACTTTGCCGAGTTCCTGAAAAGCTGGATTGAAGCGCTCGATGTGACCCACTTGTAAAATCCGGTGGGCTTCAGCAGCCGCATTGACCAAAGATTCGGCTTCAGCAATGCTAGCCGCGATCGGCTTTTCAATTAAAACGTGAACCCCTGCTTGGAGACAAGACATCCCCACAGGGTGGTGCAGGCGAGTTGGAACGGCGACGCAAACTGCGTCTACGTGGGCAAGCAAATCCCGGTAGTCTTCAAAGAAGCGAACCCGGTATTTGCTTGCTACATCAATTCCCCGCTCTACATTTATATCTGCAACACCTACGAGTTCGATATCTTTGAGCAAGCTCAGAACTCGCGTGTGGTGCTGACCCATATTGCCAACTCCAATAACCCCAATGCGGAGGGGTTCGAGTTGACTTCGCTGACCGAAAACATTTCCGTATCCCAATGACATCCTATCTAGCACTCCTGGATTCTCCTCCACCACAGGAATCAAGCCCGTTGGCTTCCCGATCGACTCACAGCCATCCAGATAGTACCACAGTCAAACTATTTGTAAACTACCCCACGACCTTAAGCCGGGGGCTTTCTGTAGCCCTGATGCAGTCTGCAAGGTTGCAAGACAACACCGAACCTCCGAGCATGTTTACGGATGCTCCAACGATTGAAATCACCTTTGAACCATTCTCATCAGCATCACAATGATTGCCACAGTGTCCACACTTAAACACTTTGCCACTTCGATAAGACTTGCCTTTTATCGGATGAATGTGCAAGCACTTGTGGCAAGTTTGACTGGTGTAGGCAGGATTGACAGCCACCACTTCCACCCCGTATTTCACGGCTTTGTAGCTCAGAAACCATCGCAGTTGAAAGAATGCCCAAATGTTAGAGCGTCTACGTTCCGTCTTGCTTCGAGGTTGCTGATTGGTGCGTTCTCTAATTCCTGTCAGATCTTCAATCGCAATGATGGCATTGTGTTGAAGTGCAGACAGCACAATCAATTTGCTGATGTTATGGTTTAGCCAAGTTTGATAGCGACGTTCACGTCCCGACAGCCGTTGCAAAATCTGTCTTGCCCTGCGGCGAGTAGATCTTGTGCCTTTCGAGGCTTTTTGTTGGAGCGATGATCTGACTCTGGCAAATTTGTCTCTAACGTCCGTTATCTGCTTTCCATCCCACTGATCGCCAAGGCTGGTAACTGCAATATCTCTGCGACCGAGATCTACGCCAATCACTCGTTTGGATGGGATGGGCTCGGTCGCCTCAGACTTAATCTGGATGTTGACGTAGTAGCTTCCATCCTGACGCTTGCACAAGGTCGCACTGCTAGGATTCGCTCCCTTAAGCAGTCCAACCTGGTAATTACCAATGGCAAGTTTGAAGCGTTCCCGACCGCCCACCAACGTCAGGCTAACCGTCCAATCCTTCTCTCTAAAAGCAAAGATTCGAGCGTCATAGTCAACGCTAGTTGGCTTAAATGCTCGGACGGGATTGCCTTTTTGTTTGGCGGTTTTACGGTTGCTAGAGACACGGGCGATTGCCCGAATCGCTAAGTTGGCAGACAGCCCAAATTGCTCCCTCACCTGCTCATAAACCAAGCCTTGAATGCGGGGTTTATTTGTCAGCTTAGGGTCAACAGTTTGATTGATGTAGGTGCAAGCATCAGAAAACGCCTGAAGCGTTGCCTCCAACTTAGGGGCAACTTCGGGAGACACTTCAATCTTGCAAGCTACTGTCAAAACTTGTTCCATACCGCTAATTATATCACATATGACTAAAGATAGCTCAAGGCGGCGGTCGGCGCAGCAGCGTTCCTCTCCAAGTCGGTAGCCAGGGGCTTCCCGCCGGTTTTTCGGTGAAGAATTTCTAAGACAGGTGAAGAAGAAACAGGGAAGAAGGCAGGCGACAGAAGCCAGAAGGCAGACGGCCAAAGGCAGTAGGAACCCGATCCCTTTTCAGGGAATGGCGTATTGACAAAATCGCTAAGATATGAAATTGAATCTGTGAAGCCTAGTTATCCCGATCGTGAATCGCCCGACACATCGCCACAATACAAACCGATCGGCATATTTTTCCAGGACGATCGAACATTTCTCTTGTTTGGGCAAAAAATTCCCAGTCAACAAGTAACAAATAATACAAATTTCGGAAAAATGCCATCCGTAGTAATTCGATATTTAGATTGGGCAATCTTTGAATTGAAAAGAATTTATGTTAAGAATGGGCATACTTACTGGCGATCGCTGTCAGCAACAAACTAAACTTAAGTAAAATCTGATGAGGCCGACTATGAATCAAAAACAAAGGCAGAGATTAGGAAGTGCGATCGCCAGCACAATTTTAAGTTTGGCAGCCGTCTCATTGGTAGGAGTTGACAAAGCACAAGCAGCCGTCCTCACCTACAATTTTCAAGTGGCCGGATCGAGCGGTTTTTTTAAATTGAGCAACTCCTCGCTTACAGGCGGAGAAACTGAACAAATAGCAGTTTCTGAGGGACAATTTAATGGTTTTACAGCTCCCTCTGGCAGGGGCCTATATGAAGAAAAGCCACCTCAAAAATACCACGATTTAGCAGGGGCAAAAGCTGAGTTCAAGGGTGGGGAATTTCAGGGACTGATAGCAAGCGGTGGCGACTACTCGATTTCAGAAACTAACATTCCGGATGCAGAAGGAGGGCCTGTTTATACTAGATATGAGGGCTCGGCAGTTTGGCGTATGTATCCTGCTATGGGCAATGGGAAACCTTTGTTTTGGGGATACAGTAGTATCCTAATTACATACTTAAGTGGCGGTCAATTAAGACAAATAATAGACCGAGGTGCGGGTCAACAGCTTAACTACGTGCCTATGTCTTACACCCTAGTGGATACGGCAGCCGAACCGGTTCCCGAACCCTTAACATTTGCGGGTACAGCTTTAGCACTGGCTGGTTTGAGTTGGTTTAAATCCCAGAAAAAAAGGGCGGTATGATGGGTGCGATCGCTCTTAACAACAAACAGTGAAGGGCGGTTTTAAGAAGAAAAATCAGACCAACAATCACAGAAAATCACGCCAATTTAATGTAGCGAAGAGGCAAATTATGAATCGGAAACAACGGCAGAGATTCGGAAGTGCGATCGCCAGCACAATTCTAGGTTTTGCAGCGGTGTCAGTGGCAGCAGTTGAGAAAGCACAAGCAGCCGTCCTTACCTACAATTTTCAAGTGGAAAAGGGTGGAGGTAGTGGTTTTTTTAAGTTTAGTGATTCCTCACTGACAGGAATAGGATCTGAAAAAATTGCAGTGGGTGAGGGAAGATTTAACACCCCTATCAGGGTCTATAAAAATGACTATGATTTAGCAGGGGCTATAGCTTTATTTAATCAAGGGAATTTTCGCGGACTGCAAGCATCGGGTGTGGAGTATGCGACGAGAGAAGAGGCACGAGGAGGGACTGATTACATCAAGTTTGAGAGCAGGGCAACCTGGTATATGGGTACCGAGGAGGCGATCAGTACGTGGGCATCTTATTTCTGGGGGTATGGTGAGACAATAGTTAGCAACAGGCAGGGTTATTTGGGCAGAGGTCGTACAATTATCAGCAGTGCGCGGGTTTCTTACTCCCTAGTGGATACCGCAGCCGAACCAGTTCCCGAACCGATAACATTTGCAGGGACAGGTTTAGCACTGGCAGGTTTAAGCTGGTTGAAACACAAGAAAAAAATGGCAGCTTGACGCGCGCGACTGTTAACAATTAAGCTCTCAGCAATCATTTTTCGGAAAATATTCGAGTTGCAAAATTTTGCGATCGATTGGGAGACAAAGCCCGGGCTTTCAAAATTGCGGCTACTAAAAACGCATAGGACAAAACTCCGACTAATGCTAGCAAAAGTACGCTGACTGCACCTGACGCATTCCACAAGGCGTGAAGTGCGGAAGCGCTGAAATAACCTACGCCTAAAATTTGCCAGCGCTTCGTGGGTTTGAGGGCGCTCAAACCGATAAAATATCCCAAATAGCCGCTGTAAGCCATGTGTCCGGCGGCGGAACCCAAAATTCGGGGAATGAGCAATTGCAATCCTACTAATTGTCCGGCTTCGGGCCCTCCTTGCAGGGTGACATTTTGGATGATATGGGGGACGTACTGTCCCAGGGTTTCTAGTAGTGTAAAGCTGACTGCTGAGGCACTTCCTAATAAAATTCCGTCTAAAGGTTCCCAAACGCCGATGCGATCGCGCCACGGATTTTTTAGCAAATTGCCCAGAATCAAAGCTCCCAAAACGGGCAAGGCTTTCAGCAATTCTTCCATCAGACCCGCCCCGAAGAACATTCTGATTAAAAAAGGCAAAAAACTGATTTCTTCGCCTTCTGCTGGCAAGCGACCGGGCAAAATTTCTCTAAATACTAAGATAAATCCAATCAATAAGGGGCTGAGCAATATCAGAACTGTAGCTAAAGCGGTACCAAGCAATACCCACCACGGCTTGTGTTTGCCGCACAGTTGATAGATAAAGTAGTAAGCTGCACCGGCGAGGTAGGCTGACAGCAGAAAGTTGAATGCTGCGGAATTTCCGACGGCCACAAACAGCGACACGACAAAGATAACTGTGGCAATACCTGGATATAAGTAGGCTTTTTGACTTAATTGTTTGCCGGTGGAGGCGATCGGGAATAATTGAGTTAAAGTGAGAGCGTCTTTTTCACTGACTGGAAAATTGCCCGTTTTTGTGGCTGGGTATGCGGGTTTAGTTTGGTTTGGGGTTGCGGGAGATTCAAATATGAATTCAGGGCCGTCAATACCGAGACTGATGCGATCGCCTGTTTCTAAAGTTTGGCAGCCTTCGAGCTTTTGGCCGTTGATATAAGTTCCGTTAGCGCTGTTGAGGTCGCAAATTTGCCATCTCGTCCAATTACCATGAGTTAAGGGACGGACTGCGGCATGGCGGCGGGAAACCATGCCGTGGGCGATCGACTCTCAAGCTATTTGACAATTGCGATCGCGCCCGATCGCCACTTCTCCATATTCAGAAAGTTGGTACTTGGACGCTAGCCCGGACGCAGCGCCTTTGGCGGGCACTTGTCGCAGAAATCCGATTTCATTAGTCATCAGTCAGTTGGCAGTTGGCAGTTGGCAGTTGGCAGTTGGCAGTTGGCAGTTATTAGTTATTAGTTATTTGTTATTAGTTATTTGTGATTGATGGTTGGGGAGCAGTTATTAGTTATTAGTAACAATCAATAACTCACCACTAACACCTAACAACTAGGAATCAATAACAAGTAATATAGGACAACTCACCAATAACAAATAACAAATAACAACTGACTACTGACTAATGACTGCTGACTAATGACTAATCATAAATTTGCTCTGGCATCCTGAACGGCTGCATAGAAAAATATGCCTGTGAGCGGTATGCTGAGGGCGAGGATGATGCCGGTAACTACGTTGCCGAGTTGAGCTTCTCCCGAAGACAGCTCAAAGATTGAGCCGACTGCGGCGATCGCAGTGATGCACGAAAGAGCTAACAATAAACCACTTTTTGGAGTTCCTGCCATCATACTGATTTTACGGCCTTTGGCGAAAATTTGTTCTTGACTAATTCTTCATTGAGTGCGAGCTTGTTTTCTACTCTATCTACAAACAGCACTCCGTTGAGGTGATCCATTTCGTGCTGAATTGCCCTCGACAATAAATCTGTCGCTTTCAGGGTTTGCGGGCGGCCAAATTCGTCGCGGTAGGACACTTCAATAGCTTCTGGGCGTTTGACTTCTAAATAAACTCCCGGAATGCTTAAACAGCCTTCTTGCAAGATGCAGATATCGCCGCTGCTACTTTTGATGGTGGGGTTGATCAAAACCAATGGGGGTGTGGCGGGATTGTCGGGTTCGCAGTCGAGTACGATTACTTGTTTGTTAACTCCGACTTGGGGGGCTGCCAAACCGATGCCGTCGGCACTGTACATGGTTTGCAGCATTTCTCGGACTAGCTGCCGAATTTCTGCATCGATGCTGCTGACGCGCTTTGCTGGCTGCCGCAGGACGCGATCGCCTAAAGTGTGTATTGTTAGGGGCGGTTTTTCTAACTTTTTCTTTTCAACCAAAACCTGAACCGTCATAAAACCTCGCGAGATGTTTGGAAACCCCCAACGAAAGCGGTTGGGGGATTACATGGGAACCAATACTATTATTTTCAATATTAATCTAATTTTAAGTAGCTATGACTGGAAATGCACCAAACCAACGGCCGGTGATTTCTCTGGGGCTTTCGCCTGTTTTATTGGCGGTAGAGCTTGCGGGGGCGATCGCGATTTTAGTGTCGATTTTGCCGATCGTACAGTTTTGGGCGGTTTTGCCCGATCGTATTCCAATTCACTTCGGCTTGGGGGGGCAGCCTGATGCTTTGGGCGACAAGGTGATGATTTGGATGCTGCCAGCAGTGGCTGCTATTATTTTTGTGGTTTTAACTGCGGTATCGCGCTATCCGCATACTTTTAACTATCCGGTACGGATTACTCAGGAAAATGCGCGCCGACAATATCTCTTGGGGCGAGGCCTTTTGGTTTGGCTGAAGGCGGAGATTTGTTGGCTATTTGCTTTTATAGTGCGGCAGCAAATTATTGTGGCTTTGGGAAATGCTCAAAGGTTTAGTATAGAGTTGGTTTTCGGGATGACTTTTTTGATATTTGCGACGGTTGGGGTCTATTTGGGGAGGGCTTATTTAGCTCGCTAGCTGTAGGCAAAAACTTTCACATAAAAAGGTTTGTAGTGAGGACTTTAGTCCGCATTAAAGAAAGGACTAAAATCCTGACTACAAACTTTCACATAAAAAGGTTTGTAGTGAGGACTTTAGTCCGCATTAAAGAAAGGACTAAAGTCCTGACTACAAACTTTCACATAAAAAGGTTTGTAGTGAGGACTTTAGTCCGCATTAAAGAAAGGACTAAAGTCCTGACTACAAACCTTTTGACTAAGCCATTAGATATGTTTGCTGGTTGTTCATCGGCAATACTCGCAACCGTCTATTTTTCAAATCTGGTTCTAACCCTAGTTCTTCCATGGGAATCACGCCCAGCAAAACAGCAGCAACGCCTTCGGGCAATTCTAAACAATCAAATCTACCTTCTCTCCCTTCTACAATAATTTGAGCGCCTGCAAAAATTCGACCTTTTTTGATGCCAGCCGATGTTTCTACATCTCTTTCTCCTACTTGTCTTAAACCTAGTTGGCTAATAATGGGAGCTGGCAAGGAAAGTAGAGTTGCTCCGGTATCGACAACAACTTTGTCGAGTACCGCACAACGAACTTCCTCGGTAGAAATGAATCCCCGTTCTGCCATAACTAGATCGATACGATTCGTGACGGTGATTGTAGTGATTACTTGACCCATTTGTTTGCCTTGAAGATTGGGGAGTACCAGGGTCATATTATGTTACCTCTTTGAGTGTAATTACTGGATATTTCTATTGTAATGCTATCTAGAATCGTGCTTAGTTGGTTAAAATCGTTTTAGTGACCTGTTCAAGTTAGAATTTGCCTCAACGCATGACACCAGAACCCAACTCTCCTCAACCCAATCCTCCTAAGTCGAACGTGACTGTAGAAAGCCCTAACGGTGCAAGCCCTACTGTGCCGCCAGAATCAGCGACAATCGTTGCTACTGCTGAACCGGAAAAACCGCTACCGCCGCCTCCTCCAACTCGCAGGGTTTTATTGCCGCAGCAGCCCGCACAAACGACTGCTGAGATGACTGGTTCGGTGCTGACGCTGGCGGCGATCGCAGCGATGATTGTAGGACTGGCTAACGATAGCATTTGGATCGGCTTAATAGGCGCCGTCGGTGCGATCGGCATATCGCTGCGGATGATGTGGCCGAGTTGGGGCAAAATTTGGGTGCAGGTAATTCCGCCGACTTGGCGCACGCTGATCATCTCTTGCTTCGGGCTGTTAGCTGGGATTGTGGGCTTGCTGATGCTCAGCGGTACTAATACTGAACCGGGAAGCCGCAACATCCAAATCAACTGGGATGCTATCGGAGCTCTCGGCGAGTTAATTGGTGCTTTGGGTCAAATTTTGATCGCAATTTTGGGCGTTTACGTGGCTTGGCGCCAGTACGTGATCTCGAAGGATTTGACGATTCAGCAAAATCGCATTACCCAGCAGCAAACGATTGATGCTTATTTTCAAGGGGTTTCCGACTTAGCCCTTGACGAGCAAGGGTTTTTGGAAGATTGGCCGCAGGAAAGGGCGATCGCCGAAGGCCGCACCGCTGCAATTATGAGCAGTGTGGATGCTGAAGGTAAAGCGAAAATTCTGCGGTTTTTGTCGCAGTCGAGACTGATTACTCCTCTGAAGCGCGATCGGCTTTTAGGTCGCCCCATCCTTGACGGCGATGGTGGCTACGCTGAAGACAGAGATCACGGCCTCCGCGTCATCGATTTAAACGTCATGTTAGCTGGTGCTGACCTCGCTGGCACGGATTTACGGTGGACTGAGTTGAGCGAAGCCAACCTTGTCCGAGCCAATCTCAGCAAGTGCGATTTAGTGAAAGCAAACCTCTCGCGCGCTATTCTGTACGACGCCAATCTCGTTCGCGCCGACATGAGAGCCACCAAATTATTCTACGGCTCGGCAGAAATGGCATCTCCCCGCAGCCGCACGGAATTTGCCAACTATCAAACGGGTGAATATACCGGCGCTGTGGTTGAACGTGCTGATTTCACTGCTGTCAAGCGGCTGTCGGACGAGCAGCGCTATTACTGCTGCGCTTGGTGCGGCTCGAAGTCGCGAGAGACTATTCCCGGCGGCTGCGAAGGTATTCCCAATAAACTGGGACGCTAAAATTAGCAGTACCGCTGTACTTACGTATATATTTGGCGATCGATAGGCAGCCGACTATACTGTATTTAAAATCAACAGTCTGGCGCTGTTTTAGCGATGACAAATACTGATTTAGGGCTAGAAGTAAGTCCGCGTCAAGCAGGCACTAAAAGCAGAGATGGGTTAATTTTTGTAATTACTATGTGGTTGCTGAGCCGATCGGTAATTGCGATCGGGATGCAGCTAATTGCCCCCTTCCTGTACCATCACTCGCTGCTCTACCAGTCTCAGGACTCAACGCCTTTTGTGGCGGGCTTTATTCCCAAAAGTGGCTGGGAGTTGTTCTCCCATTGGGACGGCGAATGGTACACCAAAATCGCTACCCTAGGCTACTCCTACGCCGATGACGGAGAGCAACATTCTGTTGCCTTCTATCCGCTGTTTCCCTTGCTAATTCGGGGGCTGATGACCCTCGGAATGCGATCGGACGCAGCAGGGGTATTAATCAACTCTTTTGCATTTTTGGGCGCATTAGTGCTGATTTATTTTTGGGTAGAACAGCGATACGATACTGGTGTTGCCAAATGGACAACCGCTATGCTAGCTTGGTGTCCGTTCTCGCTATTTTGCACTGTCATGTATACAGAAGGATTGTTTCTGTTTCTGACAGCATCTGCTTTGCGATCTTTTGAGAGGGGCGAGTATATTTGGGCTGCTGTTTGGGGAGCTTTGACAACTGCTACTAGGGGGCCGGGAGTAGCACTGATACCTGCTTTTTTGCTGACAGCTTGGAGGGAAAAAAGACCTCCACTTGCTTATTTTGCAGGTTTGGCTAGCGCTCTTGGGATATTTTCATTTAGTATATATTGTGCTATTAGATTTGGAGATGCTTTAGCATTTGTTCATGTTCAAAAGGGATGGGTTCAGCCGAGTTGGTTCGAGGTATTGATTCAAGCTCTCAAATTGAAGGTATCTGCTATCAGTAGAATTGTGATGATTTTTGGCAGCGGCTATTTATTATGGTTTTTGCACAAAAGGCTTACCACTATTGTTTTGACTTACGGTTTTTGCTCTTTAGCACTGCTGCTTAATTCCGGAGCTTTGCGATCGGTAAACCGCTACGCTTACGGTATGCTGCCGCTTTCAATAGCTCTCGGCTTGTTGCTAGCAGCTAAGCCTCGTTGGGGTTACGGGTTGATGGGATTGTTTGGTATATTTCTGCTGTACGTTTCCGTCAGATTTGCAGGTTGGCTGTGGGTAGCTTAGGGGCGATAGTTGGCGAGCATCTCTTGAAAAAACTTAATTTACCAGAAATAAATGAAAATCAGACTATTCATTACTCCAATCCTCGGACTTAAGGGTAGAGGTCGCTCTCAAACTGTCAACTGTCAACTGTCAACTGTCAACTGTTGAATCTACCTCCCAAGCTGCCTGAAAAAAGTCTCTTTCGCACAACATAGCGTAGCGATAGGTTGCTTCTACTTCCGGTATAGATTCGGCATAGCGATCGACCAAACTTTCCAGCCGTGAAGCTAAAATCTCAAACTCAGGGCTGCTATAGGTGACAATCCAGTCGCTCAAGGCGTGTTTTGGTATATTAGGCTTGGCTAACTGCTGTCCCAAAAAAGCATACAACCGCAAGCAAGGAGTCATCGCCGCTACTGTCAAACCTACACCGCTTCCCCAAGCTGTTGCTAATAAAAAATCCGTGTAGTGGCGGGTAGCAATTCCGGGTTTAGCCTCTTGCAAGTTTACACCCCATTTGGCTGCATATCCTTGATGCAAGCGAAGTTCTTCTAAAACGCCACTCCCGAGATTGTGGAGGATTTCAAATCCCTCCCAGTCGGGTGCTTTTGCCGCAGCAATACTGTAAGCGCGAGCAAATGCTCTCAGAAAAAATGCGTCTTGTGCAACATAATATGCAAAACTATTTTGGGGGAGGCTGCCGTCAGCAATGCCTCTGAGAAAAGGATGTTGCAGACAAGCTTCGCTTAAGTCTTGATTTGCTTGCCACAGATAGTTAGAACTTGTCATGAATTTTTTAATTTATCGGTGGTTATGATGGTAATTGTTATATGACTTACAGAAATCACTCGGTTTCTCGTAGAAATATTGGGGAAAGACAACGATGAATCTACTCACAAACCAGGTTTTTAGCCTCCGGGCCCTGAGTACCCTGTCTTAGAGTCCACCTCAAAATCTATGATAACAAATATATTTGGCTTGATTCCATTGGTGACTCTGGGCATTTTGTGGCTTATATTTCAGAAAATAGATAAGTGTTGGCGCAGTGCTATTTTGTCCGCAGCAATTGTTTGGGGAGTTATAGTTGCTTTGTCTACTGAAATTTTGAGTTTATTTAGGTTGCTGACTTTTGAGTGGGTGTTTGGGCTGTGGTTGGTAGCAAATATTCTCGGCTTGATGGTTTATCTAAAATTTAAACCTGTCAAGCCAATTTTTGAGAAAAGTCAAGAGGAGAAATTTTCTAGTGTATTAGTTGGGTTGCTAGGCGGTGTATTTTTTATTTTTGCTGCGGTTGGTTTAATTGCTGTAGTTGCACCGCCTAACAATTGGGATTCTATGACTTATCACATGAGTCGGGTTGCTCACTGGATGCAAAACCGCAGTGTCGAGCATTATCCCACTTCTTACGTGCCGCAGTTGTATCACCCGCCTGGGGCTGAGTTTGCGATTATGCACTTTCAGATTTTAACCGGGGGCGATCGCTTTGCTAATTTGGTACAGTGGTTGAGTATGGTGGGAAGTGCGATCGCAGTTTCTTTAATTGCTAAGCAACTGGGGGCAAATGGGCGGGGTCAAGTTTTTGCAGCAGTCTTTGCTGCGACTTTGCCGATGGGTATCCTTCAGGGTTCTAGCACTCAAAACGATTATGCTGTATGTTTCTGGGTAGTGTGTTTTGTTTCCTGCGGTTTAGCTGGACTCTCGGCAGGAATAACAGGGATTAATACTTTCAAAATCGGTGCGAGTTTGGGTCTGGCTCTCTTGACAAAAACGACAGCTTATATATTTTGTTTGCCTTTTATTATTTGGTTTTTTGTAGGAGGAATTCAAGGTTTTCGGGGGAAAATGCTGCAACCTATTTTGATAATAGCCGGTGTGACTTTTGTATTGAATGTCGGTCACTTTTGGCGAAATTACGATTTGTTCGGTTATGCGATCGGAGCGCCAGAAAGTTTTACAAAAGAATATAAAATAGAAGCAATTACTCTGCCAACTTTCCTGTCAAATGTCATTAGAAATTTAGGTATGCAAGCTGGTACGAGGATTTCCCGGATTAACGGTGCGATTGTCGGAGTGATTAACGTGCTGCACCGAATACTGGGCGTAGCGACAAACGACGCACGCATCACTTGGCCTCCCGGACAAGTATTTGCGATCGCCACACCCTCATTTAATGAAAATACAGCTACCAATCCCATTCACTTTGGGCTGATATTTGCCAGCATTACACTTATACTTAAAAATCCTATTTGGCAAAAAACAAAAATAGTGATAACTTATTTGATTGCTGTAATAATGACATTTTTACTTATCTGCTTCCTTCTGAAATTACAACCTTGGCACAGCCGCCATCACCTGTCAATATTTGTATTATTTTCGCCAATATTTGGATTGGTAGTATCGCAATTATCAAATCATAAAAACGCAAATTATCTGGTGGCAATTCTGATTTTAATGTCGCTACCGTGGGTTTTTCACAACAACTTTAGACCTCTCGTGGGAGATGGTAACATTTTTAATAGCAGCAGACACGATCTTTACTTTACAAGCCGCCCGAATATCGAGGTTGCTTACAATACAGCAGTAGATTTTGTTAAAGCTCAAAACTGCACGAATATAGGACTTTCTTTTTGGGCTAAAAATGCCTGGGAATATCCCTTGTGGGTGATGTTTCCAGAGCCGGGAAAACCAGCACCTCGCATTGAACATATTTCTACTATCGATCCTGTTGTCAAGCAAAAATTAAATTCCGAACCTTACAAAAGTTTTATCCCTTGTGCGATAATTTACCAGTCTACAAAAAATGACGGCAAACAAGGAAAAGAGATAGTCCTCAAAAATCAAACTTACGCACAAAAATGGTCGATGGAGCCGCTGAGCGTGTTTGTGAAAAAATAAAGTTTTGATTTATTTGATTTAACCGTTGACACCAGATTTTACAACACAAACTGAGATGAACAATATACCTAAGTATTCCTTGATAATTCCCATCTATAATGAAGAAGAAAATCTCCCAGAATTGTACCGACGAATTAGTGCTGTGATGGATCGAATGGACGGCGCTGTAGAATTAATTTTAATCAATGATGGCAGCCGCGATCGCTCTCTGGAAATTTTGCGAGAATTGCACGAACAAGACTCGCGAATTTGTTACCTCAGTTTGGCGCGCAATTTCGGTCACCAAATAGCTGTAACTGCTGGATTAAATTTTTCTAGTGGTCAAGTTGTAGTCATCATGGATGGCGATTTGCAAGACCCGCCAGAGCTAATTCTAGATATGGTAGAACAGTGGCGTCTCGGGTATCAAGTTGTTTACGCTCAGCGCACTCAACGCCGTCAAGAAGGTTGGTTTAAGCGGTTGCCTGCTTATATGTATTATCGCATTTTGCGGAATCTTGCTGATGTTGATATTCCCATAGATACGGGGGATTTTTGTTTGATGGATCGGTGTGTAGTGGATGTGCTCAATGCTATGCCAGAACGCAATCGCTACATTCGGGGACTGCGGGCTTGGATTGGTTTCAAACAAACTGCGGTTAAGTTTGAACGAGATCCGCGTTTTGCTGGCGATGTTAAGTATACCTTCAGCAAATCTTTTGCTTTGGCGATGAACGGTTTAGTCTCTTTTTCAAAGGTTCCTTTGCAACTGTCGATTTATTTGGGTTTATTTTCGGCTTTGGTGTCTGTTTTAATGGCTTTTCTGGTTTTGTACTGGCGTCTTTTCTCTCCGGGTGCGGCATTAAGTGGTTTGACAATTATAATTATGGCAGTTTTCTTTTTGGGTGCGGTGCAGTTGGTCAGTATTGGGATTTTGGGCCAGTATATTGGGCGGATTTATGAGGAGGTGAAGGGCAGGCCACTTTATACGCTGGCTGAAGTTGCTGGTTTTGCCGATCGCCAAAACAAACAAAAATCATCTTAGCAAACAACAGTTGACGAATCTTGCCTAAATCGTCTAATTTGTGTTATGAGTTAAACGATCGCGCCCCACGCAAATTTCCTGCACATCACAAATTTGCTGCCTGCTTAATTGATGCTTTTTTACCCGCTGCGACGCAGGCTACCACTAAACAAGCGCTGCCTAGGGCGATCGGCTTAACAGTTTCACCAAGCAAAATAGCGGATGCCAGAATAGTCAAAAATGGTTGCAATAGCTGAATTTGCCCTACCCTGGCAACTCCGCCAATGGCCATCCCCTCATACCAGGCAAAAAATGCTACAAATTGACTGACAAAACTCACATAGGCAAAACCCAACCACGCCGTCGGTGCAGCTATTAATCCTTGTTTTAAAACCACAAATATTGTAGGCAAAACCTCGAAGGGAGCGATAACTATCAATGCCCAACAGATAACTTGCCACCCACCTAAAGTTTTCGCTAATCGCCCACCTTCGGCATAACCAAAAGCAGCAGCAATGACTGATGCAAATAAAGCTAAATCTGCGGTTTGGAGTTGCCCTGCACCACTAATAATTCCAAAACAAACAACGGTTAAACTTCCGGCGATACTAGCAACCCAAAACCGAGAAGATGGCCGATCGCCCGATCGCAAAACTCCCCCTATTGCTGTTGTCAATGGCAAGATTCCCAATACTACAGCACCGTGGGCGGCAGGTACTCGCTGCATTGCCCAGGCTGATAATAGCGGAAATCCGACAACCACTCCCAATCCGACAACTAATAAACTCCACAATTGCCGTTTAGAGGGAATAGCCTGATGTGTTATTTTTAAAGTAACTGCTGCTAGTATAGCTGCTACTAATCCGCGTCCTAAGCCTACAAAAATAGGGTCTAAATCCTGCACTGCGGCTCTGGTTGCTGGAAGTGTTAAGCTGAATCCAACTACGCCTAGGAAACCGTAAATTAGCCCGATTGTTTCTCGATCGAATTGAAGATGTTTCCAGTGTAGTTTCATTTTTTACCTGTGAAGTAGACTTGTTTTTTTAACAAAGTGCAGAGGCGTAAGAAGAAATTAAAATCGGGAGCATCCCATTTTTGCTTTCAGATGGCGGACAGTTGCATCAGAATAGTATATTTGGATCGCAGCAGTGCGAGCGTCTCGCTCGCGAACCCTGCCACGAGCGAGACGCTCGCACTGTGTAAAAAACGCTTTTTACCAAATTGGGATGCTCCCTTAAAATCAGACTATTCATTACTCCAATACTCGGACTTAAGGGTAGATGTCGCTCTCAAACTGTCAACTGTCAACTGTCAACTGTCAACTGTCAACTGTCTTACCAGACTGCCAAAATCAGTGGCATATTGTTGAGAGCGGAGATGACAGCAAAGTTTTTGCTCGGTGGAAGCGATGATTTTTCTGGACTGTGCAAGATGATGTCCTGTTTGTCAAGTGTGATCCAAGCAATTCCTGACAAGACTTGAATTTCTTGATGATTTTGAGGCAACCTGTACACCTCGTTTTTCATGAGGATTATGCGATCTGGCGCTGCACATTCGGAATATCTTTGAAGCATAGCATCTCCTTGATAATTAACAATCAAAAAGTCACAAATTTTCCCTCAATATCCTAGGAACGGGTTATATATAGCCTTTCTCAAAAAGATGAAGTATGACTGACAGCTTATATAACCGCTTAGACAAAGAGGGCTGAAGCCCAACAACATACCTCACCTATCTGAGAAGGGCTATAAGTTCCTTGAAAACTGCAAATTATCCCTAAGGTTGTGTTCCCACAACCAACTTGCTAGATGAGCAAGCGAACTCTTAAACTCGCACTCCTAAAAAACGATTTTTACAAAAGCATTTTGCTCTCAAATAGAAGTATTAATTCACTTTAATCAAAAAACAGGAATCTGTGAAGATACGGTTTGGGAAACTTTGATCGGTACAGTTGCTCAATCCACCAACTGTTTTGGTAAAATATCTGAAAACTGTACTGGGCCATTGGACAGAGTAATCGCTTATAGTGTGGCTATAGCGGTTTTCGGTTAGGACACGGCAGAGCGGTGTCTTGTATTTCATTGAATTGAAAATTGCGATCGCCCTGTAGTGTCACGAGCGAATATGTGCTGTGAAAATACCCCTAGACAGACAATCTCCCAAACCGATTTACTTGCAGATTCGCGATCGCCTCAGACGACTGATCCAGTCTGGGACATTACCGCCTGGACAACGCTTGCCTTCAATTCGATCGCTAGCTAACACCTTGCAAGTGGCCCGATTGACAGTCATTGAAGCTTACGGCGTTTTAGAAGCAGATAGCTTGATTTATGCTCGCCAAGGCTCAGGATACTTTGTCAGCCATCAAACAGTGCCTACCCCGAGACTGGGAACGGCTTTTCCGTCGCTTCAAGATGCGATCGTCCCAGACAAAGATGGAGGCGGTTTTTGCGATCGCTTCTTGGCTTCAATTCAGGTACAATCGCAAACAGGAATTACTGACTTTAGCTCGGGTTTTCCCCGTCCTTGGGGATTGCAAGACTTGCAAAAAATCGCCAGACGAGCCGTCACCGAAGCCGGAGATACACTCTTCAGATACGGTTTTCCTGGGGGACAGCCGATTTTGCAGCAACAAATTGCTCAAATGTTGGTGCAACAAGGACTCGATATTGCTCCAGAACAATTGATTCTGACTAACGGATCTCAGCAGGGATTGTCTTTAGCGATGCGTCACTATGTCCAAGCTGGCGATCGGGTAATTGTAGAAGCACCAACTTATCACGGAGCACTTGCTATTTTAGAAGATATAGGAGCTAAAATTGTCGGCATTCCCATGACGGTCGAAGGGATGAATTTAGCTATCCTAGAATCTTGTCTCCAGACTCACCGCCCTAAATTAATTTACACGATCAGCACGCTGCACAATCCTACTGGGCTGACAACTTCTCAAACTCATCGCCAGCAGTTATTAGCATTAGCCAGTCAATATGAATGTGCCATTTTAGAAGATAACGCTTACGAAGGACTAAATTTTCAGCCTGTTCCTGCGCCTATCAAAGCCTTTGACCAGCAAAACCTGGTAACATATATTGGGACTTTCTCGAAAACTCTAATCCCAGGTCTGCGAGTTGGTTGGATTATCGTTCCAGATGTCAACTATCAGGCGATTATGAGACAAAAATTATTGCACGATTTTCACGTATCAACTATTTCTCAGGCTATAGTTAGTGAATATCTGGCTTCCGGTCATTACCGCCGACATTTGAATCAGATTCGGATGCAAAACTTGCAGAGTCGAAATGCCATGCTGCAAGCTTTGGAGCGTTACTTTCCCCAGGAAGCCAGTTGGACAGTCCCTGAAGGTGGATTGTTTTTATGGGTGCATTTACCGAATTGCCTGTCAGTGCAAAAAATTTGTCAAGAGGCTTTATCTCAGGGTATTTTGATTGCTTGCGGTACAGCATTTTTTCCCGATCGCAAAGGCTATCCAGCAATGCGATTGAATTTCTCTCTTTTGCCTGAAGAAATTGAACGGGGTATCGCTATTGTTGGTAAGTTACTCCAGCGACATATGATATCAAGCTTGAAAGCAGTATGAATGATATAGCGGTTCTCAAAAAAGTAAGGTACGTTGTTGGGCTTCAGCCCTCTTATATTTATTATATAGTAAGCGAGGTCGCATCAAAAACTCCATTTATAATCATACCTCATCTTTCTGAGAAAGGCTATATATCGCAATCCTTGTCGGATATATTAATCTCTCTCTCTTTCTTTTTTATGCTTCTCTTCGTCTGTCTAATCTGCGGTTAGTTCAAAACAAGAATACTTATGTTCAAACTCTACGAATATTCGCCCTCAGGCAATTGCTATAAAGTTCGCTTGCTCTTAACTCAGCTCAATATTCCCTTCGATCGCACAGAAATTAATATTCTCCAAAAAGAAAGTCGCACACCCGAATTTTTGGTCAAAAATCCCAATGGCCGCATTCCGGTTTTAGAGATTGTACCGGGTAAATTTCTCTTTGAATCGAATGCAATTATGTTTTACTTGAGCGAAGAAACTGAGTTTTTCCCCAGCGATAAATTTGAACGCGCTCAAGTCATGCAGTGGTTGTTTTTTGAACAGTACAGTCACGAACCTTTTATTGCAACTTCTCGTTTTTGGTATTTGACAGGGAAAGCTGAGGAATATCAAGCAGCACTGCAACAGAAACAAGCACCGGGTTATGCTGCTTTGGGGGTGATGGAACAGCATTTAGAAAAAAATGAGTTTTTTGTGGGCGATCGCTATTCTATTGCTGACATCGGTTTATTTGCTTACACTCACGTTGCTGCCGAAGGCGGATTTGATTTGACGGGGTTTCCGGCAATTAAAACTTGGATAGAGCGAATCAAGAATCAGCCTCGATATATTAGCATTACAGATTAAGATTGCAGTCGGCTGCATTCTGGCATTACAATGTAAGTATAATGCCATAAAGTCTCCTATGAATCGACGCTTATTTTTGCTTTGTAGTATTTAAATAAAGAAGTAAAATTGTGAATACTATCATTGATCGTATTATATTAATCCAATATATTGTCCAATAAAAGCATAAAACTATCGTCGCAATCAAGAATTTTGTTGTATAATTTAAACAGATTGCCGGACTTTATATTGAAGGATATAATAATTGAAACCGAGAATCTTTACGCAAGGTTTTCGGGTGTAATTAATCGGGTTTAACACGAGACAAAAAATAAATAATTGTGAATGAAGACAAGAATTTTAGGATTAGACCCCGGCTTGGCAAATCTCGGTTACGGCGCGATTAGTTGTCATATTATCCCCGGTAAACAAGACGAAAATAGCGTTTCCCTGATTGATTGTGGCGTGATTAAAACAACGCCTAAGCAGGAAATGGGACAGCGCCTAAAAACAATTTATGAAGATTTGCACACGGTAATTGATGAGGTAAAACCAGATTTAGCAATTGCCGAAAAACTGTTTTTTTACAAAATGGGAAATACCATACTTGTAGCCCAAGCACGGGGCGTTTTGACGCTAGTATTGGCTCAGTGCGGAGTGCCGCTGTTTGAGTTTACGCCTGCTCAAATTAAGCAAGCTTTGACTGGCCGCGGCAATGCTGATAAATCGGAAGTGCAAGAGGCCGTGGCGCGGGAGTTGGAGTTGGGTTATATTCCGAAACCTGATGATGCGGCAGATGCTTTGGCGGTGGCTTTGACTGGTTGGTACGATGATGATATTTGTCCGAAAAAAATACCCTTGGAAACTGGAAAAATTTGATTTAAGAGCTTGCAAAGCAATACAATCCCAGGTATGCTAGGAAGGTAGGAAATAACAAATCTGACATGAAGAGAATTCGTCTAAATAGAGTTCTGTTGCTTCTTTCAGATTGGCGATCGCTTCTTCAATAGTTTCACCCGGGCTAGCTGTTCCCACTTCAGGGCATTCTGCCACATAAATATCTTTTCCCCAATAAACGATTGTTGTAAAGATACATTGTTGTAAAGATACGAGGCATATTTTTTACGATGCTTACTTAGTTTTCACTCTAATCATTATTTTGGCAAATCGGGCGATCGCCCTTTCTTGACTAAAGTGCGATCGCTCTTTTTTTGAGTATTCCTAACTATGTCGATCCAACACTATAGGCGATTTTTACGGCTTTGACAATCTTTGATGATATCGGGTATATTGCCACTATGTCTGATTTGACATTTAATCTAAAACAACCTAAACTATAGATGGTAGATTCAGAAAGTAAACCCATTGTCTGGCTTAGTGGTGAAGTAAAAACACCCCCCTTTTCTACTGATGCGCGTATTCAAGCCGGATTTCTGCTCCGAAAGCTACAGGATGGCGAAAACCTATCCATGCCATTATCTCGTCCTATGCCAAGCATCGGAGAGCGTTGTCACGAGCTGCGTATAAGCGATTCAGAGACAAGCAAAGCAAGGATTGGCGCATCATTTATCGAATTGATGTAGATGCTATTATTCTCTTAGATGTATTTAACAAAACCACAAATAAAACACCGAAATTTATAATAGAAAAATGTAAAAAACGATTGAAACAATACGACCTAATTTGAATTGATATCGGGAAGGTATTTTTATGGATCAAGCTAAACGCCAACGCTTAGAAGCAGCCGGATGGACTATTGGCACTGTAGAGGAATTTCTCGGACTTTCGCCAGAAGAAACAGCATTCATCGAAATGAAACTTGCACTTAGTAAAGCCATCAAGCAAAACCGGATTAGCCAACAGATGACGCAGCACGAGCTTGCCCAAAGAATTAAGTCTAGCCAGTCAAGGGTTGCTAAAATGGAATCTGGCGATCCTTCCGCTTCCCTCGATCTTCTTGTTCGCACTTTGCTCACCTTTGGTGCTACACGTCAAGACATTGCTGAGGTAATCCTTAACAGTGCTTCCTCACAGATATCTCCTCTTAACTGAGTTAGCATTCAAGTTCGATCGCCCTTTCTTTAACTTCATCCGCAAGAGCGATCGCCCTTTCTTGAGTTACACGATGAAGGACACGGCAGTGCCGTTTCCCTACGAATATCTGTTATTTTAGGTCATATTTGTAGGGACACGGTAATGCCGTGTCCGGCTTCTAATCCCTGCTGTCTGCACGCAAAAAACCTACTTTTGGTGCGGCGAATGCACCTTAGCAGCATCATCAACCACAGGATGAATTAAGGTCGATCGCAAATCTTGCCTAATTTCCGATTTCAAATACTTGCGCTGCAAAACCTGCCATTTTTGCCAAGCCCCGTAGCGTTTTTCTGCGAACAAACCAGCCAGTTTCGGCAACTCTTTTTGCAAATCGCGATCGACAAAATCTGTCAGAAACTCCCCTAAAACTTCACAGTCTTGAATATCGCCCAAACATTCCTGAACAGCTTTTACATCTTCGACATAAGCTTCATAAGTCGGGCCGTAAAAATCGCCAAACAGATTCATCAAATAGCGAACCCGCTTAGCTTGCTTCCGCAAATCGTGCAGAATTGTTCCCTCCGCTGCTAGCTTTTCTTCCACAGCCGACTCATTCAAATCATCAGCAACTTTAACTTTGCCATCCTGATATTCGGTGCCCAGCAGCCAAGCCGGATGCAGGAAAAATTCGCTGACTTGAGGTAACAGCAAATCCGGCAAAACCTCAGCAATTGGCAAATGTTCGATCGCCCGAAACTGCGGTTTTTCTACCCAATTCTCGATCGACTCTTTCAGCGACTGGTAACTTTTGTGTTCCAAAACAGCCCTTACCGCTTTCAAAGCCCGACGGCGCTGTTTGAGCAAACTCAACAAAGCCTCATCCAAAACTTCCTGTTCGTCAGTCGGCAAATTCGGGTAATAGCGGTTTTGGAGACTTTCGAGCATCACATCCAAATCTCTGAGCGTTCCCAGAATCCGCCCCACCTTACCAATTTTGCGTTCAGAAGCTGCTTTTGGCAAGTCTAAAACCGGAGCAAAACCCGTTACAGCCGATCGCAAACGCCGCATTCCGACTCGCATTTGATGAAGTTCTTCTGCATCTTTGTCTTTGAGAACTTCAGCCTCGTGCGCTACTGCTTTGCGGAAATATTTCTCGATCGCACCAGAGGCTGCGTCTCCGAGAGTTTTGACTTGATTTTTAACTTTTGCTGATGTTTTTACGTTCATGGTTGATGTAGAGTCCACTTTCGCGATCGACTTTAATTTTGATTTCAAGGCTTTTCTAATAAGGTTTTAAATCCTAACACACACTTTTCATTGATGAACCACAGCAATAATAAATCTTAATGTAAAGTGCTTGACAATTTATCCAAAGTCAGCATTTAGTAATACCAAATCCGGGTTATTCATCCCCGTTATAAATTGTAGGGTGCGTCGCTCACTGGCAGCCTGGTGGAGGGCGAGAATTATTCGTGGCGACGCACCCTACGTCTCTGAGATCCTAAAGGGGGTTTCTTGTCGCCATTCGTAAGAAATATTAATGTCATGTGCTTGACAATTTATACAAAATCAGCAATCTAAAAAATCTTCAATCTAAAATCTTCAATCTAAAATCTAAAATCTAAAATCTAAAATAAAATTCCCTCCCCCGCCCTTGGGCTAATAAAAATCTGATTTGTGGCGGGCTTTCCCAAATAGGTTAAGATCGCTGCAAACCGAGATTTATTTACCAAAGGGAGAGAGAGGGTGCGATCGGGAAGACAAGTTTTAAATTAAATCAAGTCCGCCCAGGTTGTCCGACTTCAAAGAGGCAGTTTAGCCTTTCCAGTCTTTCTCAGATTGTTCGAGCACGTAGGTTGCTACATCCTCGATTTGGTCTGGCTTCAAGCGGCCACCAAAAGCAGGCATAGCATTTTTGCCCTTAGTTACCTGAGTCGTAATAGCTTCGATAGAATTCATGCCATACTTCTCAAGAGCGCCTTTTTTCAAGGTTTTCATTGCCATAACGACGTTCCCGCCACCGATGTGACAAGCAGAACAGTTGTTGCTGAAGATTTTAGATCCTTTAACAGCATCTCCAGCCAGAGCAGGGCTGCCGAAGCCGAAAGTGAAAATTGTGAACGCTAACAAGGCGATCGATAAGAGTCTTTTCAACGCAGTTCTCCTCTAATGGACAGACAAAGGGTGATTCTTTAGTTATTTTACCTGTTTTAACAGGCGCGATCGCGACTACACGCACGATTGCTTTCTCCCGAGTAATTTACCACTTTTTGGCAGTGGCAGTTCAACTCTCAAAATTATCCACGCCCCAGCCTGGAGCTTTCTGAGCCGCCCGGATCACAAAAGCAGCCAAATTTTCAACCTCAGTCTGTGGCATCCAGCTTTCGGGTACTTGGCGGCACCAAAAAGTTTCCTCACTGCCGTCATAAGTCATCGGCTCTCTCAGATATGACACCAAACCATTGATGTTGCTGCGAGGAGGCGTTGCCCCCTGGAGATCTGCCAAAGACAGAGAGATCATCGGATCGGGCAAAGTTGCTCCTCCGACGTGGCAATTCATGCAATTTTGCTCGAACAAAACCTTGCCGACAGACAAATCCTGAGCTGAAAACAACCGAGTGTGTCCCTCCGTGTCCAATTCCAGTGGTACAGGTTCGCTAACTTTCAAATAGCGAGTTACATAAGAATCGCCAGCAGCCAAAACAGGTTGAGGAGCCAGCAGCAGGAGCGGCAAAATAATTAACATCCCCAACAGAAAGCAGAGAAAAACACCACGATGCATCATAAAGGCGTAGAAAAGTCAATAATCCACTAACATTTGCTCGTACAATCGAATTTTTTTTGTTGCGCTCTGACTTTCGTCAGTATCAACCAGTCCGCTAGCTCAAGTCAGCGAGTTCGACTGGGGAGAATCAATCAACTAGAAGTAAATTTGAGATTTCAGATTTTCGATAGAAAAACGGCGAGCCAGCAATCCTTGCCAAATCCCAGCCCCTCTCAATCCAAAATCCAAAATCTCAAATTTCAAACTAATTAACGAGCGCCTTTGCCACCAGCCCACTGGCGGGAGATAATTTTCGGCTGCAACAGAATGTGACCGGCAATCGCGTACAAATCTTCATCGGAGAGATTTCTCATCTCAGCGAAAATATCGGCACTCTTCATGCTCGGATGCAGTTCCGAAATTTCTTGAAACCCGTCATAAGTCGTGGGATTTTTCATATAGTCCACCAGCGACTCAATATTATTGCGGGGTGGGTTGGCCAAAGCTAGAGTTTCGGGACTCAAATTGAGGTTGGGGTCAGTTTTTGTCATGCCGGAAGCGTGACATTGAGCGCAAGTATTTTGGAACTGGCGTTTGCCTTGCTGGACTTGTTTGAGGCTCAGCACTACTGGAGTGCCCTTGTCATTTAAAGTTACAGTGCGAAGCTCAGCACTCAGTTCGACAGCCATCGCGCTGCTGACAAATAACTGAAATGTCAAGAATACAGCGGTCAGAGCAATGAAATATCTTTTAAGCATGGTTCTCCTTAAAAAAATCCGGCAAATTATTGAACGCTAAGAGAGTATAGCTGGCAAACAGATTTCTGTTCAAAATTCCTTTCTTTGGTGACAACTGGCGAAAGTTTGTGCAGCCATACCTTTAAAGGTAGAGGAATTTTGCGATCGATCTAATCTGCAATTCGTTTTGAGTCGCGCCTTTTTTCGAGAGCGGACATAATTGCCTTAACATCTTCCAAAGCCAAACGGGTTTGAGGGTGTTTGTAGGCAATTTCCAGCTCATCACACAAGCGGAGCACGTCTTCAACAGGGACGTTGAAGTCTTCTGCTATTTCTGCGATGGACAGGTCTGCAAAACCCATAATTTTCAGGTCGCTGACGGATCAGAATTGAGTTGACTGCTGTTGAATGAAAGCTGGACAATTTAACAAAGCGCTGTTAGCTGTCATAAAAAATATTCGGTAAGTGGGAAACGAGCAAGTCTTTAGACCTGAGAGGAAAACGCTTGTTAGACCTGCAACACTGTTTCAGTGACTTTAAAACTGTTTAATTGCAGATGACAGAGCGGAAAACTGGCGTCGCATTCTCCGGTGTCGTGACCTGAATAACGTCTCCTCGCGATCGAGGGGTCTGGTCAGAACAGCTTGTAATTTCTTACAAGCTCAGTGGCGTTGATTCCCTGAGTTCCTGACCTGATAGTTTGTTCTGAGATTTTGTGCGATCGCCAGCTAACTAATCACTAATTAACACTAAGCATTTTTGCTCAGCCAAGCTTCCCACTCCATCAACTTCCAACCAATATCATCCCATTGCCGCGTCTTTATTATCAATAGGACTTGGGCGCGCAGGACTAAAAACCCCGTATCTGCGTGCATTTCTCGCTACCAAACTTCATGTTTTTCGTAGAAACCACGGTTTTTGGGGAATTCCTCTGACATTTTCGTCTTTGGCGGACTCACCAACAGACGGGGCGATTTTCCATTTTTCGATTTGAGATTTACTCCACAGGTGTCTTATGGGGCTTGAACTTTGGTCGAAAATTTTGATCGGTTCGCCACAGGAGTCATCCGGCGCAGCAGCTTAGGGAGAAAGCTTGAAAGCGTGAGTCGGTGTCGCCACAGCGTGGTGGCTTTCGGTAGCATCGTGGGCGGGGAATTCCGAGTCTGCCAAGAAAGGCTGGGGCTGGTGGAGGCTGATGAGTCCAGCCAGAGTTTTCTTTAATTGAGTTCGGGGTACGATCAAGTCTACAAAACCGTGGGCGAAAGAGTATTCGGAAGTTTGATAATTTTCCGGCAGCTTTTCGCGCAGAGTTTGCTCGATTACCCGGCCGCCCGTAAAGGCTACAGTAGCTTTTGGCTCTGCAATTATAATGTCTCCTAACATGGCAAAACTGGCGGTGACGCCCCCGGTGGTCGGGTGGGTCAAAATTGGGATGTAAAGCAGTCTCGCTTCCCGGTGACGCTCTAGAGCCCCGGAAATTTTAGCCATTTGCATCAGGCTGAGCATTCCTTCCTGCATTCTCGCACCGCCGGAAGCGCAGACAATGAGTACGGGTAAGCGTTCCCGCGTGGCGTGTTCGATGAGGCGAGTCAGTTTTTCTCCGACAACTGAGCCCATGCTGCCGCCGATGAACTGAAATTCCATGACTCCGAGGGCAACGGGCAAATTTTCGATTTTGCCGATGCCTGTTTCTACTGCGTCTAGGTGGCCTGTTTTTTCTTGAAATTCTCGCAGTCGATCGCTATACTTTTTGCGATCGCGAAATTTCAGCGGATCGGTGGCCTGGAGATTTCCGTTAATGGGTGTCCAGGTATTGGGGTCGATCAACTGCTCGATGCGATCGTCACTATAAACTCTGATATGATGCCCGCATTCCAAGCAAACCATTTGATTTGCTCGCAGGTCTTTGGTATAACTCAGGGCATCGCAAGCTGTGCATTTATTCCAAAGTCCGTCCGCAATTTCTCGTTCCGGCCGTTCTTGGGAATTCGGTACTGATTTTCGTCGATTTGCAAACCAATCAAATAGAGACATTAAAACTTAGGAATTGGTAATTGGTAGTTGGTAATTGGGAATTGGTAATTGGGAATTGGGAATTGGTAATTGGTAATTGGGAATTGCCATTTGTCATAATATCAAGTCCGCACTACAGAGGAATTATACTATAGACTGCCCGATCGCGCTGAACTACGAATGTCTCGCGTTCCCCCTGCTGGACGCTCGCGCTGTACTCTGAAGGTTATTATTCCGATGCTCGTCTCAAAGATATCAATTATCTACTATTGACTATTGACTAATGACTAATGACTAATGACTAATAACTAATCACTCTTATTCTGGCTCATCTTCAACAGGACTGATGAGCAGCGACGCAGTGCGCTGGTGTTGGGGAAGAACTTGCAAAGCTGTAGCACTTCCAGCCCCAAAATAAGATGCTATACCCAAGTCTACAATTCGAGCCGGGATTTGATGAGCCGCCAGGAGCTGCTGCATTAATTCGGCTTCCCAACGAAAGCTAGTGGTTTTGAGTGTAATCCAAGACACGGGATAATTTTACCAATTTGTCAACTACCCATCATCAAGCGGGGTACCGCTATGATGTGGGCTTGTATCTGAACTCCACCGCAATTCCGAAAACCTAGATAGAATCTCAGCTTTAGTTTCACTGCCCGATACATTAGGGGATGCTGACAAGCTCCCCGTACTCATCCAGTCTTGCCGGACAAGCAACGCTCTCATTGCAATGTTTCGTGCACCAACCAAATCAGCGTGTAACTCGTGACCACAGCATTCACAGCGAAACAATAGCCCTTTGTTAGGTCTATTAGCATCCGAAGTATGTCCACATTTAGGACAACTCTTCGATGTATAATTTGCCGGAACTTTAGTTGCTAACGAACCATTTAGATGGGCTTTGTAGTCAATATAGCCGTGCAATTCGGCAAAGGACCATTTCGCCTTATTTCTATTAGATCTACGCTGCTTCTTGCTAGTCTTTTTCCCGGATTTAGACTTAGTTCTATCCCTAATTCCGGTCAAGTTTTCTAGTCCAATCAGGCTGTTAGGCTTGGCAATTTCCTTGCTAATTTGGTGGTTCACGTCAGCGATAAACCGTCTTTCTCTTCCTGACAAAGCGATTAGTCTGCGCTTGGCCGAACGAGTGCCTTTACGCTGAAGAGTTGGTCTGGCTTTGTGATAACGGTTGGCTTTGTGTCTCGGGTCTTTTCCTGAGTAGAATTTCGACTTGTTTTGTAAGTCTGTTTCTACTGCTAAGTAGCGCATACCCACATCAACACCAGAAACTCTGGTTATTTTTAGTGGGTTAATTTCAGGTACTTCTACTTCAATACTTACCATTAAGTAGTAAGTCTTAGAAGAACGCTGATAGACGATTTTGGCTGCCCCAATCTTGGCACCATTGGCAATCAAATCTAGATGCTTGTTGTAGCCATCATACGGGACTACTATTCTACCTTGCAGCGTGATAATACTCACTTGCTGTTCGGCTTTAAAAGAGTAGTCCCGCTGATAATTTAAGGTACAGGTTCGAGAAATGTATTTAGGGGGTTTGTCCAACCCTTTGTACCGTCTCTTGGTATAACCTTTGGCAATAGCATCGTTAGATTGTTTTACCTTAGTCCAAAGAGTTTTGTAGGTTCCAGACACTTGTCTGGGTACGTTGCAAGCCATCTGAGCACCGAGTCCAAAACGAACTCGCAACTCGTTGTAGACGGCTTTTTGCAACTTCAGACCGTTACTGGTTTTACCCGTATCAAAAGCGACTTGTGAAGTATAGTTCAAAGCATCTCGGTAGGCTAAAGCAATCTGAGACACCAAAGCTTTTTGCTCGGCATTCAGGTTGAGTTTTAACTTGGCGGTGATTATTTGAGGCATTACTTTCACTAACTCTGAAAATATTGTATCTCGTGAATACGGCAAAAGCAAGTGGTGTGGCAGAAATAATTTGTACAGCGAGTCGACCGCCCCGAACCCTCCGATTTCTAAAGCTACCGATTTGGTTTGGGGCGGATCTCTTCACTCACGCGCATTCCTCCCGACGCTCACCTGGAAGTAGAGCGCGGGACTCCTGCTGATTTAGTTGAACTGATATTATGTTCGATCGCGCTCCCTAACCGTAGATCGCAAACCCTAATTCGGGAAAAAGAACTGCAAGTAAATAGATAAGATCGGTTCGCCCCAGAGAGCTGTAATGGCTGCACCGAGAGCCAGAAACGGGCCGAAGGGCATGGGTTGACGACGATCGAGCAATCCGATCGCGATCGCCCCACCACCAACCAAAGCCCCGGCTAAACAAGCGATAAATGTCGCTAGCAGCAAGAGTTTCCAGCCCAGCCAAGCTCCCATCAAGGCTGCTAATTTGGTATCGCCGCCACCCATAGCAGTCTGCCCGAAGCCGATCGATCCTGCAAGTCCGATCGCGTCAAACAGCCACAATCCGACAACTGCTCCCAAAATTCCGTCTAGTACCAGATAGTGCACGGAGTCGATCGGGCTAAATGTCGGCCACCAACCCTTGGCGATTTGGAAAACCAATCCGAGTATCAAACCCGATCGAGTCAAAGCATTAGGCAAAGTCATTGTATCGCAGTCTATCAAAGACAAAGCCAACAGCCAGCTAAACAAAGTCCAAAACCCCAGCGTTTGGACGCTTACCCCAAACCGCCAATAGATCAGCAAAAACAGTAAACCCATAGCTGCTTCCACCAGGGGATAGCGGGCAGAAATCCGACTGCGACAGTGATTGCAGCGTCCCCGCAGCCACAGCCAACCGAACACGGGTATATTTTCGTAAGTTCTGAGTTGATTTAAACATTTGGGACAGCGAGAAGGAGGATGTATCACCGACAAACCCGCAGGCAACCGATAGATTACCACATTTAGAAAGCTGCCGATCGCTGAGCCGATGACAAAGACGATCGCGGTGACAAGGGAATTAAATATTATTTCCATTAAGTTGTCTGTTGACTGTTGAATGTCGGGATTTATTAGTTGTTATTTGTTAAATTGTGTCCTGTAAATTACTAATCATCTTTGTAGTAACTAATCCAAATTCTCTGATTTTGATGCGGACTAAAGTCCTCACTACGAACCGTTTTTTCCAATTGTGCGATGTGTTATTATTTTAAGCTGTTACCAATCACTAATCACCAATTACCAATTACCAATTACCAATTACCAATTACCAATTACCAATTACCAATTACCAATTACCAATTACCAATTACCAATTACCAATTACCAATTA
>RDXX01000064.1 GCA_004292955.1 Oscillatoriales cyanobacterium | reverse complement strand
CCCAAAATCCCTTTCTTGCCGTAAAAGAGCTGATGGATGGGTGAAAAAATCAACAATTCTACTCCTTGGGACACAGGGAGTCTGCCGGAAAAGATAAGTGATTATCTTGCTAGTTAGGATCACCTTCGGGTGAGTGAAACCTACGGAGGGAGGATAAGACCAGCTTAGAGATGGCTCGCGTCGAGGCTCTCCCGTTGAAAGAGGAAGCCCGCACTCTATTTGTTTACAAAATGAGTGTCGGGTATGTCACGCCTTTAAGGCTTTGCGGGTATGGTACCAAGCTGCCATGCCCATCACTGGAACTAAAAAGCCCAAACTCAGCAGCACGATCCGCAAGCCGAGGTCATCCGATCCCACGGCTTTGCTGACAGCATCCGTCAGCGGGCCGGTCAGTGCTAAAGGCAAGCTGAGAGCAATATTAATCGCATTGTTCTCCAAGCCAAAGACTTTTCCCCGCATAGATTCGGGAGTTTTTTCTTGAATCAAAGCTTGCATCGGGCCGTTAATTAAGGAAGCGCCAAAACCGAACAGAGCACTCAATCCGAATCCCAGCCAAAGCTGTCTGACAAAGGCAAACATTCCCAACACAAAACCCATCATTACGAAACCAATTAATGGCAAAGGTTTGTTGTGCATTCGATCGCCCCAGTGGCCCAAAAACGCCGCGCCGAAGACCATTCCGATGCCCGCAGCAGCCAGCAAAAACCCAAATTGAGTTTCTTTGAGACCTATTTTGCCCGAAAGTGCGATCGCCAGAACTTGCAGCGCCGCAAACACCGAATACAAAATCGTCAACTGCACCATCGCGTTGCTAATCAGGCGATTGTGCTTCAAATACCGCAAACCTTCTTTAAAGTCTTGCCAAGGATGAACATTTTTGCCACTGCTACCGCCGCGATTTTCTTTAATGTGCATCAAGTAGAGCAAACCTGCTGAAATCAGGTACAACCCGCCCAGAAAAAACTCTTGAGAAGCTGGCCCGTAGCTGTGTTTGAGCCAAGTAAATATCGGTTCGCCGATCGTCATTCCGACAATTATCCCGCCCATTGTGGACGAGGCGAACAGAGCATTTGCCGACATCAGTCCCTCTCGCCCCACAGCCAGCGGGATTGCCGCCGCCTCTGCGGGAGCAAAAAATTGCGTTACGGTAGACACTAAAAACGTGAGTACCAACAACACCACAAAAGTTTTGGGCAAAAACGGCAAAGATCCAATCAACACCGCTCGGATCGCGTTGCAGCCGATCAGCATTTGCTTTTTGGAAAAGCGGTCTACCACGATACCGGCCGCCGAACCAAAGACGATCGCCGGTAGCGTGTAGGCGATCATCACCGCTGACAGCATCGAATTTTCCGAATGCTGCCAAGAAACGGGCCAGGGTCGGTAATCGCCTGTTTTCAGCAGAATAATCAGCAATACGTAAAAGATTTTATCCGCCACTTGGGCCAACAACTGGCCAGTCCACAAGGTGAGGAAGGGGCGATTTCTCAGTAGGGCATCAAGCCCGCTGCGGTCAGGGGGAGGGCTAGCTGGGTGCATAGGAATAGTTTAACTGACCGCTTCTGGCAATTATAGTTTTCAGCAATACGTGCAAATCTGACTTGTGCAAAGCGGAAACCGGCGAAAAATCCTGTCTCCTGTGTTCTTTTTCTGTTTTAGCAGATCGGCGACGGACGGCTTGGGTCTTTTTCACTCTAGCGCGATCGGCTCCACACGGCCACCACCGCCGGAAAATCAGGGAATGTTGTTAAATGTTGACCTGCATTATTTCATCGGGAGTACAACATAAGGTAATATATTTGACAAAATAGTTGCTGTTGGCAGTGATCTTAAAAGATGTCACGCCGATTAAGTAATATAACGAACGTAGTAATGTTAGGAGTGAGAAACTTGAAAAAGGTTGAAGCTATTATTCGCCCGTTTAAACTTGACGAAGTGAAAATCGCACTCGTCAATGCTGGGATTGTGGGGATGACTGTTTCTGAAGTTAGAGGTTTTGGCCGTCAGAAGGGCATGACAGAACGCTATCGCGGTTCTGAGTACACTGTTGAGTTCTTGCAAAAGCTCAAGGTCGAGATTGTTGTCGAAAACGATCAGGTTGACATGGTGGTTGATAAAATTATCGCTGCTTCCCGCACGGGCGAGATTGGCGACGGCAAGATTTTCATCTCCACCGTAGAACAAATTATCCGCATTCGGACGGGAGAAAAGAACCTGGAGGCAATCTAGAATACTGGGGAATTGGGAATGGGGAATTGGGAATGGGGCATTGGGCATTGGGCATTGGGCATTGGGCATTGGGCATTGGTAATCAATCACAAATAACCAATAACTAATAACCCATAACAACTGACTTCTTCCTTCTTCCTTTTTCCCTCCGAAATTACTTGACTAATGACTTCATTTGTGGTAATAAAGCCTGGAATGCTTGACCGCGATGGGAGTGCGATCGCTTAATTTCGGGTGTCATTTCGGCAAAACTCTGTTGCTGTGCGGGTACGTAAAAAATTGGGTCATACCCGAAACCTCCCGTACCGCGAGGAGAGTGCAGGATTTCGCCGCGACAAATTCCTTCTACTTGCAGGGCAATTGTACCGTCGGGACGGGCGATCGCGATCGCACACACAAATTGTGCACCCCGGTTCTGTTCGGTTCCCAATTCTTTGAGAAGCCGAGATATCCTGTCAGCATCGGTTTTTCCGTAGCGCGCCGAGTAAATCCCAGGTTGACCGTCGAGTGCATCTACCATTAAACCAGAATCATCGGCGATCGACCATTCACCGATCGCTTTGGCAATTTCCGAAGCTTTCAAACAAGCATTAGCGATAAAAGTCTCGCCAGTTTCTTCTATTTCCAACTCTGCCGGCTTCAGTTGCAACTCCCATCCCAAATCCTGAAGATAAACCTGCATTTCCTTAACTTTGCCAGGATTGCCCGTAGCCACAACTAGCAATTTATTATTTGTCATTATTTCTGTTAAAAATTACGGATCTATCTTAACAAAAGATTGGTGAAACGGCTGCAACAAAATTCCCAAAATCTTATCAACGTCTTGAATATAATATTCGATCTGATCGATATAAACAGTAGTTTCCTCCAAAATCAAGAATTTCCAGTTAGTACCCGTTGTCACCGCGCCGTAAATGCGATCGATCTCAGTGTCTTGATTTTGATTAAAAGATTGAGCCGCCACCATTGCTGCAACACATTGACCCAACCCGCCCATAATATCTTCTTTTTTTGCCTCAAAAATTGTTACAACCGGAGCGCTGATGAATAATTGTTCTGGAGAACCGCTCATGATATAATCGCAAAACCCTTGCAAACCTCTTTCTGGATCGACTATAAAATCTTTACCTGAGAAAAGAGAAACTCGTTTGTTTAACATTCGCCTAACTTCTGCCAAAATCGGAGCAATTAAAAATTCCGATCGAGCTTTTTGAGTTGATATGAAAGTTGCGAGTGGCACATAATCGATGAGAAGTGTTGTTAATATTTCTGATGGTGTAACAGGTTCTGTGTCTGCAAATAAATTGCGCGTTTCATCTAAAGTTAATCCAAAATCTTTTTTGACTCTCGCAAGGCTGAAATCGCTGTATGCCATTTGCTTTTATACCAATTATTAAAAACTCTTACAACATTCTTCCGTAGGGTGTGGATCTCTTAAAAATCTCTGCATAAAAATCAACTGTTCGAGTGGCGACGCACCTTACACAATTGTTGAATAAACAAGCACGAACAATTATTGTGTATCAAGCTTTGTCAGGTGCGCTGCTTTAAGATTGTTTGTCTAATTTAGAGATTTTTAATGGCGGCACATCCTGCAATACTTTTGATTTATGAATAAGAAAGATTTTTTTGAACCACAGAGGCCGCAGAGAACACAGAGAAAGAGAGGTTTCATATTAATTCATCCGCGTTTATCTGCGTTTATCTGCGGTGGCAAACTCTTCTCAATTCTGTGCCCAACTCTTCGCCCAATTCAAGTTTTGCATCACCTCTTTCAAGGTCGCAGCTTCCGAATACAACCGCAACACTGGTTCAGTACCGCTAAACCGAATTAACAGCCAACTTCCGTCAGCCAAACGGAATTTATATCCGTCAACTTTGTTGCAATCTACAACTGCTTTCCCCGCTATTTCTGTGAGAGGTTGATTTTGCAGCAGCGACAGCAAACGCGCTCTTTCTGCCATGCTTGCTAGATGCAAGTCAATGCGATCGTAAGCTGAAGTAAAATTAGTTTCTGTTTGCAGTCGGCGATAGATGTCGCTCAAATCTTCCCCGGATTTGACAACGGCTTCTAGCAAGTACAGCGCCGATAGCAACGCGTCTCTTTCGGGTATGTGGGTACCGTAGCCGATTCCGCCGGATTCTTCGCCGCCGACTAGGACTTGGGTGGTTAACATTCGATCGGCAATATACTTGTAACCGATCGGCGTTTCAAACAATGGTAAGCCGTAAAGTTCAGCAATTTTGGGCATGATGTCGGAACCGCTGACTGTTTTGATGACTTCCCCGGTCAACCCGCGCCGTTTGGCTAGATGTTCGATTAATATGGGAACTAGGATTTGCGAACTGAGGAAGTTGCCGCTTGAGTCAACGGCTGCAATGCGATCGCTATCTCCGTCAAATACAAATCCGATCGACAAACCGGATGCTTTTCGCTGGTGAGTCCGCATCACGCGAAACAACTGCGACAGGTAGCGCGGCAAGGGTTCGGGTGCGCCGCCACCAAACAGCGGATCTCGATCGCTGTTGACTTCTTGCACTGTTTCTTCTAAAATTTGCGCTAATCCGCCCGCCGCCGCGCCGTGCATTACATCTACAAATACTGTAATTTTCCCGGATGCGATCGCCTTTTTAATCGCTTCAATATCCACCATTTCCCGCAAGGTTTTGCAGTAAGCCGGCCAAGGATTGAAACTTTCCAATTTTCCGGGAGTTGCTGAAAGTGCCGCCGGATTTTCGAGTTTTGCTTCTATCTGTTGCGTAACTTCGGGCGAAACTGAACCGCCAAATCCGCCCTTGACTTTTAATCCTAAATATGCACCGGGATTGTGGCTGGCTGTCAGGACGATCGCACCTAAAGCATTTAATTGTTTGGCAGCTAAACTAAAAGCCGGAGTTGGGGCGTAGGATTCGCTGAGGAGCACGTCAAATCCGGCGTTTTGGACTGCCTTAGCTGCTGCGAGGGCAAAATCTTCAGCCAGAAATCGGCGATCGTAACCGACAATTACAGTGCCGCTACTGGCATTATTGCCGCCGGTTTGTGCGAGAACTTGTGCTGCTAGGGGAGCTACCAACGCTACGCGATCGAAGGTAAAATCGTCAGCAATGATGCCGCGCCAGCCATCTGTACCGAATTTAATAGGATTCATCGTTTAGTCACAAGCCATAAGTCACTCGTCTATTTTATGAGCTTATTTGGCGATCGTCAGTCTATTTTAGATTTTAGATTTTAGATTTTAGATTTTCTTGCAGCCTTGAATCTGGCAGCTTGAACAAGACTCTAAAATTTGGGGAGCTCCTTTTAACGAGTGTACCTGGCACGGTACCGGTTTTGGGGCTGCTTAAAAGTCATCATTAGTCAGCAGTAAGCAGTCATCAACCGACAACTGACAACCGACAACCGACAGTTGACAACTGACAACTGTCAACCGACAACTGTCAACTGTCAACCGACAACTGTCAACTGTCAACTGTCAACTGTCAACTGTCAACTGTCAACTGTCAACTGTCAACTGTCTAAAAGAATGCCGGTTGGTGGCGGATCAAATTCAGGAATTCTTCGCGAGTTTTTTGTTCCTCCTGAAACACGCCCAACATCGCACTCGTCACTGTCCAAGCACCGGGTTTTTGCACGCCCCGCATCGTCATGCACATATGGCTGGCTTCCATTACTACAGCCACTCCCTGTGGTTCCAATATTGTCTGAACTGCTTCGGCAATTTGGCGCGTCAAACGTTCTTGTACCTGCAATCGTCGGCTGTACATTTCGACAATTCTCGCTAGTTTGCTCAGTCCCACTACTTTTTGGTTGGGAATGTAAGCGACGTGAACTCGACCCATAAATGGCAGCATATGGTGTTCGCACATACTGAAGGCGCTGATATCTCGCACCAGTACCATTTCGTTGTGACCTTCGTCAAAGATAGCGCCGTTGAGGAGTTCTTCGAGGGATTGACTGTAACCGCTGGTGAGAAACCGCATTGCTTCTGCTACCCGCTTCGGGGTTTTGAGCAATCCTTCGCGTTCGGGATCTTCTCCTATTCCCAGCAGCATCGTCCGAACGGCTTCCATCATTTCTTCCTGACCTATTTCTGAGGTTACCGGAACGTTGGATTCTTGACCGTGGGAGGAATTGCGATCGGGTCGAGTGGCGATGCGGGGCAAGTTGTTATCGGCGGTTGCGGGCTGTTTCATGGTGTCAGTTGAGATTGAGTTTGAGCCGTTCGTACCGTTATTCGATGCAATTGTCATAAAAAGTTGGTGTGAGGATGAATCTATTTTCGATTTTCGATTTTCGATTCGGCATATACCTATCGATTTTCGATTTTCGATTGAGGGATAGAACGAGAGATTTAAAGATTGTTGAATTCGATAAAAATCCAGCTTTCTACAATCTCAAGTTCACAAAACTCCGGCGTTGGACATGAGCGTGATTTCTTCAATGACTGCACTTGTCGGTAACTGAACTGCGTGCAGGATTGATTGGGCGACGATTTCTGGAGTTAACATCGCGCTGCGATCGAAATCGGCTTGGACGCTCTCTGTGTCCCACATGGGAGTGTTGACAGAACCCGGACAGATGGCTGTGACGCGAATTCCGCCAGCCCGTTCTTCTGCGGCTAATGTCTTGGATAAAGCCATGAGACCGAATTTGCTGACGCAGTAGGCTCCCCAGTTGGGGAAGGTTTGGGTGCCTGCGATCGAGGAAACGTTGATGATGATTCCCGATCGCCGATCGCGCATTCCCGGCAAAATTCCTAAAATACACTGCCAAACGCTAGTAAGATTCAGGTCTAGAACGTTCTGCCAGTCGGCTAGGGGCGTTTCGGTCAATGAGCCGGTGTAGCCCATGCCAGCGCTGTTGACCAGGATATCTACGGGGCCGAATTGAGCTGCGATCTCGCTGATGCCGCTTTGCACTTGCTCAATTTTTGCCAAGTCTAAGGGATAAGCTTCTGCTTTCACTCCGAATTCTCGGGCTGCTGTGGCAACGGCTTCTAGGTTTTCTGACTCTCGGCTAACTAAGGCCAGATTTATGCCAACGGCAGCGAACCCTAGAGCAGTTGCTTTGCCAATACCGCTGCTGGCTCCGGTAATCAGAGCCTGCTTTGTTGTTCGATCGTTCATTAAATTTCCTGATACTTTCGCTCGGCAACTCTCTCAAGCGTTACAGCCTTCTTCGGCAAATTAGAAAGCTGTTTGCCACGGGTGAACACAGTTAATTATGAAATTAACATTAAGAACTGTTAAGCCGATGTCATCTGAAAAATTATAACACTGCTGACAGATTCGCAGAATGGTGAGTTGTGAGTTATGAGTTTGAAGTTAAGAGATTTTTAACTCATAACTAATAACTATGAATTCGTCGGCTCAAGCAACCTTTTCAGTGAACACACCGATGTCGCGGAATTTTTGATACCGGAGATCGCGTCGCTGCTGGCCGGTGAGCTGTGTCAGTTCTGCTAAGTTTTCCAACAAAGCTCCTTTGAGCATAGCCGCAGCTTTCAGGGGATTGGAGTGCGCGCCACCAACGGGTTCGGGTACTATCTGATCGAGAACGCCGAGGTTTTTCAAATCCCAGGAAGTAATTTTGAGGGCTTCGGCGGCTAAGTTGGCTTTACCGGAGTCTTTCCAGAGGATGGCCGCACAAGCTTCGGGGGTGGCTACGGTATACACGGAATGTTCTAACATTAACAGCCGCTCGCCGACGCCGATACCTAATGCGCCGCCGGAACCGCCTTCGCCGATGACAGTGCAAATAATTGGAACGTCGAGGCGAAACATTTCTCGGAGGTTGCAGGCGATCGCCTCTCCCTGTCCGAGCTGTTCGGCTTCTAAGCCAGCCCAAGCCCCCGGAGTATCGATAAAGGTGAAAATTGGCATACCGAAGCGATCGGCGTGTTCCATCAACCGCAGGGCTTTGCGGTAGCCGCCGGGAGCTGCCATCCCGAAGTTGCGGGCGATATTGTCTTTGGTGTCGCGTCCTTTTTGATGGCCGATGATGACTGTAGGGCGCCCGTCTATGCGGGCAATTCCGCCGACGAGGGCGGGGTCGTCTCCCCCGCGCCGATCGCCGTGGAGCTCGATCCACTCGTCGCTAATTGCCTGAATGTAGTCGAGGGTGCTGGGGCGGCGCGGGTGACGGGCGAGTTGCAGCCGCTGCATAGGGGACAAGCTGCTGAAAATTTCTTGTCGCAGTTGGGCGGAACGAGCTTCGAGTTTGCGAATTTCGTCGGTGACATCGACGCTGTTTTCTGCGGCGAGTTCGCGAATCTGGTGAATTCGGGTTTCGAGTTCGGCCAGAGGCTTTTCAAAATCTAGGAGTAATGGTTTGCGGTCGGGGTTTGCCACGCTGATAATTTCTATAGGGTTTTTAAGGTGAAAGTCGATCGACTGTTTCCCGATCCTACCTTGTCAGTTGACACTGAAAAAGAGGGTTCTTGGGAAGTTTTGAATTTTGAATTATGTTTTTCTTCGTAGCCAGAGTTGAAAACCTGAGGCTTGAGCCTCGTTTTTTGTTACACTATTTTTGCTTAATCCCAGAGTTTTACCAGAAAGAATTGGTTTAAAGCCGAAACCCTTGTAGGGAGAAATTAAAATCAGACTATTCATTAATCCAATCCTCTTGCTTCCAGGTAGCTGTTAACTGTCAACTGTCAACTGTCAACTGTCAACTGAACCACCCCCCCTATGCCTGCCCACAGCCACAAAAGACCTAACCCTGCTGAATTGTTCCAAAGCGCAAAAAGCGATACAAGTGCGATCGAACTCAGTCCGTCGGAAGCTTTGACAGCTATTTCAGTCTTAGCTGTTGCCGCCGACGGTGAAATATCCGAAGCCGAAAGACAAACCCTTGCCGCCAATCACATTCGCTTGTTCGGCTCTTATTCTGGCGAACACTTCCAAGAACTATTTAAGAAAGTTCTGAAATTGAGCAGTCTGTACACTCCGGCCGAAGTATTTGCCGCAGCTAAAAACGCATTGAATGCTCAGCTTCGAGAAACAGCTTTTGCAATTGCCACAGATTTGGTCTTGGTAGATGGAGTTTTCACAACCGAGGAAAAAGATTTCTTAGTTGAACTTTCCCAAGCTCTCGACATCTCCGAGACAATGGGCAAAAAAATCATCGAAGTCATGACCATCAAAAACTGCGGGGACAATTTGATCTCAGCTCAATCTCTTGAATAAGTTGAGCGATAGACCACTATATCATGTCTGGTTAAATAACCGTTAGCTGTATATTTTTGACCGATCCGCACTCTTTGTCCTGACTGCCAAAAACTTTTCTTCGAGTCGTGCGATCGAACACAATCTCAACTCTTAACTCCCTCAAAAAAAAAGTTACTGGTTATTATCAGAAAAAATTTCCTCAATAACCAATAACCCTTAATCAATCACATCAAAATGACATCAAAGGTCGGAAACCGTGCTTGACGGAAATTTCTCCGATTTGCTCCATCTTTTCTACCGTAATTTGATTCCGTCCCCAAGAAAAATTGGTGTACAACTTTTCAAATTCCAGCAGCATGGATTCGGCAAAACAGGCAAATAACTGCCGGCCCGGCACATCCATATTCACAATCTTCATAATCTTCCACTCAATATCGAGGGAATGCTCCACAATCCCGCCATTGAGTACGTAAATTTCGGGATGCTGAACCTGAGTTGCCAGATTTTTCGGATAACCACCGTCAATCAACAAACAGGGTTGCTTCAATGTCTTCGGGTCAATTTCTACTCCCTTTGGCATACTGGCTACCCAGACTACAATATCCGCTTGGGGGAGAGCTTCTTCCAAATCCATGATTTTGCCTCGTCCCAATTCCGATTGCAAATCTTGCAATCGTTCTTTGTCGCGGGCAATGAGCAACAATTCTGCTACATTAGTTTTAACATTCAGCCAGCGGCAGACAGCACTGCCAATATCCCCAGTAGCACCACAAACCGCCACAGTAGCTTTTGAAAGTTCAATCCCCAATTTGGGGGCTGCTTCTTCTACTTGGCGGCAGAGGATGTAAGCCGTGTGGGTGTTACCAGTGGTGAAGCGTTCAAACTCCAACTTTAGATTGCGGATTTGCTTAATTTGCTGCAAGTTGAAGGTTTCAAAAATGATCGAAGAAAAGCCGCCTAAAGCAGTGATATTAATCCCGTTTTTTTGAGCGTGTGCCATCGCGTTAATGATTTTGCGAGTGGCTGCTTTGATCCGGCGAGTGGCTAGCATTTCTGGTAGAAAACACGACTCCACATAGCGGCCTTCTATTTTTTGCCCGGTAATGCTAGTGACAGTGATATGATCGACTATCTGGGGCGGTGCGCTGCACCAAAAATCGAGCCCTTGATCGGCATATTCTGGATAGCCCAGCTCGTTAGCTACTGATTGGGCGTGTTCTAAGCTGGTTAAGTGACCGATTAGACCAAACATTAAGTTGTCAAATGAAGGAAGAAGAAAGATGTCAGTTGACAGTTGACAGTTGTTAGTTGTCAGTTATCAGTTATCAGTTATCAGTTGTCAGAAGTCAGAAGGGAAAATTAATTTTTTTTAATTTAGTTCCCGTTCTTTATTTCCAACTTGATTGGGGTACAAGACCTTGTAATGCAGAAGGAAGAAGGGAAAATTAAAAGGTTTTAATTTTTAATTTTTATCCCATTCCTTATTTCCAAATTGATTAGGCTGCGAGGCCTTGTGCTGACATCCGCATGATGTCGCGGTTGTTAAACCCTATGTTACCCAGGGCTTCGCCGTAGGCAATCATGAAGTCTTCAATTAAAGCATCTTTTTCCATTCCCAAAACGCTAGCATCGTCTGCGACAGCGTTTAGCAGCCTCCAGATGATGGGCAGGTTTTGGCGGTTGGCGGCTTCGAGTTCAGCTTTGGATTCTTCAAAGTGAGCTTGCAGCCAGACTTCCCCAAAGTTGAGGTGGCTGTATTCTTCTTTGACGACGCCTTCGGTGATTTTGCGGGCAAAGTCATCGGCGACGGGAATGTAGATGTTGTAGGCTGCGATCGCAAAACACTCGATAATGAGTGATTGAATCAGCAAGCAAGTTACAACCTTACCTTCGGCGGATGCCGTTTGGAAGTTGCTGTGCAAATCCGAAAAGAACTCCTTGGCAAATACCATGTCAGGCGTGACTTTGAGATTCTTGCCACAAGCTTGGAAGCCTTTCATGTGGCGGTTCTCCATCTTGGACAAGCCAATTAACTCACTTTTTTTGTCAGCCAACATTTCTGCCAGTTGCAGGTAATTGTCATGAGCTTCTTGTTCGCCTTCAATCACAATGGCGTTGATGCGGCTGTAAGCATCTTTGTAAGTTTCGGTTTGAAAGTCAATTGTTGGGCTGGCCTCAAGCTGGGGCATAGATATGTCGTCTCCTTATATAACCTTGTAGGATGTTTGGAAACCCCTTTGAATTTTGGGGTCACGTGCACTACACTTTACCTATTTTTGACTAAAAATTTACGGTTGTGTGGGAATCTGGAAGGCGATCGGGTTTGAGAGCCTCACAAGCTTATTATTTTAGGTTAATTCACAAGTTTATGGGTAAATCGTGGGACAGGTCTCAATCACTGGAACTGCTGAGTTTTATTTTGTTGCTGGTGGGGGCGGCGCTGGTGCTGCTGCCGCTGGCTGCTGTTTTTTGGGTTTCTTTATCACCATCTGGTGTCGGTGTCAAGGCCACAGGTCTGACTTTTGGGAACTATCAGGAGGCTTGGCGCCGGGGTAATTTTTTGTTGGCATTTCTTAATTCTACTCTAGTGGCGATCGCAGTTACTGCTTTTCAGGTAGTGACTTCTGCTTTAGCGGGTTATGCTTTGGCCAGGCTGAAGTTTCGCGGGCGACAGGCCCTAGTTTTGGTGGTTTTGGCGACGCTAGTGATTCCGTTTCAGCTTTTGGTGATTCCAATATTCATGGTTTTGAAGTGGGGCCATTTGCTGAATACTTACGGGGCGCTGATTTTGCCGACGGCGGTTAACGGTTTCGGAATTTTTCTGCTGCGCCAGTATTTTCTGACAATTCCGGTGGAGTTGGAGGAGGCGGCAATGCTAGATGGGGCTAACCGCTGGCAGGTGTTGTGGCAGGTGATGCTGCCTTTAGCGCGCCCTGCTTTGGTGACGCTGTTTTTGTTTACCTTTATCGGCGAGTGGAATGATTTGTTTAAACCGCTGGTGTTTACAACGCGACCAGAGTTGCGGACTGTGCAGTTGGTTTTAACCCAGTTTCAGGAACAGTTTACTAGCAGTTGGCCGTTGTTGATGGCGGCGGTGGTAATTGGGACTGTGCCGGTGGTGTTGCTGTTTTTGGCGGGCCAGCGGCAGTTTATTCGCGGGATTGCGGCGACGGGGATTAAGAATTGAGTTGGTGGGCCGAAGAAGACCGGGCGGTTGAAACCGCGTCTATACAAACAAAACCCACCTCCGTGGGTTGAAGAGTGAGCAATTAAAATTACGTTATTTTCTTTACACCCTCGCTCGGACTTCCTTTGTGTATGCGCGGTTTTAACCGCGGCCCGATCTATAATTATCCAATAAATGAAATCTATGCAGAATTTGCAAAAGCTGGGTTGGTTTTTATTTATTGCATCTTTTTTGCCCTGGCTGGCAATCTTGTTTATTGTACCATTCCTACCACTGAGCATCGCCGAAAAAACGCAAATAGATGTTGTTTTAGCTGTGCTAGCCGAAGTGTGTTTTTGGCTGAGCGTGGTAATTTTGGGGAAAGAAGTAGTTACTAAATATCGGCGTTATTTGAATCCCCGCTATCTTTGGAACAAAATCAGAAATTTTCACCGCAGATAAACAGGGATTGACGCAGACTTGGTTCGTAGTGAGGACTTTAGTCCGCATTTGGAGAGGACTAAAGTCCTCACTACGAACCCAGGTCAAGGTTGAGCTATTCGCTGATAATTTGCAAGCGAATAGAGCGCTCTCCGTCTCCAAAATCCACTTCAATCTTTTCTCCGGAAAGACTGTCCAAGCATCCCAAAAGTAAGCGCAAATTTGGTGTGCTTGCTCCTGTATCCACGTACAATCTATCTGCCAAACTTCCTAAACGCTTCCAAACAGTGTAGAGTTTGACTACAGTTTGTTCTAGCAAGGCGGCTTGTTTGACAACATCGGCGGTAGTTCCCAAACAGCCGACTCGCAAAGATTCTTCCAAAGCCATTTCCATGTCTAGGTGAGACTGGTTGAGAGCTTGGACTTGGGCGGCCGCATCGAGATATTTCGATAAATTCTTGGCGTCGGAAGTTAGCTGTTTGACAGTATCTACGTCGGGATTTTCTGCTACTTCTTTTTGAATTTCGCTTTGGTGAGATGGGGAGAGTTTCTCCATTTCCTTGACTAAAGGAGCGAGATAGCGGGAAGGAAGAGAACCGCTAGATGCTTTTTCTTTGACTTCTTCTGGCAATAAATCGGAGTTCATTGCCATCCATTCGTCGGATAGTTGTTTGACTTCGCGACGGGTAATACGATCGCCCTTTCCGGCAGCATCTGTTACCATTTGCTGTACTTCTGGAGATGCTTTGGCAGTTTCGACAAAGGCTCTTTTGCTGAAGTTTCTAATGGATTCTGGGTCTAAATCTCCTTGTTCGATGAGAGTATCGGCACTTTTAGCTAATTCGATTAAAGAATAGGCTTGACTTTTGCTGATTTCTCTTTCTTTTAGCCAATTCAAGAAGCCGGTACCGCGTCCGTCGCCGCCTTTTTTTTCTCTATCTCTGACTGTGCGGAGAATTTGTCCGCGCCAGATGTCGGTTTGTAAGTCGAAACGATCGCACACTTTCCAGGCGTTGTCAACCTGCGATTCAAAATCGAAGTCTGGTATTTGTTCGTCTTCGGGATCTGGTAATTGGAAATTGATATCTGTCAAGCCTCTGAGGGCTTCGGCGAGTTCTGTGGGAGATTGGGGGACTTCAGCCATTAGGAGAAATTTGTGTAGAGCGACAGCCGGTTTAATTGGGAATTTGCACGAATTGAGATTGAAGACGCTATCTGTAGTAGTAAGGCGGCAAGGCTGACACTACTGATAGAGTTTTTGTGCAAGTTATCTCATTATTGCATGGCGGGGGGCGATCGGCGAAAAGATACTCAAAAAGACTCCGGGTACGGCCCTGATGGGACTTGATGCGAGTGCTGGCTGTGGGGGGATTGAGTTAAAGTGAATTAGGAAACTAAAGGAACTAATAAAATGCTGGAAACTACCAAACGTTAGGAGCGCTTTATCCCTTTGTTAAGCTAGAATTGAGAAAATAAGGTAAAGGAAAAGTGCCATGTCAGAACAAGACATCGCTAAGATAATTACGATCGAACCGGGGAAGCGTGGTGGCAAACCCTGTATTCGGGGCATGAGAATTACGGTTTATGACGTGTTGGAATATCTTGCATCTGGGATGAGTTATGAAGAAATCCTAGATGATTTTCCCTATCTCACGCAACAGGATATTTTGGCTTGTTTGAGTTTTGCTTAAGAGGTAACTATGTCAACAACTGCGATCGACATTGGCACTCTGGTTGTCAGTACGCCTGAAACTTGTGGAGGGCGGCCCCGAATTGCGGGAACCAGAATTTCTATTGCTCAAATTGCCGTTTGGAATAAAGAAGGACTGAGTGTAGAAGAAATACTCGAAGAGATTCCCTATTTAGATTTAGCACAGGTTTATGCAGCCCTATCTTACTATCATGCTAACCGTAATGAAATTGAGGCAGATTTAGCTGCGGAATTAGCTGAATATCAGCTTTTGGAAGCTGAAAACAGGGCGGGGAATCTTTAATGAGCCAGATTCGTTTGTATTTGGATGAGGATACGCTTAGAAAAGCATTCGTGCAAGCCCTGCGAGAGAATGGGGTTGATGTACTGACTGTCTCAGATGCCAATAATTTAGGGCATATAGATGAAGAACAACTGATATGGGCAACAGAGCAAGGTCGAGTCATTTATACTTTTAATAGTCGAGATTTCTGTCGGTTGCACGGGAACTTGCTCGCAGTAGGCGGGAGTCATTCAGGAATTATTGTTGCACCGCGACAAAGTTACTCTGTAGGCGAACAGTTGCGCGGGTTGTTGAATTTGATTCGTAGCAAGTCTGCTGAGGAAATGATGAATCAACTGGAATTTTTAGGAACTTACATCAGGTATGAATAAACGTATCTAAGTCAGTGGTTGTAACTATCCCTGCCTTGTGCTAGATTTTTATCCAATTCAATAAAACTTTTATCAGGGCGATCGCCACAGCATCGCAATGAAAAAATAACTACTATCTCCCTGCGTGAAATCATGCCCCAAGACTTCTCCGGTAAAAATCTCCGAGGCCGCAATTTCAAAGGTCAAAATCTCACAGGTGCAAAATTCATCGGTGCAGACATCCGAGGCGCAAACTTCACCAATGCCATCCTCAGAGAAGCTGACTTCACTGGTGCCAAAGCTGGACTGCAACAGCGATGGCAAATTCCACTGCTAATAATCGCATTACTTATCGCAGCAGCAGCGGGATGTGTCGGGGCAATAGGCGGTGCTTTTGTAGGAGCTTTTTTGTCCGAAAACTATCAAAAATTTCTGAGTTACCCAGGGATAATCTTTTCAATAGCTACTGTTATTTTCTTGATGATTATTATCCCCCACGGATTCAAGTCTGCTTTTGAATTTTTCCTAGTTATAGCTTTTGTTTTTGTTGTAATTTTAACGTTTTCCTTTGGCTTATCATTAGAAGTAGCTGGACCTGTAAGTCTGGGTTTATTATTAACTTTGGTTTTTGCTGTAGAGTTTTCTTTGGCTTTGGCTTTAACTTTTGCTGGAGTTGTATCTGATACTTTTGCTTTAGGTGTGATCGCGACTTTATTTGGAAGTTTGATCGCACTAATACTTGTAGCTTTTGTTAAGGCGTTTGCAACAGCAAGAGCTATTAGTGTCGTTGGGGCTGTGGTTGGCATTTACGCTGTTACTTTTATATCAGGTTATATTAGCAAGCGAGCTTTAGCTGATGATAACAGATTTTCGTGGCTAAAAAGTATAGCAATTGAGTATGCAACTGTGAAAGGTACTACTTTTCGTAATGCCGATTTAACTGATGCCAATTTCACTGAAGCAACTCTCAAAAGTACAGATTTTAGAACAGCTAATCTCACTCGCACTTGCTTCCGAAATACAGAAAAACTCGATCGCGCGCGAGTCGGTAATTCGATATTAGCTGATACCCGCATCCGAGAATTACTCATCACTGGCAACGGCTACAAAAAATCCTATGTTAGTGCAAATCTCCAAGGCGCAAACCTGACAGGCGTTAATCTCAACGAGGCTAATCTCAAGCAGGCTAACCTCAGCGAAGCAACTTTGCATCTAGCTAATTTGGAATTGGCAAACCTCACTGAAACTAAAGCCTTGGCAACCGATTTTACAGCAGCTAGTTTTACAGGTGCTTGTTTGGAAGCTTGGAACATTGACGGTAATACAAAGCTCGATCGCGTTGACTGTCGGTTTGTTTATCTTCTAGAATATCCCAAACCGGGAACTGACGATCGCGAACGTTGCCCCAGCAGTGGCGAATTTGCACCAGTAGAATTTACCAAACTGTTTGAGGAGGTTTTAAATACAGTTAATCTAATTTTTCGTAACGGAATTGACTGGAAAGCTTTTGTTGCTGCATTCAAACAATTGCAAGTGGAAAACGAAGGCACGGAACTGACTATCCAGAGTATTGAAAATAAAGGCGATGGAGTCATTGTTGTCAAAGTTAGCGTACCACCTGATGCTAATAAGGAGCATATTCATAAAAATTTCACACAAAATTATGAACTAATGGCGGCAAGATTGGAAGATCGAGACAAGCAGATAACTTTTCTTGAAGGAGTCGTTATCCAACTGGCTGCTAAACCTGTTACCATAGAAGTGAAAGCTATAGCAGAGAGTAACTCCACTGGAAATCAAAGCAGTAACCTCAATCTGGCTGGAGATGCGATCGGGTCAACGTTAAATATAGGTAATATTGAAGGTACAGTTACCAACGCAAACAACGAACAGCTAGAGTCTACAGAAGAAGTAGAAGAAATATCTCAAGCCGAACTTCAAGCAAAAGATGCTCAAATAGAGAGGTATCGTGAGGAAATAGCTTTTTTGAGAGAAATGACTATCAAGTTAGCTAAAAATCCGATCGTGATTAATTCCAGCCCAGACAATAAGCCAGAATAAATTCCTTTTTAGTTTATGTCAAATGAGGAAGAACTGGCTCGGCTGAAACAAAAGTGTGAAGCAAAAATTAGAGAATTAATGCAAAGACATAAATTAGAAATCGCTGTTAAAGACAAGGAAATTCAAGGCTGTTGCCAAGAAATCGCTATTAAAAACAGTAAAATCCAAGACTATAGCGAACAAATCTTATATTTAAGAAAACTTAATATGGCTTTAGCACAAAAAGAATTAATAATCTATAATAATAATGAAGTAAAATCTACATCAAAGAGTAAATCTATGACTGACAGTAGCAGCAAAAATATCAATGTTGGGGGAGACGTTACTGGGTCAACATTGAACATAGGCGAGATCAGCGGTATAGTTACCAACACGATCGGCCAGCTACCAGCCTCTCCTCAAAGTGACAAGCCGGGAATCAAAGAATTGTTGACTGAGTTACAAACAGCGATCGAGGCTGATACTAATTTATCTGATAAGAATAAAGCTGTGGCCTTGAAACAGGTAAAATCCTTGGCAGAAGTAGGGAAAAATCCCCAAGAAAGCACAATGCAAGAGGCGGGGGAAACAGCCATGACAATGCTGAAAGGTATTCTTGCTGGTTTACCGAGTGCGGCGACGTTGGTGGAAGCTTGCAGTAAATTGTTGCCCGCGATCGCAAGTCTCTTACTTTTACCCTAAAATTATTCAGAAATTCAGACATAACTAACGCGCTGCTACGAAGAAACCGGGTTTTTGACCATATCTGGGACTGCAATGAGTATGCTCGGAAAAAACTCGGTTTCTGAACCCCGTGCGAAGTCCTAAAAAGGACACAGCAATGCTGTTTCCCTACCCCAAAACTCAACATCAACCGCCAGTCAAAGCTTTAAACACCCACCCAAAAAACATCACGCTCAAGAAAATTACACTACCAACAATCAACGTCAAACCCAACAGCAAAGCCACCACAAACAACCAATCAGCTTTTTTTCCAGCCGGTTCAGGCGAACCTAAATGAGCATCCAGCAATTCGATATTTTTGATATTAGCTTTCCAAGCAACATCTAACAAGTCTCCGGCAACTGGTACAGTGCCAGCAACTGTATCAAATACGATGTTAGCGGCCATCTTTACTAAAGTCTCTTGCGGCACTCCCATTTGAGCGGATTTGAAAACTACATAACCTGCAAAAATTGAACCAACTAAATCGCCGCCACCCGGTATCAATCCTAATATTGGATCGAGTCCGATGCGGTATTTTGTGCCGGGAATCGGAATTGCATTGTCTAGTAAATGACTGATGCGGCGGAGTCGGCGCAAGGATGCAGCCTGAGATTTGTTGGGAGTGTTTGCGGATGAATTTTGTATAGGAGGACGAGACATTTAGATTACTCCTGACTTTATTTCTTAGTCCGCGGAGGCGGACTTCGTTTTTGTAGAAGCGATTTCAATCGCCGAATCATGAAGGTGTTAACTTTTATCATACAGAGAAACCCGGTCTCTATTCAAAACCGGGTTTCTTGCTTCTAGCTGCTGGCTGTTAGTTTAGCCTACTATTTGTTGCCTTCGGTGAAGTCGGCGTCAATCACGTCGTCGCCGCCGCCAGTCGGGCCGCCGTCTCCAGGGCCACCAGGGCCGTCAGTGGGGCCGCCTGCTTGCTGGTAAAGGTTGCTGCTGACTGCGTAGAATGCTTGCTGCAACTCTGTTGTTAAGGTTTTGATACGATCGTCATCTTCACTTTCGATCGCAGCCCGCAAGTCTTTTAGCAAGCCTTCAATCTTGGTTTTGTCATCAGCAGGAACTTTATCGCCCAATTCTGCCAACTGCTTCTCGATTTGGTAGGCTTGAGAATCGGCTTGGTTTTTGCGATCGATCCGTTCGCGACGTTCTTTGTCAGCAGCCGCATTCGATTCGGCTTCCCGAACCATGCGATCGACTTCATTGCTAGGCAAAGTAGAAGCACCGGTAATGCTGATAGATTGTTCCTTACCAGTACCTTTATCCTTAGCAGCTACATTCAAAATACCGTTAGCATCGATATCAAATGTAACTTCAATTTGAGGTACGCCACGGGGAGCTGGGGGAACTCCATCTAAACGGAAAGTTCCCAAATCTTTGTTATCGTTTGCCATTTCCCGTTCGCCTTGCAAAACGTGAATTTCCACGTTTGTTTGGCCGTCTACAGCAGTCGAGAAAGTTTCCGACTTCTTGGTAGGAATTGTGGTGTTGCGGGGAATGATTTTGGTCATCACGCCGCCCAAGGTTTCGACGCCCAGAGACAGCGGGGTAACGTCGAGCAACAGGATGTCTTTGACTTCGCCTGCGAGCACGCCAGCTTGAATTGCGGCACCGACTGCGACCACTTCATCCGGGTTTACCGTTTGGTTGGGGTCTTTTCCGAGGATTTTTTTGACGAGTTCTTGCACGGCTGGAATGCGTGTAGAACCGCCAACTAAGACAACTTCATTAATTGCTGATTTGTCGAGTTTGGCGTCGCGGATTGCGTTTTCTACGGGAATGCGAGAGCGATCGATCAAATCTGAACAAAGTTCTTCAAACTTGGCCCGCGTCAAGGTGGTGTCCAAGTGTTTTGGGCCGTCTTGAGTTGCGGTAATAAACGGCAAGTTGATTTCTGCTTGGGTAACGCTCGAAAGTTCAATCTTGGCTTTTTCGGCTGCTTCCGTCAGGCGTTGCAGTGCTTGTTTATCTTTGCGGAGGTCAATTCCTTCGGCTCTTTGGAATTCTCCGGCGATGAAATCAACAATTTTTTTGTCGAAGTCGTCACCACCGAGGTGAGTGTCTCCAGAAGTTGCTAGCACTTCAAATACGCCGTCGCCGACTTCGAGAATTGATACGTCGAAAGTACCGCCGCCCAAGTCAAATACGAGGATGGTTTCGTTGCTCTTTTTATCTAATCCGTAGGCTAAAGCGGCTGCTGTAGGTTCGTTAATAATCCGCAGAACTTCAATACCGGCAATTTTTCCCGCGTCTTTAGTAGCTTGGCGCTGGGAATCGTTGAAGTAAGCGGGTACTGTAATTACCGCTTGGGTAACAGTTTCGCCGAGGTATTTGCTGGCATCTTCTACGAGTTTACGCAACACTTGCGCGGAAATTTCTTCGGGAGCAAATTGCTTGCCGCGGGCGGGACAGTCGAGTTTGAGGCTGTTGCCGACTTTCAGGACTTTGTAGGAAACTTCTGTGGTTTCGTGGGTTACTTCGTCAACCCGACGCCCGATAAACCGTTTTACTGAGTAAAAGGTGTTTTCGGCGTTCATCACGGCTTGACGCTTGGCGATTTGTCCGACGAGTTGATCGCCATTTTTAGCATATGCTACTACGGAAGGTGTGGTGCGACCCCCTTCGGCGTTGGCTATGACGGTGGGTTTGCCGCCTTCCATAACTGCGACGCAGGAGTTTGTCGTACCTAAGTCAATTCCAACTACTTTTCCCATAGGGGTGTTCCGGCTCCAATCTCTACAAAATTTTGGTTTTCTATCTGTGTGATAGTCTGGTTATTCAGAACTGCGATTCTACTTCGCGGTTTACGGGTAGTCAGCTCTGCTTTAATACAACAGTCTTCGATAGGGTGCTTATCTCTATACTGCGGGCGGTTAGACCTTGCGATGAAGGTGTATTTACCGAACCTGTTGGGGGACGGTTGCATCGGTGAGGCTTGTACTGCTACAGCTTTGGACTGCTTTTCTTTACTCTTCCTAATGTAGGGCGTGCGATCGATTCGGGCATTGTGGCAAACCGTATACGTTGTGTTGTATTTGCCGTCTTGCGCGTATAAATTTAGTTGGGCCGGTTTGGGCGATTCGTTGTGCGATCGCATTTTTTGGATGCCAAATATAACGGTTATCAGAAAGATGAGGTACGTTGTTGGGCTTTAGCCCTCTTAGTTTAAGGGTTATGTAAGCTGTCAGTTATACATCATCCATCTTTTTGAGAAAGGCTATATAAGATTTTATACGATGTCCATGCCAAGCGGACTGAAGATAATGTAATTTAACTGTCAACTCTTCAACCCGCTTTCGTCGGGTTTTGTTTCTGTAGATGCGGTTTCCAACCGCCGGATTTCAACCGCCCGGTTTCAACCGAATTTCAACCACCGCCGAATTTCAACTACCGCGGATCGCCAATTAAAATAAACGGCGACCAATAAAACGGATGGAAATTATCCTTTATTAGACTCAACTCAGCTTGTTGCAAAGCTTCATTTTTACTCATCCCTTTATTGATATTCTGATAAAATTGAACCATCAAAACTTTAGTAGATGAATCCGAAACATTCCACAGACTCGCAATCACAGCTCGTGCACCCGCACGCTCAAATACATAGGCAACTCCCGATATTTCTTCATCGTTATAGTTAGTTTCTATTGCAGTTTGACACGCGCTTAATGTCAGGAGTCTCGTGTTTTCCAATCTCAATAAGGCGGCATCGCCAATATTAAATTCTTCATTATTCGCAAACAGGATAGTATTCGGCTTTAAATCAACTCTGTCGGGTTGCTTACAATTGGGAGATTTAAGCAAGCAGCAGCCTTTAGGTTGAAAACAGCCGTGAGTTGCTAGGTGCAAAAAGGGAAAGTGGCGTGCTTGATCTTTGAATTCTTTGAGGGTTGCTGCATTGCCGGTACGGGGTAGACTATTGGGAATAATTTGGGTGATTGTCTCAACTTCCCGTTTTGAATTTGGTAAATTGTAGGGGGCACGAGTGACGGGATTTCCTAATGCTAAGACTGGGCCTCGTAAAGTTGAATCCGGTATTGTCATTTTGGAAATACGGGTGAGATAGTTGATGGGATATTTCTGGATCAGGAATTGATTTTTTTTTGTGTCATACAGCGTTTCAAATGGGATATAACGCAATTTTCCTGTGGCGATAATGCTCAATTGTTTGGGAGACAATGCCTGTATTTTTTCTTCTACAGGGCGAATTAGGAAGTCGTATAGTTTGCCGCCAGTTTCTTGGTACTTATTTGCGGCGGATAAAAAGTTTGATATTTCTCCGCGGTGTTCGGTGAGTAGTTTGTCGAATTGTTTGGGTTGAATCGGAACTTTTTGAACCGTTAAATAGTCTTTTGTTAAGACAAATAAGGCGATCGTATTGGGGACACCTCTGACATTTTCCAGCAAGACGGGTTGAATGACAACGGTATCTCGTGCGATACTTGCTTTCAGTTGGTCGATGTCTTTGGGTGTGGTTTCAAATAGTTCGGCGACTTCTGGGAATAGGGCACGACTGTGTTCAGCTTCCTTGTTAAATTCTGCTTCTACTTTCCGTATTTTTTCGGGGATATCTTTTGAGAGATTTTCTGACAAATTGCCTTGAAGTTGGCTGCGAAGGTATTGGAGTTCTTTATTTTTTTCATCCAACTCGTTAATGGCTTTTTGTGCTTCGTGATCTTTAACTTTGGCGCCAATTAAACGGGTGTAGTCGGCGAGATCGGCTGTGGTGGCGATGTTGATCCATTGGAAAGCGCGATAGTCTTGGTTTTGGTCGTTTTGGTCGATGAGAAGGGAGGTAAGGGCGATCGCTGGCCCGCTTTCAGCTTCTAGAAACTTTCGTCTATTTTCTCGCCGTAAGTCTCTCCGAATTTCTAAAGTAATTTTGACAGATTTCTCCCAATTGTCGATCGCTTGATCCGGTTGTTTCATATCTCGGTATACTTCAGCAATATTACTAAAAGTATCTGCTGCCCCGGCACGATAGCCAATTTCATTCGTAATTGCTAAAGATCGTTGCAAATATTCTAATGCTTTTTGTGGCGGGGACATGATTTTGTGCGCTATACCCATCTGATTCAAAGTAACAGCTTTCCCGGCGCGATAGGGAAATGCCTCCGTAATTGTTAAAGCTTTTTCCAAAAATTCTAATGCTTTTAGTGGTTGGTTTTTGTTATTATAAACTTCACCAATATTAGATAAGATAGTCGCTTTTTCTGGGCTATTATCTCCTTCTCCTCTGATTTCTAAAGCTTTTTCAAAACTTTTTAATGCTTTGTCTAGTAATGTTATTTTTGCAAACTTTTTTTCTTCTTTTCCTTTGGACATGATTTTGTATGCTACACCCATATCATTCAACGTAACAGCTTTCCCAGCAAGATTTTTTGTTTCTTCCATAATTAGTGAAGCATCATGAAAATTTTTTAATGCTTTTTCCTGTTGGTAAATGCTATTGTATACTTGACCGATAACAATCAAAATATGAGCTTGCTCTTCGCGATTGTTCACTCTTTCTGTTATTAGTAAATCTTTATTCTCTATATTTTTTGTCATTTGTAAAGCCCGATCTAAGTATTTTAATGCTTCTGTCTGCTGAGAAATGCTGTTGTACAGCATACCAATATTCTTCAAAGTACCAGCTTTCGCCGCACTATCCCCTTCTGGTGGCAGAATTGATAAAGCTTTTTTAAAAGATTCCAATGCTTCTGTCATCTTGGAGAGCCTGTTGTAGGCTTCACCAATGCCATTGAGTGCTACGGCTTGATTGTCTATATCTGGAATTTGTCGCGCAATGGCTTGAACTTCCTCCCATGTTGCTAGCGCTTGTTCGGGTTGTTTTTGTGTCTCTTCTGTTGCTTTGTGTCTAAGTGACTTTAATTTTGCATATTGTGAATCTTGACTTTGCACCGAACTAGGTTGAACCATCATTGGCACAGTCAGAGGAGTTAGACAGACACCCAAAACCAAAACACTAGGGATAAGTCGTTTCATCATTTTCATAATTCACCAAATTTGATTAATAGGATAGGCATCAAATGCAGAATCTTTACTTAATATGGATATCCCTTCCACCATTGCTTCTGCGATGAGCAAGAGATATTGAGACATACCAGTTTTCTATTTGTAAGTCGAGATGATCGGCAAAGTCTGACACATTATTCGTTACGAAGACCAGATTGTTTGCATTCAGAATTGGTCTAAGCTGTTCGACATTCAAACTGCACTATTTGTGGGCTAGACCCTATATTGCAAGGGATTGAGGCAATAAATTTAAATGACTAACATCTTAGTTGGTTCCGAAAGTACGTTAAAGAGAGTTGGGATTTTAATTCTACAGAATTTACAGACTCTGACCAAAGCACTGAGCGAAGCCAAAGTCTATCAAATCTGCGGGTAACAACGAAACATTCTTGTAAAAAGCCCGGTTTCTGACGACGCGACGGACTTAATAGGGAGTCGCTGTAATTGTCATCGTCTTTTTTGGCACGTTAAATTGCATTTCATTTACGACAAATTTTCGTTTATTTTGCCCATCTCCCTTCATAACTGAGTGAATACTTTTTAGCTGATCGGGAGGAACAACAGACCCTAAGTTTACCTCTGCTTGACCATTATTCGGATTTACCAAGCGAAAAGCGTTCATGGGAATATCGGGCCAAGTCTCTGGACGACCTTTCATTGAAGTAACGTCGCCCTTCAGAGGCATATTTTGACTACTTGTACGATCTTTGGGATCGTCAGAAAACACCACTTTATTAATTTGACTGAAGGGACGCGATATCTTGTCCTTTCCTCGCTGGATGGATAATTCCTGGGACTTATCATCAATCTTCACAACTTGACCGCTTAGTTCTTCTTTGCTCTTATTCATTAAAATTTTTGCATCTGTCGGCAACTCTATGGATATGGGCTTGCTAGTATTAGCCTGTGCTTGTACCGATCGCAAATTGTGTTTCTGGATACCTTGACTAGCCGCATTAACTTGTGCGGCCATACCCGCCGTTACTATAATAAGTGCTACAACTAGAAATGAAAGTATTTTGCGTTTCATATTTCCTCTAAACCCCCTTGAAGGATAAACCCCAAACCCGTTAGTATTATATAATGGTAGTTCACATTTTTTCAAGGTGATTCCGTGGCTAATTCTCCTCAACCTACTCCCGAATCCAACATTTTAGGCAAATTTGCTAGTGTTGTTGGGTTATTTAGTATCGCTTTGTTTTTTACGGGCTGGATTTATCGCTGGTCTTATTTTTCCTACTTCCAGATCAATCTAATGACCCTCGATTTACCAGTACAATCATTTTTTATCGTGCCACTTCAGGTGTTTTTTGCTGATGGATCGACCATTGTTAAAAGTGCGATCGCTCTTCTGTTAACAATCCTAGCAATTTATATTACTTTGTGGCTAGTTAATAGTATCCAGAAGACAGTTGCCACTAAAATTAATCGAACAATTACATGGTGGCTGTCCTATCTTTACGGCAGAAGATTCAAGTCGATTTACCGGATTTTAAAGTCTTGGGAACAATTTAATCTGAATCGATTAAACTCAATAAAATTATTGCGATCGCTCGTTGACGAAATTATTATTGTCAGTTTGGTATTGGTGGTTTTGTTTGGGTTTGCTCGCGACAAAGGTATTGCCGATGCCGGACGCGATGCGGGCGAAGCTTCGACTTTACCTGTAGTTACTTTAGTCGCCAAGGAAGAGAATATTGCTTTAGGCAGGAAACTCAATAATATCTTTGATGACAAACTCAATCTAGAAAAGTATAGATTTATTGGCGATAAAAGTTCATTTGATGATTTGTTAAGGAAGGAAGATACTGATAGAAATAATCCCGAAAAACCTAGAGTTTGGCGGTTGCTTTTGGAGAGAGGAAACTGGATTTATCTGTTTCCGGCTTTAACAAAAGCAAAGCAAAAAGACCCTCAAGTTCGTCCGCTAGTGATGGCGATTCAACAAAGTCAATCCGGCGATCAATTGTTGATTTTAAGTCCCGAATCTTCTAAACCTTCCAAATAAAGTCGGGGGGTTGATGGGATGCCAAAATTGTCTCGATGCTAATGGTTAGACAGTTAAATTAACTTTTAGATTAAGACAGTCCGTTGGAAAAACGAGGTGAAAAATAGACGCTGCGATTGCCGCGCGTGGACGTTCGCAATGACAAAAAAGCATTAAGTAAACCGTATTGCGATTTCAACAGGTTTTTCTGGGGAACCTTACGCATTTTCTAAGCAACTCCATAGCCAGTATATGGACGCTTGTACGGTGGATGCAACCCTAAAATAATATCCTCTTTGGGTACTCCCATCTCAACTAATTCTTGTCCTAAATCGGCTTCTGTCATATTGCGTTGAATCCAGATTTTACCATCCTTGATATCTAAGTGAATGAAACAGTTATAAATCCGCTTGTATCCCTCCCAGCCAACGTCTAAAATTTGGTAATGATCTTGTTCTGTATCGAACACCAACTGACATTCAACATCCAATTCTGAATTTGGATCGACTGTGGCATGAGTGGTTAGCAACTGGCGGATAAATTGGCGGTACTCCTCTATTCTTTCCATTCAATGATTACCTCCTGAACTGGTTCGTAGACGATTAACTTCACTTGATACTGTCTGACGGCTTCCTGAGTGAATCTTTCTTGAAAAAAGGATTCAAATATATCGAGAGGAATTGCCAGATACAGAGTTCTATCTGGTTCGTTCATTTGCAATCCTAAGCGGTAGTTCAAAAACTGTCCCAACGCTGAATGAAAGTCTGTCACCGCTGATGGATTCAAAAAACTTTTGATTTCAACTGCAATCTTTTGTCCAGCTTTTTCAGCGGCAAAGACTTTTTCTGCTGCTAAATCAATCTCAAACTTCACCTTATCTATCTTGAGGATCAGCGGATCTGCCGTAATTACCCACTGCTCCTTCAAGAGAGCTTGTTTAACAGCATCATGAAATCGGTCTTTGGCAGCCATCGTTTTTTACAGTATCTAGGTATTATGATAGCCGATCGCTCTTCAACTGTATTTATTGATTAAGCCCGATCGCACATCACAACTTCAAACACACCCCCCGGAATAAACCGACACAAAGCCCTCCGCCGATCGTCCGCATCTTAGCGGTTGACAAAACGAGCAACCGTGTAATGCTCAGCATTCGGTAAAATTCGGACGATCGCCCAAGAATTGCGATCGCCACCCACAATCGGAGAATCGGCTTTTCTGAGAGTGTTGAGATAACGGGCGATCGCACTTCCGTTCAAATTCGCCCCGACGCGCAGAATCAGAAACACCGCAAAGCTTTCCAACTCCTGCTGAGTCAACTGCGCGCGATCGGCATCAAAATCGTCATCAGAGTAGCTGCGGATACCCGAAAGCAGTTGCGTCACGCCAAAATCATTCAAAGCTTGCTGATAGCCGCGAGTATATTCACTCACGTCGCTCACAGGCTTTACCATAGTAATTGTCTCCTTATGTATGTGGGGAGCCATCAGCCAGCGCGGGCCCGACGAAAGTTCAGCGCTGGCTTTTGACTTGTTGAGATTATAGCATGGATATAGCACATATAAATGCTTTAAATGAGCTATATTCGACAAAGTGGTCTAGATACAGCACAATTGCGATCGGTTTAAACTAAAAAATAGTGAATATCTTATGACCAAACGCTTAGCGACCTATTTAGCCGATGGAATCTATGACATCCTTGAAGAGTGGGCAAGTCAAGAACGCCGTTCAGTCAGCAGCTTGTCAGCATTCATTTTGGAGCAAGCAGCCAGAGAACGTCAAAAGGAAATGAAACAACAGCCCCCGCCATCGGATGAGAAGCAGGAGAAGAGTTAAGTTGAGTTTGGGCGATCGATCGCTCTCTCAAACAAACTGAGGACTGAAGTTTTTTATTGCTGATTCATGCGCGATCGGGCGCATAGTGCTGTGCAAAAGCAGCATAATGCTGCATATTCGACAGAATCGTCTAAAATACTCGACAATGACGATCGCCCTAAATAAAAAAATACTGAATTTCTAATGGCTAAACGTGTATCAACCTCAATAGCAGAAGGAATTTACGACCTACTCCAAGAGTGGGCAGATGAAGAACGGCGCTCAATCAGCGGCTTATCAGCATTCCTTTTAGAACAAGCTGTGAGAGAACGTCAAAAACAAAAACAGCCCCCGCCATCCGATGAAAAGCCGGAGAAAAATTAAGTGCAGTTTGTGCGATCGCCCGAATTCAGCAGATCGATGGCTGAAGTCCTTGCTGCAAAACGATTGTGCAACAAGTCTATTCTGCTGCGACTTCAAAATTTATGCGATCGTAAATATCCGTCAAGCTAATTTGGAACTCAACCGAGTCCATTGCTAATACAGAATCTTCTGACTCATACTCAGTAAATAGCCATTTATCATCAGCAGTCTTAGTCAATTGTTCGACATGATATTTGTATTGGTCAATTAAAATATATTCCCGAAGTTCAGGAATCGATCGATAATAAAGAAACTTCTCCCCTCTGTCATAATCTTTAGTAGATTTCGACAAAACCTCAACAATTAGCAAGGGATTTGTCACAGTCGTGGTGTTAGTTCCCTGATAAACCGGTTCACCCTGAATCACCATCACATCTGGATAAGTGTACAGACGATAACGCGGTATCCACAACCGCATATCATTGATAAAAATCTCGTAATTTTGCCCGCTTACAGTCAAGGGAAATATGCGGCAAAAATTCAGCGCAATTTTATTGTGATTAGCTGTTCCACCAGTCATCGGTAATATTTCTCCATCTAGATATTCGCTTTTGTATTCCGCAGCTTCGTCTAAAGCTAAATATTCCTCTGGAGTATAGTAGCGTTTTTCTGTTTCTGCCAACATACTATATTTCTCCTATCCAATTTTATATCTATCATTGTATCATATTTTTGATGGTGCAATTATCTCTCGCACACAAGCATCTGTAGGAAAGCGGCACTGCCGTATCCTAATCCGCAGCTAGATTTTTATGTATAATTATCACGGCTGACACATGGGGGTAAGAAACCCGGTTTCTACGAGATTTTGCGGACAGGAACGAGAAATATACGAGGAAACCGGGTTTCTAATCTCAGCGCGCGTCCAGGACTAATTTAAACAAGTATGAAATTTATCGGCATAGACTTAGGTTGGAGTTCAGGAGCAAGCGGTTTGTGCTGTTTGAATTGGGAAAACAATCGATTGCAATTCATCGAGTGCGATCGCCAACAATCCCTCAACGACATCCTCACCTGGATCGATCGCCAAATCTCCCCAACCGAACCAGCCATCATCGCCGTAGACGCACCCACAATCATCGCCAATCCAACGGGAATGCGCGACGCTGACAAACTCACCCACAAACACTTCGGGCGCTACCACGCAGGCTGCTATCCCGCCAATCTTTCTCGCCCCTTCGCCCAAAAAACAGTCGAATTTGGCCTTTGTTTAGAAGCCCGAGGATTTGTCCACTCACCAACTATTGAAGCTAAGAAACTAGGCAGATATCAAATAGAAGTCTTTCCCCATCCAGCCACAATCAACTTATTTAAATTAGATAGAATCATCAAATACAAAAAAGGAAAACTGGCAGAGCGTCAATTAGAATTGATGAAACTCTGCCAGTATATTATCGATATTTTACCGAGCCTTGAACCAAGTCTCAATCTGTCTTGTGGCACAGACATCTTGCCTGTGAACTGTGGCATAGGCATCTTGCCTGTGAGCGATATCCCCACCAGTATCGCTACCCTTAAAGCCTTAGAAGACCAGCTAGATGCCTTGCTATGTGCTTATATCGGCGCTCACTGGTGGTACTGGGGAATCGAGCGGAATTTGGTTTTGGGCGATCGCGCAACCGGCTACATAGTCATTCCCCAACTTCAATAAGAATAGGGAGCATCTCATTTTTGTAAAAAGCATTTTTTCTTATAGTGCGAGCTTAAGAGCTCGCGTATCGTATAATACGCGAGCTCTTAAGCTCGCACTATTAAATGCAAAACAGAGATGCTCCCTGCGGACTAAAGTCCTCACTACGAACCTGAGGGAGTATCTCAGTTTTGCAAGAAGCATTTTTTATGGTAGTGCGAGCTGTCGCGAACTCGCGACAGCTCGCACTGTAAATGCAAAACTGAGATGCTCCCGAAAAATAGCACAATCGCGCATTGACCATCACAAATGTCAACTGTCAACTGTCAACTGTCAACTGTTTAATGTGCCCAGAGAATCACACCAACTTCATAAGGACTGCTGAGATTATCGTGCTTCGGCAAAACCCGCAGCGACAAACCTTGCAAACCGCTAGAAGTATAAGTAATGTCAGCCGTATAAAGGCTAGCATTGTGAGGATCTTCTCCCAAATACTCCATTACCATTGGCACGCCACCAACAATCTCGCCGTTAGCATCAACCGAACCTTGATAAAGTTCGACTTGTACGTCCGCAGGTGTCAATCCCATCAGATTGATTCGAGATTTAACAGCGATCGACTGATTGACCTTAACTTCCTTATCCTGGGAAATATCAACAGCCTCAATCTTAATGTCGTGCCACTTCCCGAGAAGGTGCTTCTTCCACTGAGACAACTCCTTAGCCGGAGCGCATCCGTCAGAAGTCATCGTGTGATAGCGATCGCTCACGGGGAAATAAGCCCGCCGCGCGTAATCCTTCACCATCCGAGCCGTATTGAAGAAAGGACAGTTCAAAGCAATAGAATCCTTCATTTTCGCCGTCCAACCGCGGGGAATACCATCAGCATCCCGGTTGTAAAACAGCGGTACAACTTCCTTTTCCATCAAGTCGTACAAAGCATTCGCCTCGACTTCATCCTGATACTTAGTATCTTCGTAAAACTCGCCATGTCCGATCGGCCAACCAGTGCGAACATAATCCGCCTCATCCCACCAACCGTCAAGAATGCTGAGGTTTGGCAAACCATTCATCGAAGCTTTCATCCCGGAAGTACCAGAAGCCTCACGGGGACGGCGCGGCGTATTCAGCCACACATCGCAACCGGACACCATCATCCGAGCCACGTTAATGTCGTAATTCGGCAGAAACACCATCGAACTGATAGTTTCGTGCTCGCGGATGAAATGAACGATATCCCGAATCAATTCCTTACCCGGAATATCCATCGGGTGAGCTTTCCCAGCAATCACAAACTGCACGGGGCGGTTTTTGTCACGCATGATCCGCATAATGCGATCGACATCGCGCAAAAACAGCGTCGCCCGCTTGTAAGTAGCAAAACGGCGTGCAAACCCGATCGTCAGCACCTTCGGATCGAGAGCTTCCCGAGCGTGTTCAATTTCCGTTTGAGCCGCCCCGCGCTCGCGCAGAGTCTTTTGCAGCCACTCCCGCGCAAACACCACCAACTCCGATCGACAGCGTTCGTGATTCCGCCACAATTCCTCATCAGGAATCGACGACATCCGATCCCAGAGTCGATCGTCCTTGCGAGTCATTTCCCAATCCGGGCCAAGATAGCGATCGTACAACTCCTGAGTAGACTTCGCCACACAACTGCGAGCGTGAACCCCGTTGGTAATCGAAGTAATCGGCACCTCTTCCTCAGGCAAACCCGGCCACAACCCTTGGAACATCGGGCGCGACACGACACCGTGCAAAGCCGCCACCCCGTTGACAAAACTCGACATTTTAATTGCCAAAATTGCCATATTCAGAGGCCCGGACAAATCTTTAGTATTCTCCCGGCCCAATCCCAGGAACTCATCTTGCGACAAGCCAAACATCTTGGGATACTGACCCAGATAGTGCATCACCATATCCGGCTCGAACAAGTCAAACCCAGCAGGTACAGGCGTGTGAGTCGTAAACATACTGCTCGAAATCACCACCTGTTCCGCTTCCAAGAAACTCAGGTGATGTTCCTCCATCAGCATCCGTATGCGTTCCAAAGCCATGAAAGCCGCGTGGCCTTCATTCATGTGATAAGCCGTAACTGTCAAGCCCAAAGCCTTGAGCATTTTCACTCCGCCGATGCCCAACATGATTTCTTGGTGCATCCGCAGAGTTTTGTCACCGCCGTAGAGTTGGTCGGTAATATCTTGGTCGTAGCGGCTGTTAGGTTCAATATTTGTATCCATTAGGTACAGGGGCACCGTGCCCACCTGTACCCGCCAAATCCGGGCGTATACCTTGCGGCCGGGATAGTCCACCTCAATCCGCAATTCCGAACCGTCGGGATTGCGTTCTAGGTGCAGCGGCATATTGTAGAAATCGTTCAGCGGATAGCGTTCTTGCTGCCAGCCATCGGCGTTGAGATATTGCGAAAAATAGCCTTCTTGATACAGCAAGCCTACGCCAGCCAAGGGCAAGCCCAAGTCGCTAGCAGATTTGAGGTGGTCGCCTGCGAGCACGCCCAAACCGCCGGAATAGATGGGTAGGGCTTTCACTAAGCCGAATTCCATCGAAAAGTAAGCGTAGCATTCCTGGCGATCGGTGCCGCGCTGTTTGCGGTACCAGGCCCGATTTTTGAGATAATCGTCTAACTGCTGGGCTGCTCGGTTCATTTGAGCAATGAAGCCTTCATCTTCTGCCATTTCTTGCAGTCGCTCTTGAGAAATGGTTCCGAGCATCAGCACCGGGTTTTGATTGCTGGAATCCCAGAGATCTCGATCGAGCCGGCGGAAAAGGTCTTTGGTATCAACGTTCCAGTCCCAGTGCAAGTTGTAGGCAAGCTTGCGTAGGGGTTCGAGAATTGCCGGCAGAGACGGGGAAACGTTAAATGTGCGAATTGGCTGCATAGACAAAGCGTTTATGTTGGGGTAGCGATATTTTCGTCTGTCTTTTGGCACAAGTCCGTTATTCTGCACACTATTTTAAGTTTTAAGTCGTGCGGGCGATCGATCGCAAGGTCGATCGGTCATCTGCAACGACACAGCATTAGCGCTTCCCTAGCCCAGCTAAGCTGTGAACTGCGGTATGCCGATCGCTCTTGACTCCTGTCCGAGAAGCAACTCTCGCATTCAAGGTACGTAGTTGCGCTTCAGCGCTCTTATTTATATTTATACAAATCCCTAGAAGCAACTCTCGCATTCAAGGTACGTAGTTGCGCTTGGGCGCTCTTTCTTGATATTTATACAAATCCCGATCGCTCTTTACTCTCACATTCAAGGTACGTAGTTGCGCTTGGGCGCTCTTATTTATATTTACGTAAAGAGCGCTGAAGCGCAACTACGTACCTAAAGCAGCGTCAGCACCCGATCGAATGACCAATGACCAATTAAGCAATTTTCACTTTCCTCAACAGACAATTTACCAACAGTTTGCTCGCATCCCCAGCCGAGAGCGCAGTGCTAAAATAGTGACCCTGAATTTCGTGACAGTGGAGCGATCGCAAACAATCCAACTGCTCTTTAGTTTCTACTCCCTCAGCCACCACGCTCAAGTTCAAATCTCGCCCCAGAGTTGCTACAGCATTTGCGATCGCCCGTTCGCACGGATCAGTCGTCAGTTCGCTGACAAAAGATTTGTCTATTTTCAAGATATTCAACGGAAACTTTTTGAGATAATTTAGAGAACAATAACCCGTACCGAAATCGTCCAGCGCAATCTGCACTCCCATAGCCTGCAACTCCCTCAAAACTTTTGTGGTATAATCCACATCTTGCATAGCTGTAGTCTCGGTGATTTCTAACTCCAAATACTTCGGTGCTAAACCAGTTCTTTCCAAACAATTCGCCACCATTTGCACTAAATTAAATTGCTGAAACTGCCGCGCCGAAAAGTTAACCGCTACCCGCAAATCTGGTTGCAAAGCATCCTGCCAAGCTTTATTTTGAGTGCAGGCAGTTTGCAGCACCCATTCGCCAATAGGGACAATTAATCCGTTCTCTTCGGCGATCGGAATAAATGTCGCCGGAGAAACTAAACCTAATTCTGGATGTTTCCAGCGCAGCAGGGCTTCCATACCCTGGATTTTCCAAGTAGTGATGTTTACTTTTGGCTGGTAAAAAATCTCAAATTCTCCCTGTTCTAGAGCCTCGTGCAACCTGTTTTCTATATTTAGCAACTGGCTGCCTTCGGGATTAAGTGTTGCAGTGTATAATTGATAATTATTTCTTCCCCTTTCCTTAGCGCGGTACAAAGCGGCATCGGCATTTTTGACTAAAGTTTCGGCATCTTCACCGTCGTTGGGATAAAGGGCAATGCCGATGCTGCTACTGATGTGAAACGCCTGTTGTTCTAGTTTAAATGCTGGTTTTAAATTGTCGAGTATTCTTTGAGCTGTTTTAATCGCATCTTCTAAGCAATTGATTTCGGGAAGCAGTACAGTAAATTCATCGCCTCCCCAGCGGGCTACCGTATCCGTCGATCGCAAAGTGTCGCTGATGCGTCCGGCAAAACCCTCTAACAGGCGATCGCCCGCAGCGTGACCTAGCGTATCATTAATCTTTTTGAACCTGTCCAAGTCTAAAAACATCACAGCGAGCATTTTTTCATTTTTTTTAGCTTGTTTTAATGAAGCCAACAGGCGATCGTTAAACAGTATCCGGTTCGGTAAACCTGTGAGTTGGTCATAAACAGCTTGATAGCGAATAATTTCTTCAGCTTGCCTGCGCTGAGTGATATCCATCATAGTGCCAATCGCCCGCACTGCTTCACCGCTAGCATTCCGGATAATGTAACCGCGATCGAGCACAAAAACATATCCCCCATCTGCGCGGCGAAAGCTGTATTCCTCCGACCAACATTGAGCGTCTGAGTTCATTGTTTCGTTGAAGCTAGACTTCACTCTTTCCCGTTCTTCGGCATGAACATTCAGCCACCATGATTCTAAATCTATCGTCTGAGTTTCGTTGAGTTTGTATCCAAAAACTTTTTCAAACTCTTCGCTCAACCAATACTCATTTCTTGACACATTAAAATCCCAAACTGCATCATTTGTTGCCCGCGTCAGCAGGTGAAAGCGTTCTTCACTTTTGCGGAGTTTTTCTTCAGATTGCCAGCGTTCCGTTACATCCCGAAAGCTGAACACTCGACCAGTAATTTTGCCTCCAGTATGCTGCGGTAGCGAGTAGCGTTCGACAATTCTGCCATCTTGAAACTCGATGACATCGAAACTTTCTGCTGCGGGGATATCGGACAATTCTTTAGCACGGTTGAGAAAGATTTCCGGGTATCTTAACTGGCTGATTCCGAACCCCAAAATTTGGTTGCTATCTCTCGAATCTAGCAGAAAATCTGGCAACTGCCACATTTGAGCAAACTTGCGGTTAAAGCTGACAACTTTTCCGCTACCATCCACCGCCAGAATTCCGTCAGCAGTAGATTCAATGGTTGCTTGAAGCAAAGAAAGAGATGTTTCTAGTTCTAACTCTGCTAATTTGCGATGGCTAATGTCAAAAGCAGTGACTAATATTGACGCTTTTCTCTCAAATTTGATAATATCAACAGTGGCTTCAATCCAGCGAGTTTCTCCAGTTTTCGTGATAATTCTCACTTCATATTTTGAGCCTGCACTGTCTCGCGGCTGGCGGGATTTACCCCATTGTTTAACTGTCGATCGAAAATCTGGATGAATAAAATCGTATAAATCCAATCCTAGCAATTCTTCGCGAGTATATCCAGTTAAAGCTTCTGTCTGAGAATTGACATAGCGCAACTGTCGGCGCTGATAGATAAATGCAGCAGCATTAACAGTTTCTACCAGTTGCCGAAACTTTTTTTCACTGCGCCGCAAATCTCTTTCAGCCCGCTTGCTATCGGTAATATCTTGTGCTACATACAACTTGCCGCTCACTTCACCTTTGCCGTCGCGAATAGTTGAAATTGAAAGCAGTACAATTATTTTTTTACCCTGTTTGGAAAGGTAGACTTTTTCGACGTTGCGGACAGAACCTTGGGCTGTTAATGTTGCTGATTCTAATCCGGCTGCCGGTGATTCAGTTTGTTTGAAAAGTCCAGCTATTTGTTTGCCTAACAACTCTTTTTTAGAGTATCCTAAAAGTTGACAGGTAGCTTGGTTAGACGACAGGATATGACCGCCGGGAGTTGTAGCAACGATCGAGACGCTCATTTCCTCGCAAATATCGAGGGCGTATTCCGCAGTTTGCTGCAAATCTTGGGTCATTTTGGCAATAGTATCCCCGATATCTTGTTCTTTTTTTTGACGCAACACTTTTTTTGCTTCTGGTAGCTTTTCTTTCTCTGTTTCAGAGTGAGATTTCCCGCTCGTCTTAGATAAGATAGTTGCTGTGTTCGTCCTGATTAATAACGAGATTACTATAGAAATAAAAGCCAAAAAAGAACAGATTGTTTCCCGACCAAAACTACGTTTATTTTCGGAATTTTGCGGAGAATGTATAAAGTTGTCGCTTGGTAAATGTACAGCTTCTCTTTGGGATAAATTATCTACAAATAAGTCGGCGGCTGCCGAAGTAGTGGGGCGAGATGACGCTCCCAAAGAGCTAAGTTTCTCAGGCTCCAGCAAAATTGCTTCCACACTGCGATTGTCGGTTATATCCCCTATACTTGCCGACAATTTTATTGAATTAATGCTACATTCCACACCAAAAATAGCAGCAGTCAAAGATACCAAAATCAATTGATACGTAATTTTCATTTGCTCCAGTTCCTGATTTTAAAAAGATGTCTTCCTGTCTCAAGAAATCTAAATACTTTGAGCATATGTTGAGGAATTACAGAAAGAATAGCACCTAAATTTATGTTGCTTTAGTAAATTGAAGAGTTCAAAAATAAGAATTTATCTTTGTAACTAATTATAATTTTAATCTTAATTTAAGATCTGTCATCGGCCATTGTGCCACAAACTATCCGCCATTATGCCTAGACATCGGCTGGGATCGCGCTAAAATTAGAAAATTCCCGCTCATAGGCGGCGGAGATTTGTTAGAAAAATAAACAATTAGCTTAAGATCGATGCAGAGATCCACGAATTGAACCAATGAGTCAGACGATCCCAGAACTCCAAACAGAAGTCCGCGCGCTGCAAGCAGAAGTTGCCACTCTGCAAGAGACGCGGGAAAAACTTTGCCTACAGCGCTCAGAGTGCCGAGTGACAGTCAGTTTTCCCAAGAATAATACTCCTGAGGCCCTTGCCGAGTTCCACCAGCAAAATGCTGCTTTTGGGGAGCAGTGGTTGCAGCAAATCCAGGAAATTGACCGAGAGACTAAAATTATTGAAAAGCAACTGGAAGCAAAACAGGCTTTACTCAATTACAAACAAGGTGAACTAGATAAATTGCTGGCGGGAGAGCACTGGAAAGAAGTAGAAAACCACGTTCAAACCGGGGAAAAGCGCCTGCAAGCACAAGCTCGCAAAATTAATCAAGCAGCAGCGCAGCTAGAGGCAGAAATCCAAGCTTTAAAAGCACTGTACGACCAACTAAATCCCAGTTACTCGGAGTGGTTTCAACAACCAACTCAAATTGTTGAGTTTTCCGCAAAAACTATTCCTTATGCTGTGGGTAGCAGCAGCGGGTTGATATTGGGAAATAAGGAGATAGAGTGGGAGAAAAAGTAGTTTTGAGTTGTGAGTTACGAATGTAAATTAGTATTTGAGTTCGTCGTGAATTTTCTGAAGCAAGTAACAGGAATTACGCAACGGCTACATTGAAACAGGTACGTAGTTGCGATGAAAGCGCTCTTTCATATATAAAAGAAAAGAGCGCTGAAGCGCAACTACGTACCTAAGAGCTAGTTATACAATACGATCTTTGAGGATAGCGCTACTAGAAAAAATGTTAAGAACTTTGAGTTTCATTTTTGGAAACAGGGTTATTTTAAAGGATGGTGTCAAGTAAAATCACAAACATAATAGCCTAAAATATAAAATAGACTTACTGATGAAACAATTGATTTCGATAGCGCTATTTATTCTGGTTGCGGTGGCAGTTGTGGGTTGGGGCTCTGACTCGTTGCAGCCGAAAACGGCTGTACCGGAAGTTTCGATCGATCGCACTATCCACACTTTCCAAAGCCAGTCTCCTGCTGAAAAAAATGCAGTCAGTCAGCCGCAAGTTGACTCGTCCCGGTTGTGGAAACACGTCGAAACTTTAGCAGGGGAACGCGAGGGAGAACGAGCTCGCTCTTTTACGAGAGACTACATTTCCCAACAACTGAAAACCTTCGGTTTTTCACCAAAATTGCAGGAGTTCGATCGCGGAATCAACGTTTTCGCCGAGAGAAAAGGTACTGACTCAAACGCTGGTGCAATTTTAATTGCAGCACACTACGATACTGTACCACAATCTCCTGGGGCTGACGACAATGCAACAGGAGTTGCGGCAGTTTTAGAAGTAGCAAGATTGCTGGGTTCTCGTCCTACGCCTCGGACATTGCAAGTGGCATTTTTTGACCGGGAAGAAATCGGACTTTTAGGTAGTTTAGCATTCGCGGGTAGCCCGGCGCGGTTAAAAAATTTGCAGGGTGCGATCGTCCTGGATATGATCGGTTATGCCTGCCGCACGGCTGGATGTCAGCGATATCCCGAAGGATTGAAACCGCAACCTTTTCTAGATGCAGCGGGGGTGACTTCTCCCGATAAGGGCGAGTTTATTGCTGTGATTGGGGATGCGGAACATCCGCTGCTGTTGGGTACTTTTGCGGAGTCGCCACAAGCTGATTTACCACCGGTGATGACGTTGCCGGTTCCTCTGAAAGGGCTGCTGACTCCCGATGTTTTGCGTAGTGACCACGCGCCTTTCTGGTATAAAGGAGTTGGTGCTGTGTTGGTGACGGATACTGCAAATTTGCGATCGCCCCACTACCACCAGTCTACCGATACACTCGCAAATATCGATCGACCTTTTTTCATCGGTTCTGCTCAAATTGTGGTTAATGCTACTGCTAAATTATTGGAAATTCGGTAATGGGTAATGGGTAATGGGTAATGGGTAATGGGTAATGGGTAATGGGTAATTGGTAATTGGTAATTGGTAATGGGTAATGGGTAATTGGTAATTGGTAATGGGTAATTGGTAATTGGTAATGGGTAATTGGTAATTGGTAATTGGTAATTGGTAATTGGTAATTGGTAATTATGTAAGGTGTTCTTTCCTTCTTCCTTCTTCCCTCTTCCTTCTTCCTTCTTCCTTCTTCCTTCTTCCTTACAAGAAATGACTAACAAAGACAATCTGCGACAGCATTTACTGCAACTAGACAATCGAAGCTACAAAGCGTACAAAGACATTCAAGGTAGATATGATTTTTCAGAATTCACATTAATAATTGATTATGTCCAGGGAGATCCCTTTGCATCTCCCAGTAAATTTAGAGTCAAAGTTCCGCCAAACATTGCTCGAATTCCCCGCGAACTTTTCCAATCTCGCAGTCGAGAAATAGCCCTGCGAGATTACCTAACTCGCCAGTTTGACAAAGCAGCATATAGCATCAGCAGCAAGCGCGGCAGCGGTAAAAGCGGTACGATCGCAGTGACTCGCTTCAGACAAGAAGTTTTAGAACGAACTTCGGCATTTATCCTAGACTCAACTGCATCAGATCTGGGAGATTTAGGGGGGGTTGAAATCCGATTTTCCGTCGGACTTCCGGCGGGCGGGCGCAGTATTTTAGGGCGACAAGCTGCTGAAATGCTGTGCGAAGATATCCCGCGAATTGTCAGCCAATCTCTGAAATATTCTAGCTTAAATGCTGCGGAATGTCGCCTTCATGTTGAAACGGTAGAAGATGCTGATTGGCTGCGGCAGCAGTTAGCTGAAAACGGATTAGTTGCGTTTGTTGCTGACGGTTCTATTTTACCCCGCCGCAGCGGTGTTGACAACCGTCCTCTGTTAAATGATGCTGTGGCTTTTGTGTCGCCACCGTCGTTAAAGGTTGAGTTTAATTGTCCGAATCGCGGTTTGATTTCCGGTATGGGAATTCCCGCTGGGATTAGTTTGATTGTGGGCGGTGGCTATCACGGCAAATCAACTTTACTCAGGGCGATTGAGTTGGGAGTTTATAACCGAATTCCGGGTGATGGTAGGGAATTTGTGGTGACAAGTCCGGCGGCGGTGAAAATTCGGGCGGAAGATGGCAGAAGTGTGGCGTCGGTGGATATTTCTCCTTTTATCAATCATTTGCCGCAAGGTAGAGATACTGTACAATTTTCTACTGCAAATGCGAGCGGCAGTACGTCGCAAGCTGCTAATATTATTGAGGCTTTGGAAGTTGGGAGAAGGAAGAAGGAAGAAGGAAGAAGGAAGAAGGAAGAGGGAAGAAGGAAGAGGGAAGAATCTCAATCTTTTGCGACAGGGATGCAAGCCGCCTCTTGTGAAGGGGATTTAGTACCTGTTTTGTTGGTGGATGAGGATACGGCGGCGACTAATTTTATGATTCGCGATCGCAGAATGCAGGCCCTGATTGCTAAGGATAAGGAACCGATTACGCCGTTTATCGATAAAGTGAAACAGTTGTACGCAGATTATGGCGTATCGACGATTTTAGTCATGGGCGGAAGCGGCGATTATTTTGATGTGGCGGATACTGTGATTTCCATGGATAATTTTGCAGCATATAATGTGACGGAAAAAGCTAAAGAAATAGCAAGTATTTACTCGACCAGTCGCGCTGCTGAAGGGGGAGAAAGTTTTGGTGATATTACTCACAGAGTCCCGGTTCCTGCTAGTTTAGATCCGAGTCGGGGACGGCGAGATGTGCGGGTGAAGGTGCGGGATGTGGATGAATTGGCTTTCGGAACTGAGGAGATTGATTTGGGCGCTGTCGAGCAAATTGTGGACAGGGGACAGTTGCGGGCGATCGCCTCGGCAATGATTTATGCAAAGGGTCACTACATAGACGGGAAGCGCACTTTGTCGGAAATTATCGATTTGGTGATGGCAGATATTGACGCGCAGGGGATGGATATTTTATCCTCTTTTCCTGAGGGAGATTTTGCTATGTTTCGCCGCTTTGAATTGGCGGCGGCTATTAATCGGCTGCGAAGTTTGTCGGTTGTCAGTTGACAGTTGTCAGTTGTCAGTTGTGTGCATTTGAGTTTGCCAAATACGTGTGTAGGGGCGAAGCATGACCGCAGAAAATATGAGATTATCACTAATAACTTATATGCGGTCATGCTTCGCCCTCTTCAAAACCCAGATGCGCCCTGTCAGTTGACGGTTGACAAAATGAAGAGGAAAGAATGAATAGGGAATAGGGAATAAGTAATATAGATGTAACGCGCGCGGAAGACGATAGTATAGACATTTTGCATTAGTTCGCAAATAAATAAGTGGATTGTTGCCTTACTTTTGATATGCTGACAAAAGTGAATGCAAAAAAGGCGATTTAAATATGATAGGTAATATAGGACAACCGACTGCTGTCAGCGATCGCCCTTATTTAGTATTAACGAGTCAAGATCAAAGCATACAGTTAGAGTTAAAACAGCCGCAGCACGTACTGGGGCGCGATCGCACTCGTGCTGATTTGGTTGTTCCCGAACCCTGGCGCGCAGTTTCCGGGGTTCACGCTGTGTTGCGCCAAATTGGCCAAAATTACTGGATTTACGACGGTGACGGCCAGCAGCCGAGCACTAATGGCTTATTTGTCGATCGCACTCGCATCACTCCCAACGACGGTTATTGTCTCAAAAACGGTACAGAAATTAAAATCGGTCTCGATCCCAAAAATCAAGTTTTGGTGACTTATTTTAATCCCCTGGCGAGTCAAATCTTTCCCCCCAGCAAACAGTCAATTCCCCTCAGCAATCGATCGGTTTTGTTGGGCCGCGATCCAAATGCTTCGCTACAATTAGATGCGCCACTGGTTTCGAGGCGACACGCGACAATTGACGCTGACAGTCGCGGCAATTATATTTTACGCGATCACAGTGTTAATGGCGTTTTTGTCAACGGCCAGCGCATCACGAATTCTGTACAGTTGGCCGAGGGAGATGCGATTCGGATCGGCCCGTTTACTCTAACTTACCGCAATCATACGTTAGAGGTGCAAGACCGAGGCAGTCAAATTCGCCTGGATGCTGACAGTCTGGTGATTCCCAAGCGCTTGGATCGTATCACTTTGGCGATCGAACCTGGGCAGTTTGTGGCTTTAGTCGGCGGTAGCGGCGCGGGTAAATCTACTTTAATGCGGACGCTTTTAGGCATCGAGAAAACTACTCAAGGCGCTGTGTTTCTCAACGGCGACAACCTGCGCCAAAACTTCAATATTTATCGCAATCAAATTGGTTACGTGCCTCAAGATGATATTATTCACGCAGATTTGACAGTAGAAGAAGTGTTGAGTTATGCCGCTAAATTACGCTTACCTCCCGATACAGATGTTAAGGAAGTAGTCACAAAAACTTTAGAAGATATTGAAATGACTCACCGCCGTACTGCTTTTGTAAAACAGCTTAGTGGCGGACAGCGCAAACGGGTTAGCATCGGAGTTGAACTGTTAGCAGATCCGAAACTTTTCTTTTTGGACGAACCGACTTCTGGGCTCGATCCGGGTTTGGACAAGAAGATGATGCAACTGTTGCGAAAGTTGGCAAGTCAAGGCCGGACGGTGATTCTGGTGACTCACGCGACGGCAAATATCACGATGTGCGATCGCATTGTGTTTATGGGCCGCGGCGGACGGCTTTGTTACTTCGGCCCGCCCACGGAAGCCCTCGATTTTTTCGATGTCAAAACTGGGGATTTTGCCGATATTTACAACGAATTAGAAACGTCAGAAACTAACGTTCAAAGTTGGGCAGAAAAATTTCTAAAATCTCCCTACTATCAGCGCTATATTGTTAACCACTTCAGCACCGGCAACGCTAGTGGAAAAACGCCCGCTGCACCTCCCAAGCCCAAATCTGTATCTTTTATCAAACAACTTGTTTTGCTAGCCCAGCGCTATTTTCAGCTTATTTCCCGCGACTTAGTTAACTTAAGTTTAGCTCTATTAACTGCTCCCATCGGGATTAGTTTGCTGCGACTTGCCGTCAGGGATAAAGACCCGTTAATTGGTGCGCCGGAGCCAACTTTAGCACCTTTAGCGATGCGAGTTTTGTTTGTATTTACCTGCGCGGCTATTTGGGTGGGTCTGGCAACTTCCCTGCAAGAAATTGTCAAGGAATCTGCTATTTATCTGCGGGAACGTTTGGTTAATTTAGGATTATTTGCTTATTTGGGTTCCAAGGTTTTCATACTTTCCGGGTTAGCAGTATTGCAAACGCTGTTGATGGTAGGAGTGATTCTGATTGCTTTCAAATCCCCCGAACCGAGTTTGATTTCCTGGCCGGTGGGAGCAGCTATTACCACTTTTCTAACTTTAATGAGCTGCATCAGTCTCGGATTGCTGGTTTCGGCGATCGTCAAAAATGGCTCTCAAGCTAACAGTGCTTTACCTCTAATATTGCTACCTCAGATTATTTTCTCGGGAGTTTTGTTTAGGATGGAAGGTGTGGCGAGCAAGTTTTCTTGGTTGATGTTAGGGACTCGCGGACAAATAAAATACCAGTCAAAATGGGATAATCGTGATATCCCATTTTGGTAAAGTTTCAGAACGTTGCCATGAGGGCAAATAT
>RDXX01000063.1 GCA_004292955.1 Oscillatoriales cyanobacterium | reverse complement strand
TTATTCCTGTAGTTTTAGGACTGTGGACTAAAATTACTAACGTAGATGTCTAACATTGACTACTTTTGGGTAGCTTTGTCCATGTTTTTACGAGCGGTACTTTGTAACTGTCAACTGCTATAGCTTTTAGAAGAGCTATATCTGAATCGATTTGTCGGTTGGCTGCAAGATAATAGATATCTCCCATAATTCTTGTGGAACAGGCAAGATGCCTGTTCTTGACAGGCTTTTTCGGAGAAGTCTAATGGTCACGTATTTGACTCATATCAATTCCGGCTGCACCGGAATGATATAGAGGAGACGGCTTGGCCTTAGTCCCTACTAAAAATAATACTGTAGGGACACGGCTCATATCAATTCCGGCTGCACCGGAATGATATAGAGGAGACGGCTTGGCCTTAGTCCCTACTAAAAATAATACTGTAGGGATTAAGGCCAAGCCGTCTCCTGATTTCGGCTAATAATTCCGATGCTACCGGATTTGACTCACAGCAGGTTTAAGCGGCTCTCCTGGGTTTATGGTGGATACGGTATTAGGCACAATTGTTCGCGATTCTGTGCTCCCCTCTTCGTCAAGGATATGCGGTTTGCTTATCACGACAAACTCAGGAGAACCATTTAAGCTATGTTTGGGCTTGAAAATTTTTTAAGTCCCGATCGGACTTATAGGCATCTATTGTATTTTTATATACGGATTTATAAACTATTCCCGTTTAAACAAGAAGTTAAATCCAAACGATCGCAGATCTCACGGGTGCATCTCAATGCAAGCAAATATGTTTGTATGGGCTATAGCATGACCTCCGTCAATATGGGATTATAAGTAATAACTTATATGCGGTCATGCTTCGCCCTCTTCAAAAACCAGATGCACCCGATCTCAGAGCTCACAATGACCAAAAGCAATTTCCTCCGTGGCCTCAGATTCATTCCTTCGCAGGCTTAGGACGGGATCGACAATTTCAAAGCTCAAAAAAAACCCATGACAAACTCTAATGGAGAATTCAAGCCTACCCTAGGACTGGTAGGCATTACGATTAACGCGATGGCGCTGATTGCACCGGGCGCTTTTCTGTGGACGACTTACCAATTGCAAGCCCCGCCGGATTCTGCTAAAAATATGTGGGCTGCGATCGCCCTAGCAACTGCGATCGCCCTGCTGACAGCAAGCTGTTATGCAACGCTTTCTAAAGCTTACCCCGAAGCAGGTGCCGGCAGTTCCTATTACTATGCAGAAGCAGCAATCTTAGCGAAACAGGAACACAAACACTTTCGTTTGGCGCGTTTGGCAAAGTTTGTAACCGGCTGGGCTGCACATTTGTACTACTGGGTGTACCCCGGCATCATGATTAGCTTTATGGGAACGCTTGTCGTTTACATCGGGCAGTTGTTTAACCCTGATTTTGCAGCGGATTGGTTCAGCAAAACCTTAATTTGCTTTATCTTCACTGGGCTGGTGGGCTTTATTGCCCTCCAGGGCGTTACCGGTTCTACGCTGATTAATATCATCATCAATATTGTGCAAATTAGCTCTCTCACCTTCCTGGGATTGTTGATGATTGTTTACCGATTAGGTCATCCGAATGTGAATTATGAACACGCAAATGCTTTTAGCGTTGTGATGCCTCATGATTTATCGGGATTGATTTACCAAGCGACGATCGCAATTCTGTTACTTGTCGGATTTGAATCGGCAACAGCGATGGCTGGTGAGGCCATTAATCCTCAGCGCGATATTCCTCGCGGTGTTATTCTCTCTTTATTTATTCAGGCTTGTATCTGTTATTTCTTCGAGTATTTCGCGGCTAATTTTTTCATTGGCGACCAATATACTGCAACTGTTGATGGCAAAACTGTAACGGGATTTGCCGCTGCATTATCGTCGGGTGCGCCGATCGGCGATATCGCGAAAATTTTGGGAGATACGCTACTATTTGGTAACGGATTTCTGCTGCAAATTACGATCGCCAGCACAGTCGTCATGGCATTGATCGGGACAGCGCTATCGTCGCTGTCAACGGGTGTTCGGATCAGTTATGCCATGGGGAGCGATCGGGAATTACCCGCCGTATTCGGCTTTTTACACGGGCGTTACAATACGCCTCACATCGGAATTTACTTTCTAACTGGACTTTCCGCTTTGATTGGGGCTTATGCGGTGCAGAGTGTGGATAACGTGACGATCGTTACGTTAGTGTCTAATATTGGCACGTTTATGCTCTACGGAATTACCTGTGGAGTAACGTTAGTTGCTACCCTAGAGCATTTGCTAGATGAGGAACACAACCCAATCAAAACTGTTGTGATTCCCGTTTTAGGTTTGGTCACGAATTTACTTATGGTTTGTGGCATTTTTTACTACGGTTTGACTGGAACTGGTAATGCCAAAACTAATTCTATGACTGCGATCGGCATTTCTGTTGCCTTCTTTTTTGCCGGATTTGCTTACCTGATTGGAGACAGCTTGATCAAAGGCAAACCTCTGTTTTTGCCGTCGGATATTAATCATCCCCTGCGCGATAACACCTCTGCATCTAAATCTCCATAGTTAAACAGTTGACCTGTGGTAGGGGCGGTGCCCCCGTGCCCGCCCTCTTAGCTGCCGATTGAGGGCGGGGGATGCTATACCCAAGATATTTGGTAATTGAAATCTATGCAATTAGTTCTTGCGATTATCCAGCCTGCTAAATTGGATTCCATCAAGGAAGCCTTAGTCAAACTTGGTATTCAAGGAATGACTGTCACAGGCGCAAAAGGATTCGGACGGCAAAAAGGGAAACCGCTTGCTTTTTTGGGACTCTTAGATATGGAAGGCAAACCTTTTACGGTTGACTTTCTGCCGAAAGTCAGAATTGAAATTGTCGTGAACGACGATATGGTTGATGCGGTTGTCGATACGATTGTGACAACGGCGAAAACAGGAACTGTCGGAGATGGCAAATTGTTTGTGATTCCGGTAAGCCGAACAGTTCGCATTCGCACAGGCGAAGAAAACGAAGCTGCTTTGACAATCGAAGAACCTGCAACTTTGAGCGATTCCTGGAAAAAATAATGATTCAATCTTTGTTGCTTTTTGTGTTAGCTGGAGTATGCGAAATTGGCGGTGGCTATTTATTTTGGCTGTGGTTGCGCGAAGGCAAAAGCCCTTGGTTAGCCGTAATTGGGATGGTTATTTTAGGGGTTTACGGAGTGGTGCCAACGCTGCAACCGGCTACTTTTGGGCGAGCATATGCGGCTTACGGGGGTGTGTTTATTGTGTTGTCAATTCTGTGGGGCTGGATTGTCGATCGCATTGCTCCTGATAAGTACGATTTACTCGGAGGGTGGATTGCTTTGCTGGGCGTTTTGGTGATTATGTATGCGCCTCGCCGTTAGTTAGCATGATTCGGCATCATTTGGAATGATTCGGCGGTTGAAACCGCTTCTTGTCATACGAAGTCTGCCTCCGCAGACTAAGAGATCGCGGGTTGAAGTTCAGCCACGATCTCTTTTTTGTCAACTTTTGCTGACAATCAGCTTTTTTCATGCTTGCTTTTTCAAAAAATGTGTTAAATAGTAGTTAAAGATACAGAAAATAATTAATTTATCAGAAATAAACCATGTTTAATACGATTTTGAGCCAGCAGCGACAAGTCCTCGGAACCTTTTCTAGCCGTGAAGACGCAGGACAGGCTCTGGATTGTCTGGTGTTTTCAGGCTTTCCGCTAGCGCAGGTGTTCTTGCTGGGGCAAAGGTGCGAGGAACAGCAAAATTCTTTAAACCTTCCCTCAGAGTCGTTTGGAGCGATCGCAGGCACTGCAACTGGTCTGAAAAAAGGAATGTTTCTGGGCAATTTGGTGGGGGGTGCCACCGGGCTACTGTTAGGAGTGGGACTCCTTGCCCTTCCCGGTGTGGGTCAAGTATTGCTGTCTGGGGCGATCGGCTTTACGCTGTTGAGTGGCGGAATTGGCACGGCTGCGGGTGGATTGATGGGAGCTTTAATTGGATTGGGGCTGACTTCAGAGCAAGCTAAAGCCTATCAGCAGCAGATTTCTCAGGGCAGTGTTTTACTAATCGTAGAAGGCAGCGGACAAGAGGTCGATCGGGCTAAATACTTGCTCGCAAAATCGGCAGTCTAAACTTTAAGAATATCGGGTAAAAATCGAAGTATGACAGCAGTAAGAACCAAGAAGGAAGAAAGAAGGAAGATGAAATACAAAGACGAATCAACCCGAAATAATAAAGCATATTCTATGTAGATGTGGTACACACAATCTTGTCGTAAGTAAGGTGCGTCGCCACCAGTCAATCAGCAAATTATCCAAGATATCGGAGCGACGCACCCTACAAATTAACAGCACACAATATATCTGCTACTGTACTTCATGAATCTGGAATAGGCTGTATCAGTATAGGTGGCAATTTCTTACAAGCTCAGTGGCTTGAGCCTAGAGTTACTGACCGCATTTACAGGGGAATCTGATTGCTTCAGGCGATAGCCCATACTGTGAACTGTCTCAATTAAATCTTCAGCAGCTCCCGCAGCTTTGAGTTTTTGACGCAAACCTCTGATGTGAACCTTGACAGTATTTTCTTCTGGAGGAGATTCCAACGACCAGACGTGTTCGATCATGACACTTCGACTGAGAACACGGCGACCATTTCGCAACAGAAGTTCCAGAAGCGCGTATTCTTTGGGCGTGAGATGGAGTGGGGTGTATCTATAGCTAACTTCATAGGTACTGGGGTTGAGGCGAATTTCTTCCCATTCTAAAATCGGCCCAGAAGTGCTACTACCTCGACGCAATAAGGCTCGAATCCGAGCAAATAGTTTTTGCAAGTCCACGGGTTTGACTACATAATCATCAGCCCCAGCATCAAGCCCATTAATTTCATCACTGAGGGTGTCACGGGCTGTGATCATCAGGACAGGCATAGTATAGCCGTGCGATCGCAATCGATGGCAGAGACTAATTCCATCAAGTTCTGGTAACATCAAATCTAGCAGCAGCAAATCATAGTTGAGCATCTTTGCTTGATGCCATCCAGATTCCCCATCGGTAACTATATCAACAACATAGCGCTGGTCTGTCAAGGCTTCTGCCAACGTTTCTGCAAGGCGCAGATCGTCTTCAACCAAGAGAATCCTCATAATCAAGAGGCTGGGGGAAAGTACAAAGCCACTTATTGACTTTTAGACAAGATTGAGTTAGCGAACCAGAGCGCTCTAATACCAATAGGGCTAGGGCGATCGCCATGCTGGCTCCTCAACATCTTATTCGCATTTGGGCCCCAAATTTTACCGATTTGCGATCGAGATGTCAACAAGTTTTGACCCAAGGGAAGCTCAGAAACCATTGGCCAAAGCTTTCTTAACAAATATTGCCAAAAATCACGATTTATTACTTATTGAGAATCTTTCCGATTTCTTTACCATTTTCTGACTCATTTCTTTACTTGTTATATGTAATTGTAGGTGGGATCGGCACTTGGATGGGGTCAATTCTCCCACCCACTTGATAGTTAATTTGGGAGATTAGTGTTAAATGGCTTTTGGACCAGCTTCAAGATTGGGAGTGAGCCTGTTTGATGAAACCCCACCAATAGAGCGGGTTACAGGTAACTCCAATGAAGACCTTGAAACCATCATTCAGGCAGTATACCGACAAGTTTTGGGAAATGCCTACGTCATGGAGAGCGAACGCCTCACCGTTTGTGAGTCGCAGTTTAAACGCGATGAACTGACGGTACGGGAGTTTGTGCGTCGGGTTGCAAAGTCTGACTTGTATCGATCGCGATTTTTCGATAGTTGTGCTCGCTATCGGGCGATCGAACTCAACTTCAGACATCTACTTGGTCGCCCTCCGCTGGATCTCGAAGAAATGCGGAGCAAAAGTACCATTCTGGATACCAAGGGCTTTGAGGCTGAGATCGATTCTTATCTCGATAGCGATGAATACCAGAATACTTTTGGAGATGACATTGTTCCCTACATCCGGGGATACAAAACCGAAGCTTGTCAAAGCATGGTGCAGTTTACCCATACCTTCGAGTTGGTGCGAGGTGCTTGTAGCAGCAGCTTGAAGGGAAATCTGGCTGGTAAGAGTCCGCGTTTGAATTCCCTAGTAATTCAGGGCACGCCAACCGCCGTAATTTCTCCAGCCAGCAGCGGATCGACATTCCGCAATCCATCCGGTAGCGCTCGGACTCGTCATGGCGCTGGATCGGATGAAAACGGAAAAGTCTATCGCATTGAAGTTACCGGCTATCGCGCCAATGTGGTGAATCGGATTTCCAAGTTTCGCCGCAGCAACCAAGTTTACCTGGTGTCGTTTAACGAGCTATCCGAAACCTATCAACGGATTCACAAACAAGGTGGGACGATCGCTAGTATCACCCCTGTCTAGTTGAAAGTCGATCAATTTTAGATTTTAGATTTTAGATTTTAGATTTTAGATTGAAGAATTATTCGGGGCTTGTAATGAGAATTCGGAGCTTTGCTTCAATCAACAATCAACAATCAATTATCAAAAATCAACAATCATTCCGGTACAACTGGAATTGATATAAGCGGTGTATTACTGACATATTGAACCATTCTCAATTAACATTTTACGAACAGGCAAGATGCCTGTTCCACAAGAAATCCACTCTTTGTGGAACAGGCATCTTGCCTGTTATTGACAGTGGTGCAAGATTTCAGCTACTACCAACTATTATCTGTAAAGGAGATTAATTGCAATGGCAGATTCGACAAAATGTGAACTGTGGCCAACCAGCGGTGTAGATGAGGTGCAAGCTGTGATTCGCGCCGTCTACAAGCAGGTTTTGGGCAATCCCCACGTGATGGAAAGCGAGCGCTTGGTAACTGCGGAATCTCAATTGTGCGATCGCAGCATCTCCGTGCGTGAATTTGTCCGATTGGTTGCTAAATCTGATTTTTATAGCACTCGCTATTTTCAAAAGTGCGCTCCCTATCGATTTGTAGAACTCAATTTCCTGCACCTGCTAGGTCGTGCACCACAAGATCAAACAGAAATTTCTGAACACATTATCCGCTGTGTTGAGCAAGGCTACGGTGCCGAAATTGACTCCTATATCGACAGCGACGAGTATCAAACCGCTTTTGGTGAAAACGTTGTTCCCTACTACCGAGGCAGAAGCAGCGAAGCAAATACCAAGCAACTAGGTTACAATCGGATGTCGCTGCTCGATCGGGGTTTCGCCCAAATCGACAGTGCCGTCAAAGCTTCTCAGTTAGTCTACGCCGTTGCTACCAACAGCGCTAACGTCATCAAGCCCTCAACCAGTCGAGGAGGCGCTTATGTCGCAACCGAAAAAATGTTCAAAATTGTGGTAACAGGGTCTAAGTTCGATCGACCTCGGCGCCTCAGTAACACGACATACATTGTGGCAGGAGACAATATGAGTCCGCAAATTCAGCGGATCAATCGCACCTCTGGCAAAATTGTCAGCATCACTGAGATTCTCTAAATCCAACAAAAACAAGAAGTTTAATAGATGGATTTAAGTCATATTTAGAGGGTTTTTCTGGCTTCTCTAATTAGATTCAGCTATCTCTAAATTTCTAGCAACAATTGGATAGAAATTGAGATTATATCAGTTTGTCAAAATAATTGTACAATCTACATCTTTGGGTCGATATTCTACAATCAACCTACTGTTGTTACTGTATAATTTGGGATAACTGGTATTTCCTCATCTTGAGAGCCGTAAACATCTCCAGAATTGGAGGATGCCCAATTCTGGAGAATGCCAACTCTATTGATAAACTAGCTGGAGAAATTTAATTTGAAATCCTCATCACGTTTTTTCGATCGGCCATGATTCTCTATACTCCAATACTTAAGACAGTTTGTTTAAAGCCTCTGTAAGTTGGACAGTACCAGCCCTGCAATTTTTAATTTTTTTTCTGCGTTGCCATTAAAAACAAACTTGGAAAAAATAGTTCACAATAGATCCAGCCTAGGTTTCATGTACTCGATTAGCACCTAAAACTGTCCGAAGTATTGATACTCAATCATATTAGAATGTTGCCACCACAAGCCCAAAAAAAGTTGCAATGCTGGATTCGCAGCCGTCATTTAATTTGTTCTGGCAATTTTTACATCTTTGAAACTATAGACTATAGCGCTATTGAGCGATTTACCGAGTCGATTACGGCTTTAGGAGGAACATTAATCTCGGTTCAGCCGATCGACAAAATTTGGATGGGCGATCACCGTCAAGTCATTCTATATCGTGCCAAAGCCAGTTTGCATACGCCTTGTCACAACCTCAAGCAATACTGGTTTAAATATGGTAGTTTCCAGACTAGGTTCGATCCAAGCTCTTGATCTGGCTGATACTGGTTAGCATGGTTGTAGCATTGTTGTTGTCTGTTGGTGGCATCCTGATTTTCATAGGAATTATCCAACCATTTTCTATGCTAAGTAACATTTTTCTAGTTGCGATCGGCGTTTTAGTTGTGGTAGTAATTTGCCCCTGCTTCAAACAGGAAGTAGCCCGACGACAAACAGCCGAAGGGGTGCTGCGCCAACAAACCGATCGCGAACGGTTAGTCAATCAAATTGCTCAACACATCCGACAATCCCTGGATTTAGACCACGTGCTAGAAACCACGGTAGCAGATGTGCAACGCTTTCTGGAAGCCGATCGCGTTCTCATTTACCGCCTGTGGCCAGACGGAACGGGTAGCGCCATTAACGAAGCCGTTTTACCCCCTTACCCCGTCATTTTAGGAAAATCCTTCCCAGCAGAAGTCTTTCCCAGCGAGTACCATGAGGCTTATTCTCTGGGGAAAACCCGCCTCATTGCCAATCTTGAAGAAGCCGATCTCGAAAATTGTCTGACTGATTTTCTTCAACAATTTGGAGTCATAGCAAAATTGGTTGTCCCCATCATCCAAGAAAATCGGCAGGTTGAGGGGAATCCTTCTGTACCCTATCTTTGGGGGTTATTGATTGCTCACCAGTGCGATCGCCCGCGCATCTGGGAAACCTGGGAATTGGAGTTAATGCAGCAACTAGCGACGCAGGTGGCGATCGCCATTCAACAGTCAGAATTATACCAACAGCTTCAACAACTCAACGCCGAACTAGAACAGCGCGTCCAACAACGTACCGAAGAATTAGCTGAAGCCAACGTCGCTCTACGAGACGAAATTGGCGAACGACAGCGCACCGAAGTAGAACTGCGCCACACCAACCACACCCTAAAAACCCTGATTAGCGCCTCTCCTCGCGCTATCTTCACGCTGGATATAGAAGGGTACGTCAAAATTTGGAATCCTGCCGCCGAACAGATGTTTGGTTGGACTGAAGCAGAAGTCATCAACCATCCCAACCCAATTTTTATCGACGATCCATTAGAAAATTATTCCACTCTCCGCAGCAATCTCCTGCAAGGAATCACATATAGTGTCGAACTGCGCCGCCACAAAAAAGACGGAAGTGCGATCGACATTATCTTCTCCGCTGCTCCTTTAAAGAATAGTGAGAATCAGATTGAGGGCATTGTCGCAGTGATTGCCGACATTACCGAACAAAAGCAACAGGAAGAACAGGTGCGACTCCTCCAATCAGTTGTTGTTAACACAAATGATGGCGTCGTAATTACCGAAGCGGAAGCGATCGATGAAGTTGGTCTTCGCATCATCTATGTCAATGAAGCATTTACCCAGATTACAGGATATAGCCTAGAAGAAGTTTTGGGTAAAACACCCCGGATTTTGCAGGGTAAAAAAACCGATAGCACAGAATTAGACAAAATTCGGATAGCACTTTCGCGTTGGGAATCTGTCACCGTTGAAGTGATTAATTATCGGAAAAATGGCTCCGAATATTGGAATGAATTTAGTATTGTTCCTGTTGGCGATCGCACGGGTTGGTATACTCACTGGATCGCCATCCAGCGAGACACCACCGAACGAAAACAAGCAGAACAAGCCCTGCGACATAGCGAAGAACGGTTTCGATCGCTCATTGAAAATGCTCTAGACATCATTATGATTCTAGATACAGATGGTACGATCGGCTATGTCAGTCCTTCTGTGGAAAAAGTCTTAGGGTATTTAGTATCTGAACTCGTGGGGAAAAAAATATTTGAGCCAATTCACCCAGATGATTTTACCACTACTTATCAAAGTCTCACCAATACTTGGCAAAGTGCAGAACTAAACCGTCCCATTGAATTCCGCTATCGGCACAAAGATAATTCTTGGCGAACCTTGGAAGCGATTAGCCAGCCTTTTATAAACAATGCAGCCACCACACAAATTATCGTCAATACTCGTGACATCACCGAACGAAAACGACTGGACGAAATTCGGTTAGCCCTGGAGCGCGAAAAAGAACTGAGTATTCTGAAAACCCGTTTTTTTTCAATGGCATCCCATGAATTTCGCACTCCACTCAGTACGGCTTTAGCAGCAGCTCAAATTCTAGAAAACAGCCCAGACGAATGGAATGACTCCCAAAAGCGACTGAGAAACCTGCACCGAATTCAGGATTCTGTAAGGAATATGGTGCAATTGCTCGACGATATTTTAACCATCAATCGCGCCGAAACTGGGAAACTAGAATTTAATCCAAAATTTTTGGTTTTGGACAAATTTTGCGAACAATTTGTGGAAGAAATGCGGCTCAGCGCTGGCAGTCAGTATACCATCACCTTTACCTGTGAAGGAAATCCAATTCCCGTTTGCTTGGATGAAAAATTGTTGCGATCGATTCTGTCCAACGTATTATCCAATGCGATTAAGTATTCGCCTAAGGGAGGTAATGTGCATCTTGGTTTAGAGTTTCAGTTGCATCAGGTGCTACTCCAGGTTTGCGATCGAGGAATTGGCATTTTTCCAGAAGATATAAAGCAGTTGTTTGAGCCATTTCACCGAGGTAAGAATGTCCGAACTATCCCTGGTACGGGATTGGGATTGATCGTGGTTAAAAAGTGCGTTGACTTGCATCAAGGTAGTATTGAGATTACCAGTGAAGTTGGTATTGGTACAACTTGTGTGGTGACACTTCCGTTGGTATTATAATAAAAGTTTTAGGCCAAGGTATGTAGTTGCGCTTCAGCGCTCTTTCCTAATATTTGTAAAGAGCGCCCAAGCGCAACTACGTACCTAATTTGTCTGACTACAATAAAACCGTCCTTTCTGGATAGGATATATACAACTACTAATAGGCTAAGGTATGTAGTTGCGCTTCAGCGCTCTTTCCTAATATTTGCAAAGAGCGCCCAAGCGCAACAACGTACCTAATTTGTGTGACTGCAATAAAACCCTCCTGTCAGGATAGGATATATAAAACTACCAATAGGTCAAGGTATGTAGTTGCGCTTTAGCGCTCTTTCCTAAGATTAGCAAAGAGCGCTGAAGCGCATTATTGTTCTTGTGGGATGGGCGTCCCGCCCGTCCCGAAAAGACGGGCGGGACGCCCATCCCACAAACTTGTGTAAGTTATTAAATTTTCGTTCCTAAGGAGCACGATCTCATTTGGCAAGATGGGAATCATGGCCGGCTGGGGCTTCGAGCTTGACTGGTGGGGTAGCTTTGAGATCGTCGAAGAGGGCTTTTTCTTCACGAGCAATTGCATTGTAATCATTCACTTTCTGCTTGTAAATATCGAATTGCTCTTGAAAAGCAGCAACGCGCTCCTGCTGTTCGCGCACTCCATCGTTAAATTCTTGCACTTTTTGATTGTAATCAGATTTTTTTTGTTCAAACTGAAACACCTTTTCTGGAGAGCCGTTACCCTGTCGGTAAGATTCTTCAGCTTGTTCCTTAAAACGCATTAAATCCAATTGCAACGCATCTAGATTGCGTTTATTCGATCCGAGTTCGAGATTGTGCTCTTTGATTGTTTGCTTGGTTTGTGCGAGACTTGCTTCTAAGGTCTCAATTTCAGGTTTGAGTTGCTGGGATTTCTCATCTAATTTTCGCACAATCTCTTGAGACAGATCGGCTAACTTTACCACTTGTTGGCGATCGCGAAAGTAACGCTGATAGTATTGTTCGAGTTCGACATCGCCGAGATAGCCGAGTTCTGTCCCCAGATACGAGTGCAATTCGTTAACATACAAAGCAATATCCTTTTGCTGGTATTGCTTCAATATGCTAGACAAGCGATCGTTTTTGATTTGCAAAGCAGCTTGTTTGAGTTGGGGTGTTAGCTTGTCGCGATCCGATGGACTGAGGCGAGTGTAAGCGGCATGGAGCATTTCATGGGCTGCTGTCACTTCCATCACGCCTTGAAATCGATCGTCTGTAACCGACTGAATCGCGATTTTGCCCGATTTACCGTTGGTGAAATAGCACCCAAAGATAATTAAGGTATCCTTCACCTTTTCTTTTGTTTGACAGATTTTAAAGAAGGTTTGCTTGGGTTCGATGGTTGGAGTTTGCCGGTAGAAAATTTGTTGCGCTTCCCGCGTCATGGTGGTGGCGGTGGCGAGACGTTCGATTGCTGCTGAAGGTGGCGCTACACCAATCCACTCGTCAAGCTGCGAATTTAAGACAATCCTAGAGATGGCCACAACTAGCACAATTATCCAGAAGTTCTGCGATCGAAATAAGTTTTTTATCGACCATTTTATATTCATAAAAATTTTGGTAAATCCATTTCTTTAAAAACTGCTAGGCGCAGATAACGCTGGTAGGTTAGTGACTCGGTGGAGGCGCTAATTTGAGTTTTTATTTGGGAATGTAGGATGCAAATTCATCGGAGCGCTACAGTTGAATTACAATTTTACCATTGAGTTACACCAGACGACCGATCGATCTGCCTTTCTTGTTCAAGAAAAGATGTCAAATGGGTTCTGTAGCCTTTCTCAGGTAGATGAGGTACAATGTGACCAACCCGACTGGACATGATATGAGTCGCGATCGCACAACTCGATCTGCAAGATACTGCTACAATCGTTAGCAGCATTGAACCGATCGATAAACTCATTGCTAATTTGGGCGATCGCACCAGAATCTTCATCTATATTACAGATGATACCTAGCACGACACTAACTAGATTTTGCCTTCTCCGAATTCCAGGCCAAGGTCTGACAGAAATATTTAGTTTTTGCTCTAAATCGATCGCTAATCCAATTATGTGACCTTCAATCCAGCCGCCGCATTTTTCTAAATTACCAACTTCTGCACTACTTACCGTCAATACTAAAAACGCATTTGATTGTTCCAGTAAATCAACGGACTCAAATAGAGTTGTCCAAGTGGTATTTCCCGCCAATACTTCCGACGCAATTTCTGCACCGCGACCCAATTCGCGGCGCAATATTTCTGCGGTCGATCGCGTGACATTTCTGGTACTGTTTTGACAAGGTGCGATCGATGTAATTACAGGCAACCATTCCCGCGATTTTTGTACTTGATACTGTGTTCCGGCTTCAGTTAATGCTATTGGTTGAGTCCAATCGTGTTGGCTGAGGATTTGGAAAAAATGAGCAAGTAATATATCTAGGTTTAAGTGTTCGCTATGAATAGAACTCCAAGCTGTCAGTAATGCCCAAGAAAAATTACCGAGAAATCCCCAAGCATTACCGTGAATCTGACGTGCTTTCGCCCAGGTTCGCACCGCCCTTAACAAGTTTATAAATAAATCCCAGGACAAATGTTGGCTGACTGTATCTACCATTAAATCCGCTTCCAAAGCACCTACTACGGCACTCCAACTGACGGCATCAAAAAATGGTCTAGCCTCTTGAGATAATGGTTCAATTATCTGGAATTGTCCGAGGGTTGTGGCAGAGAGTAAATCGACTGCCACTCCTTCTATTTCCATTCTCAATACTGGTACTCTCCCCGATTTTACCAGTTGGGAGCAATAGCACAATCCTGCTAATCTAGTTTGTACCTGTTTGAGGAATGTTTCTCCTGTTAAAGGGGCAGGAATTATACAAAGTAAATCTAAATCGCTGTGGCTGCTTTGTATGCCGATCCGCGCCGATCCAATTTGCTGTAATAATGGTTGGTAGCCTAAACATTCTTGACAGGCTTGGGTGACGATCGACTGAATTAGTTCTTGATGCAGTGTCTGTGTTTGGCTTAGTTTTGGATCGAGTTGGTTGATTATTTGTATTAGTGATAAGTTAGACTCATTTTCTCGTGTTTTTGCGCCGGGATTTTCTGGGGGAGTTGCCGATTTTAAAGGTATCCGATATCTAATCTCGAATGGTTCGTTATCGCGACGGCTAATTAGGGCGATCGAGTCTACTTGAAATTTGACTGGATGCCATTGGGAAAGTTCGGTTTTGGCGACTTCGGTTGTGTCAAATTGACCTACAGTTAAATGGGGTGTGAATCCGTTAGCTGATTTGCTACTTTGTTCATCACATTGCGGAAATATTTGTTGAAGTATTGCTTGTAATTGATGCAGTGGATCGGCAGGTTGAGGAATCGGATTTAACCATGCCGTACAGCTAGAAGAGTGCGTGAAAGTTTCAAAGTTTGATAAAGTTATAGTAAATGGTTCTAGTTTTGTCAGTGCTTGGGTAATGGCTGCTGCTGCTTCTGAAAAATATGATTCTGGCAGAAAACCATATATTATATTGATATGAGGCATCCAACGATGAAATTGCCGATCGCAACGGCGGCGAATACTTTGAATTGCAGGTAAAATGTCATCCGGTGGAATGATGACAACTGCACTTTTATAGACAGGTGAGATGGTTTGCAAACAGGTGATGGATTCTAGTTGGGTGAGGAGACCAAAATGATCTGAGGGATAGATTTTTCCTTCTGTATCTGGTATGGGATTGCAGGCAAATAATTCTATTTGACGAGATATCCAATCTCGGTTCTGACTCCGTAACATCATCCTATCTAACCGTCCCGCAAGTCCAGTTAGACTCATTAATGCTGCCAAAGGATTAGCCTGGGGATGGAAAGTGTATCCCGGATCTTCGGGATGCAGTGTTTGCCAAAGATCGATAAAATTGTTTGTCGTTAATATCTCTGCTGGTTCGTTGTCTTTGGCATTGAAATCGCCAACAATTAGACAATCTCCCGGCTGTGAGTTTAGGTATTCTAGCAAGATATTAAGTTGCTTATACCTGACTTTTTCAGAATTTTTATTGTAATCGCTGGTGAAATGGACGGCGGCGACATTGAGAGTTTTACTATTCAGCAACCACTTTCCTACTAATACCCGCTTCCGTGGCGAGTAGCGATATTCTACTAAAGTAAATGGCAATCGCGATAGCACTAATAAACCGTGCCATTCCAGCGTTTCGCCTTGGGGAGATTCGGAGATATGATAAGCCTGAACCCAATCCTCAGCTAATAATTTTTCTAATAAACGCGGTGTTACTTCTTGAAGGGCGATAATATCGGCATCACACTGACGCAGATGCTCTATAATTATCGGAATTCGCTGGGCTGTCTCGGTAAGTTCTGACTCGTAGAGATCTGATAATACGTTATAACTGACAATTTTTAATCTGGTTATCGTTACCGACTCTAAGGGCAAATTCCTGGCTTGCCAATTTTGTTGATTGTATTGGTAAATAGATCTAGTCGGGAAGTCTTTCACAAAGGTGGGATTTGATTGTTGAGGATCGATTTGCAGTTGCTGGTTTGCCGATTCTATATTTTCCGTGGCGACAACCCATGCCGCGACTGGTAATTCTCCAGTAGTAAACAAGTCTACCAGCCGATCGCGATCCCAAACAATTGTTTCCCCACATTTAACATAACGAATCCGATGCCAGGGAATATCGCCATCGACTGCCCATTCTGACAAAGGCTTTTCCCGCATATTACCAGAAATGCGATCGCTAAAACCAAGGCTAAAGGCACGATGGTCTAAACGACTATCCCATAAAATGCGATCGTAAATCTCGCGGATTGTCGCCATTTTGGGTTTTGGGGACTTTGGCTGTGACATGGCATGATGCGGTTATAGTTACGCGTATAACACGAATATAACTATACTGTACTACACGAAAAAGGCGATCGTGTCGGGTGCGATGGGTGTCGATAAGGTAGCTTATTCCCATTTCCCATTGAAGGTTCGTAGTGTGGACTTTAGTCCGCAACATACTGCGGACTAAAGTCCACACTACGAACAATTTTTGTTATGTTAATCGACCGGACTTGATATTACAGGCAATTATTAACTTGAAAAAATTGAAAGGGGATGATAATGCCTATCAGCTTCGGATTGGTGACTATCGAATAGGTTTTTATTTTGATGGCGAAACTGTTACTTTTGCCAGGGTGCTTCACCGGAAAGATATTTATCGCTACTTTCCACCATAAAACTGTTTTCACTCTGACAGAACGTTTTAGGTAACTTCTCCTTGTCCTTTGAAGTAGTAGATTAATGTATTTATATCCGATTAGTTCCACAGGCGATCGCCCCTTACGACAAAAAGTGCGATCGCCATTTTCAACTACTAACCAGAAATCACCTGGTTCAGCAAATGAGCCTGAGAACCCTCAAGACGAGGGCCGTGAATCTGCACCACCATTGAAGCCAAATAATTGCCCCAACGAGCCGCTTTTTCAGCGCTCAAACCATTAGTAATTCCAAACAAAACACCGCCTGCAAAAGCATCGCCAGCACCCACAGTATCGATCGCCTTTACGGGAAATCCAGCCACATCTACAATCTGTTTGTTTTCCACCACCATGCAGCCTTTGTCCCCATTTGTGATAAAAGCCAAATCCGAAATCTCGCTCATCTTGCGAGCGCACTCTTCCAGAGATTCCTCCTTGAAAAAGCTCCGAACTTCGTCAGAGTTGCAAAAAATGACATCGCAATATTCCGAAACCACCTTGTGAAAATCATCCGCAAATCGATCGACCAAAAAGCCATCCGAAAAAGTAAAAGCCACCTTCACACCCAGACGCTTAGACTGTTCCATCGTCTCAATACTAGCCTTTCTGGGCTCGGTCGCATCCCAAAGATAGCCCTCAACATAACTGTACTTGCAATGAGACAGGCGATCGACATCAATATCAGTCGCCGCCAGAGTAGTAGAAACCCCCAAATTAGTACACAGCGTGCGTTCCGCATCCGGCGTAGTCAGCACGACACAAGTACCCGTGGGCCCATTCGACTCAGTAGCAGGATGCACATTAAAATCAATCCCAGCCTCCAGCAAATCTTGGCGGTAAAATTCGCCGTTAGTATCCTTAGCAACCTTCCCCGAATAATAGCCTTTACCGCCACTCTGAGCCAAACCAATCATCGTATTTGCCGCAGAACCCCCCGATCGCATTTGCAGCGAATTGTGTTCCAAATCGTGCAAAATTCCCCCCTGTGTTTCCGAATTCATCAGCGTCATCGCGCCGCGATTCAGCCCGTGCTTGACCACAAAATCATCTTCGACTAATGCTAGGATGTCTACAAGGGCATTGCCCACGCCAAACACATCTACGGAACCGGATTCTTGATTGTTTTCTGTCATCACTAATTTTTGGTTTACACTAACTATCAACTCTATAATAAATCGGATGAAAGTCAATATCCTTGCATCCCCAAATCCAAATCCTCAATCCCCAATCCCCAATCCCCAATCTAAAAATCCCCAATCCCCAATCTAAAAATCCTCAATCCAAAATCTAAAATCTAAAATCCAAAATCGATATGACTTGTCTCCCACCTCTGATTCAGCAGATGTTGCAGCCCGGGTTTTACCCGCACGGGGTGACAGAACCAGTGCAACTAATTCAGACTCACATTTCCTTTGTCCTGCTGACTGGAGATTATACTTACAAAATCAAGAAGCCAGTCGATTTTGGCTTTTTGGACTATTCGACTGTGGAGAAACGGCAGCATTTCTGCATCCAAGAATTGGAAATGAACCGACGCACAGCACCGGAAATTTATCTCGAAGTTTTGCCAATTATTCAAAGTGGCGATGCGTTTCAATTTGGCAGTAATTCACCAGATGTAAATCCCACCCAAGTTGCTGTAGAATACGCGCTTAAAATGCGGCAGTTTCCTCAAGATTCACTGTTGCTCAGTTTGTTGGAACACGGACTATTGACCGAGCAAATTATGGCAGACTTAGGGCGCGAAGTTGCTAGGTTTCACAGCAGGGCAGTTAGTAATAGCTACATTCGCAAATTTGGCGAAGTCACTCAGATTCGTACAGCAATAGATAACAACTACCGGATTTCCCAAAAATATATCGGCGGGCCGCAGACTGCGAGTCAATATCGGGAAACTAAAGATTATACTGATGCGTTTTTTGATGAAAATCAAGACTTGTTCGAGCGACGGATTGCTAACAATAAAATTCGCGAGTGTCACGGAGATTTGCACTTGCGGAACATCGCTTGGTGGCAAGATAAAATATTGCTGTTTGACTGCATTGAATTTAACGAGCATTTTCGCTTTGTGGATGTCATGTACGATATTGCTTTCACCGTCATGGATTTGGAATCGCGGGGGCGCAGAGATTTAGGAAATGTTTTTCTCAATACTTACGTCGAACAAACAGGCGATTGGGAAGGACTGCAAGTGCTGCCGCTGTATTTGAGCCGTCAAGCTTATGTGAGAGCAAAAGTAACTTCGTTAATGTTGGACGATGAAGCGGTTTCTACTAATGAAAAAGCACAGATTTCACAGAGTGCCGCTCATTACTACAAACTGGCTTGGGAATACACAAAGCCGCGCTCGGGAAAGTTAACTTTGATGTCTGGTTTGTCTGGTTCTGGGAAAAGTACAGCGGCTCGATATTTGGCCCGCCACACTGGGGCGATTCACATTAGATCCGATGCTGTTCGCAAACATTTAGGGGGAATTCCTTTAAATGAACGCGGTGGTCAAGATTTGTACTCGGATGAGATGACGGCACGGACTTATGGTAGATTGTTAGAGTTGGGGATAATGCTGGCTGACCGAGGTTGGGATGTGATTTTAGATGCTAAGTTCGATCGCCAAAACTGGAGAACCGATGCGATGAATCTGGCTCAATCCCACGGCTTGCCCCTGCAAATCGTTTACTGCACCGCACCAATGGCAGTATTGCGACAACGACTGCAACAGCGCAGAGGCGATATTGCCGACGCCACAGCAGAACTATTGACCTCGCAGCAAGCAGAAGCAGAACCTTTTACACAATTAGAGCAAATTTCTCTAAACGTTGTAGATACCGCACAAGACTTAGATGTACAATTAAATTTGATTTGTGGGAAGTAGTTGGAGTGCGATCGCCCGCGATGAATTTCATTCTCTGCTAATATTGTCAATATCTTTCTGTATTATTACAAAAATAACTTGCAGCTCATGGCAAAATTTAACGGAGACTCCAAGGGGTTTAACCCCGCGCTGATCTGGTTCGTGTTGTTTACCGTTGGGTTTCGCTTAGTAGGATGTAGTCTGCCCGTGAGTATTGGCCTTGGTGTCCTCGGCGGCGTGGCAGCAGGCTTAATGGTTGCTTGGTGGCACAATGAACTACTACTCAACCCGAATACACGTTCCAAGGAGAAAACCTCGGATGCTATCCTCAATAAAGAAGTCGTGGAAGTAGACGGGCATAAATACAAAACCTCCCGGCGTGAGCCTACTTCATTCTTTGACTGGCTATCAGAGCCTGAGGATCGTCGCTAGCACCGATTTGTTTTTAGTATTGAGTTTTGAGCTTTAATTTTAACAGTGTAAACTTCAAAACTCAATCATAAAAATTAAACTTTTAGACCAAAATAGTTAGCAGATCCCTGCCACTCCCAAGCTTGCCTATTTTAAAAATATAGCGGTTCTCAGAAAGATGAAGTACGTTGTTGGGCTTTAGCCCTCTGAGTTTATCTGAGTTTAGTGGTTATATAAGCTGTCAGTCATACCTCATCTTTTTGAGAAAAGCCATATCTGCGTTTATCTCGGTACATCTGCCTTTAATCTGTGGTTTTCTTATTAATAAAATCTTGGCAATAACTCTACCAATTCCCAATGCCCAATGCCCAATGCCCAATTCCGAATTCCGAATTCCCGCTAACGAGCAATTTTAATTACTTCCTGAATGTTTGTATTTCTGTCTAAACTTTTACCGCTGTTTATTTATCCTTTGGGGTTCAGTTGCCTGTTAATGATGGCGGCTTTAATCGTGCTTTGGAAGCATCCCAAATGGGCGGCAGCACCAATGGCTGGGGCTCTAATTATTTTACTGCTTGGGAGTAGCGGTTGGGTGTCAAAATCGTTAGTGCGATCGCTCGAATGGCAAAATTTACCAACCGCCGAGTTCCCTCAAGCTGAAGCGATTATCGTGTTGGGTGGCGGTGTGAAAGCAGGACTAGCGCCCCGCCCTTGGGTAGAATTGGGGGAAGCGGGCGATCGTATAATATACGCTTCCCGACTTTACCGTCAAGGCAAAGCTCCCCTGTTAGTGCTCAGTGGCGGTAGAGTAGATTGGAAAGGTGAGGGCTCTCCCGAATCGGCAGATATGGCAGAAATTGCCCAAACAATGGGCATACCGGCATCAGCAATTCTGCAAGATCCCGATTCCCACAACACCTATCAAAATGCCGTCAACGTGCGGCAAATCTTAGACGCAAAAAACATCAAAAAGCCCGTTTTGCTAGTGACATCGGCGATGCACATGACTCGATCCCTCTTGATTTTTCAGCGCCAGGGAATAAAAGTAATCCCAGCACCAACAGATTTTCAGATAACCCAGCAGGATATCGCCACATCTCAAAGCAACGGGCTAGCATTCGCCCTCGACTTATTGCCGGATACCTATTATCTACACCAATCTACTAAAGCTCTAAAAGAATACATCGGCTTAATCGTATATCGCCTGCGGGGATGGCTTTAATGGATTTTAGATTCTGGATTTTGGATTTGGGATTGCAGAATTTTAACTAATATCAAGCAAGAACAATCAATGCAACAATATTGATGATGATTATTGTGGGATGGGCGTCCCGCCCGTCCAGAGAGGACGGGCGTCCCGCCCATCCCACGAACTTCTGTAAATTATTTAATTTGCGATCCTAAAAATCTACCCAGCGACGCACCAGCACGACAATCTCTGAATAAACCAACTCAACGCACGATTTTTTATAAATCTTATAAATTCTAAAATCCCAAATCTAAAATTCGAGGATTTAATGTGTTAACTTAAAGTAATCACACCAAATATTTGCCACAGTCGCCCCCAAACAATTATGTTGCCCCACGAGCTACAAAACATTGTCCCAGAACCGACTCCAACGGCTGAAATTTTTCAGAGACATCAAGTTGTCCGTGAGTTTTATGACGAAGTTAAATACCGTCAAGAATTTGAGCTTTATTGCCAGTGGTATTATGCTACAGCCAAGCAGCACCAACAAGAATTGCAGAAAATGCAGGGAGATTTTAATATATTCGCTTGGTTCCGTCGCGGACATACTCCGGGCACGTAAAAGCGCGGGGATTCTAAGGTCAAACTGCGATTGCATGGCCTGTCTAACATCACCTAACTCGGGCGGTTGATGCCAAGAAAAACAAGCAAGTTATTCTTGGCAGGGTTTTCATCCTGTCCATCGATCGGATCTGGCCTCGGCGGTAGCCGTTTTCAACAAATATCCCTATTTCAACTGCTCGAATAAATACCTCTTTCTTGCAGTTGCTGAATAAAAAACTCTTCCAAAGAAGGCTTAGCCAAATTCATCCCAATTAGCTGCCCTCCCATCACGCTCAAATTAGCAATAAAGTCCTTCGGATGTCCCTGCAAATGACCGTACCATAAATCATTATCAACTTCCATATCCGGTATCCATTTTTGCAGAATATTCAAATGGCCACCCTTACCTTGAACTCGGTAAGTTTTAGTATTACCCAAAAGTTCATCGATCGCACCAACACAGATTAACTCACCGCGAGCCAAAATTGCCACCCGATCGCAAATCTTCTCCACATCCGAGAGTACGTGCGAATTAAAAAAAATCGTTTTCCCTTGATTTTTCAGCGATAAAATTATCTCCCGCATCTGATAGCGCCCCATCGGATCTAAACCAGACATCGGTTCGTCCAAAAATACTACATCGGGATTGTTAATCAAAGCTTGAGCCATGCCGATCCGTTGCAGCATTCCCTTAGAATACTGGCGCAACTGTTTTTTAATTGCCGCCGATTGAGCTAGCCCAACTAAATCTAGTAAATGCGGAATTCGCTGCCGCTGAATCGAGGGGGGGATTTGAAATAAGCCCGCCGCAAATTGCAAAAATTCCCAGCCCGTGAGATAATCGTAAAAATAGGGATTTTCTGGCAAATAGCCGACTCGTTGCTTCACAGTGCGATCGCCCAAAGGCTTCCCCAACAACAGCGCCCTGCCAGAAGTCGGCCGCACTATCCCCAGCAAAGTCTTCAGCAGCGTAGTTTTCCCCGCTCCATTCTGCCCTAACAGCCCGAAAGTTTCCCCCTCAGAGACAGTCAGAGTGCAATTTTTGAGCGATTCAATCTTTTCGTTCATCCAGAAGCCAGTACGGTAGAACTTCCCCAGATCGAATGTTTGCACCACTGGGGTAGCCCCTGGCATCTGGGTGGAAGTTGGCGCATCTATAACAGGTTCCATTTTCGTCATAAAAATAAGTAGCACCTGATTATATTGTATTGCATAAGTCCCTTAATAATTGCTCCATTTAATGTTAAACTAAGATTAGCTGCACTTAAAATATTCTGAATATGGAACGTTCAAAAATTATTGCTATTATCACCGGCGTCATTTCTGTAATCCTAGCAGTTGCCTACCTGCTGCTCGTCACTCTCCTCGACTTCCGAGGCGAAATGGTTCCCGCACCTCAAAGTCAGTTGCCAGTATCGCTGCAAGTTCAGCAATTGGCGACAGTTAATCAGACTTTGCCCTCACATTAGTTATTGGTTATTGGTTATTGGTTATTGGTTATTGGTTATTGGTTATTGGTTATGGCAATAATAACTAACAACTGCCAACTGCCAACTGCCAACTGCCAACTGCCAACTGCCAACTGCCAACTGCCAACTGCCAACTGCCAACTAACAACTAACAACTAACTAATACACATGAATTGCTTTCATCATGTGATATGCAACTAGCAACTGCGTCAAAGCTAGCGGGTAACTTTGCAAAACTTCGCCAGTTGTGCCGATTAGTTTGCCAATTTCCGGGTTGCCTTGGGCACTGCAAAATCCCCGCAGGTGGGGCATTTCGTTGCACAAAATCTTTTCCAGTTCGTTTACTTGTTCGCTCGTAGCGTGGGAGTCTACTTCTAAAACATCTACTGGTTTCCCCATATCGCGATCGAGTCCCAAACGAATGGCCGGTTTAAAACTATCGCTGCCTTGAGCTAAAATCTCAGTAAAATCAGGGTGAGGAATTGTTGGTCTCAGGACTAAACGCACGCTCAAATTTGATTCTTTGTCGGCTTCTGGCGGGTAAAAACTAACTACAACATCGGCAAATTTGCGCTGGGGGCGAATATAATTTTCTGAATCCGGTTCCCGCTTTTCTATTTCTGCAAGTACCTGTTCTTCAGTATAACCGCGCTTCATAATATCGCGCTTAACTTTCCACTGAGTTCGCAACTCTTCTGGGGGAGCAAGATACACTTTGACATCGTAAGAATCGCGGATGGTTCGGGTTGAGTAACCCAGCAAACCTTCAACTATTACAAATTTTTCTGGCTTGATGTATTCCGGGGGATCGAATGTACCTGAGTGGTGGTTGTATATGGGTTTGAGAATTGCTTGACCTGTACGCAGCAGGCTGAGGTGCTGCTGCATGATGTCGAGGTAATTGCAGTCGGGATGCAGTGCTGTGAGCCCGATTTCGGCGCGCTGCTGTCTGTCATACCTATGATAGTCGTCTGTGCAAATCACAGTGACATTTTCTGGCCCCAATACTTGGGCAATTCCCCGCGTCAGGGTGGTTTTGCCTGCTGCGCTGTCTCCGACAATACCGAGAATGATTGGTCGATCGCTCATTGTTGTTACCCCGACGGACAATAGCAAATTTTTTCTGAATCTTAAATCTTATCAAAATTGTACTCGATCCGATCGCTAATCGCATGGTTTGACTTGCTCCCTTCCCGAGTTTCCCCATGTGTAAAATTATTGTATTATTTCTTAATAAAATGTGGCACCAGAGACTCAGGGATGATATGACGAAAAAATCACGCCCATTTCTCGATCGCCCGCCATGTCGATCGTACTTTTAAATCCAGCTATACTAAGAATTTCGGGAAAATTAGCCCCGCCAACTGTGCCAGTAAGTCCATGAGTGTAGTGTAAATTGCAACAGCGGTGGGAATAGTGCGATATGTTTGTTTTCAAAACGGGTACCAAGCAGTCAATCAACTTACCAGTCAATCAATCTACATGGAGGGCGATCGAATTTACCCACAACATGAAGTTTTTGGCAAAGCTTTTGTTGTGCCTGACAAATTAGTATACATTTGAGTCAAGGAGGCATTCGTACATCAAAAATAGGGCCAATCGCTCTTTCTCCCTGCTTCAACAAGTAGTTTCATGAAAAAAAAGATTTCGATGCACCGTGCGTAAGTTTTGAATTTAAACCAATCTTATAGCGGTTCTCAAAAAAGTGAGGTATGCCCGATGCCCGATGCCCTATCCCCGATGCCCATGAGTACCTCATCTTTCTGAGAAAGGCTATAAGTTTAACTAACTTCCTAGCAAGCTGATGAATCAACTATCTTTTGAAAAATTCAGGGGCAGTATTTTAATTATTGACGACACTCTTAACAATTTAAGTTTACTGGAGCGAATCTTGTCGAAAAAAGGCTATGAAGTACGACTTGCATCTAGCGGCCAACGGGGACTCGAAGCTGTGGAGTTGACTCAACCTGACTTAATTTTGCTAGATATTATGATGCCTGGGATCGATGGCTATGAAGTTTGCAGTCGCTTGAAAGCTAGCGATCGCACTCGCGGCATTCCCATTATTTTTCTGAGTGCTTTGGTAGAAGTTTCTCATAAGGTGAAAGCCTTTAATATTGGCGGGGTGGATTACATTATTAAACCTTTTGAAGCAGTAGAAGTGCTAGCTAGGGTTGAAAATCAATTGCGGCTGCGGGAATTAGAACTGCAACTTACGCATAAAAATCAGATGTTGCAGCGGGAAATTGCTTCTCGGGAAGAGGCAGAAATTGAAACGCGGTTGCTCTTGGAAACAACCAAATTTCAGAAAGAAGAAATTGAAGAATTGCTCTTAAATATTTTGCCTAAACCGATTGCCGATCGCTTGCAGGAAGGACAAAGCATAATTGCTGACAGCTTTTCGGATGTCAGCGTTTTATTCGCTGATTTGGTGGGATTTACAAATTTTGCATCTCAAAAAAGTGCGGCAGAAACGGTGAAAGTTCTCAATCAAATTTTTAGTCAATTCGATCGGTTATCGTTAGAGCACGGTTTAGAGAAAATCAAAACTATTGGTGATGCTTACATGGTAGTCGGCGGTTTGCCCCAACCGCAAGAAAATCACGCAGAGGCGATCGCCCAAATGGCACTCGATATGCAAGCTGCTCTCGCTAGCTTCAATCTCAAACACAATCAAACTTTTAGTCTCCGCATTGGGATAAATATTGGTGGGGTGGTGGCGGGAGTCATTGGTTTAACTAAATTTAGTTACGATTTGTGGGGGGATACAGTGAATGTTGCTCACCGGATGGAATCAAACGGTATTCCGGGAGAAATTCAGGTGACTGCTGCGGTTTATGAGCGTTTGAAAGATAATTTTTCCTTTAAAATGCGCGGTGCTGTTGAAATTAAAGGTAAAGGAGAAATGATGACTTATTTGTTGCTCGGGCGAAAGTAGTCAGTAGTCAGTAGTCAGTAGTCAGTAGTCAGTAGTCAGTAGTTAGTAGTTAGTAGGGGCGGTGCCCCCGTGCCCGCCCTCTTAGTAGTCAGTTGTCAGTTGTTATTTGTTGGTTGTTATTTGTTGGTTGTCAGTTGTGAGTTGTTGGTGATAATTAATAACAACCAATTCCCGATGCCCTCTTTGGCCGATGCCCAATGCCCAATTTCCAATTCTCATATATTAGATTTACTGAACATTAACAAGTATTTTTAGGCACACTGCATTGGCGCATTAATACGCAAGACACCAGTGTTTTGCGTTCATATAAGGCATTTAATATTAACCGCAGAAACTTATACGTAAGTAATTAACTCTAATCCCGATCGTCCCAGTATAAAATACTATTCCGTAGTAGATCAGTAGAATTTTAGCTCGAAAGCTCGAAAATTATGCTGTTTATGCCCTAAGATAGATACACTAACTATTTTCAACTTAATTCCTGGCTTGGGGTCAGCCAATATGGATGCAACAATAGATGCAGTACATTTGACTGCGGTAATGCCTGGAGATCGCCCGATCGCGAATTTTACACCGATTTATCGAACCGCTTTCGGGGCTGTGGGCGATTGAAACCGCTAACCCGCCTGTAGCAAACTCTTGTAGTTTCCCGATCGGCGCGAAACGACCAAAAATCTAGATATTCCGGGCGCAATTCCTGCCCGCAGTATAAAAACCTACGCCCGCAGTTACCGATTTGTTGTGGACTTCTGCGAGGCGGTTGTGCCAGAATGCGATCGTCGAGTTGCATCGCGTGACAGTTAATTGCATCGCTCGAAATAGTCATCAAGCAAACAGATATTCCAGGACGAAATCGAAAGGAGGTCAGTTATTTTAAAATATATGAAAGATTCCTATCTGGGAAGTTTTATTTATAGTAACCTGCCAGATAAAATGGGATAAATCTTAGCACAAATAGACGCCGGATAGGCAATAAATTCCAGCCGCAATCCGAAGTAGTTAGACAGGGAGATACCAACAAGATTCATGGGAAAGTTGTGTTGTAATGCTAGTAACTATGATGCACGAATTTTACGATGCGCTGGCAAATTTAGCAATCTATGAAGATGCCGCACCGACAAAGCGAAAACAAATCCTAAAACGTGTTTTTGTAATTCAAAAAAACCTCAAAGAATTCGCGCAGCGTAACCCGAATAGTCACCAGCACAAATTAGATCTGGTTGAAGCAGAATGGCTTCGCGTTTTTGGGAAGACTACAGAAGCAATGGAACTTTACGATCGAGCTATTGCCGGAGCTAAAGCTAACGATTTTTTGAATGAAGAAGCTCTTGCTTGCGAACTCGCTGCTAAGTTTTACCTGTCATTGGGAAGAGAAAAAATTGCTACAGTCTACATGATAGACACCTATGATTGCTATCTGCGCTGGGGAGATAGAGCCAAAATTGATGAATTAGAAAAATGCTATCCTCAATTGTTGTCAGCGATTTTGCAGCCTGCTAAACTCGCTACAGATTCATTAGCAACCTTCGCGATACCTGTCAAACAAAATCAATCTGTACCTTCATTGATGAATCCGTCTGTGTCGGCGACAGTCTCAGATTTTGGGAATTTTTCAACTCTGCTAAAAGCTTGTCAAGCGCTTTCTAGTGAAAGAGATCTCGATCAACTAATTGCCAAACTGATACAACTGGCGATGAGAAATACAGGCGTTGACAAAGGAGTGCTGATTTTGCAAAACGGCAATCAATGGGAAATTGCTGCTGCAAGAGCGATCGACAATTTGGGTGTCGATCGGGCGATCGACTTATCATCCGCAACACTCGATAAAAACAGCGATATCCTGCCCCTAAACATTGTTGATTGCGTTAAAGAATTGTTAAAACCTGTGATTTTGCGGGACATTCCTCAACAATGTGATTGGGAGTCCGACTCCTACATCCTCAAATACCAACCGCAGAGCCTGTCGTGTTTGCCGATTCTCGATCGAGACAAGTTAGTCGGCATTTTGTATCTAGAGAATCTGTTAACTGCAAGAGTTTTTACGCGCGATCGGCTGCAATATCTCAATCTCCTGTGTTCTCAAGCAGCCATCAGTTTGTCAAATGCTCTGCTATATAAAAATTCTCAGGATTACAGCCAAAAATTAGAGCGAATGCTAACAAAAGTCAGCCGAACAGAAGTTCAGCTTGCCGAGCAAAAACAAATGCTGCAAGCGATTCTTGATGTCGCTCCGATTTGGATTTGGATGGTTAATCCTCATGGAAAAGTACACTTTTTCAACAACACTTTTTGTCAAGATATCGGTGTGCCTCTCTCCGCTTTACTAGCTGTCGAACATTACAAAGATATACTAGGAGAAAATGCAGCGAATTGCCTGGTTTCAGATGCAGCCTGTCTTGCCCAAGATTCGCCCCATTACTCCAACGAAACTCTAATGTTTGTGGACGGCAAACTGCACTATTTAGAAGTCACAAAAGTGCAGTTAAAAAAATCCGATGGCGAGAGGATCGGGATTATTGGTTTGGGTGTTGATGCCACCGAGCGTAAGCGAGCACAGGAACTTTTGCAAGAGCAAAATCAGCGCCTCGAACAAACTTTAAAAGACTTACAACAAACGCAACTGCAACTCGTACAAAATGAGAAAATGTCGGCTTTAGGTAATTTAGTTGCCGGAGTCGCCCACGAAATTAACAATCCGATTGGGTTTATTTCGGGCAATTTAAGTGAAGCTAAAAGAAGTTTCGGGGATGTAATAGAACACTTAGAATTGTATCGCTCTGATGCACCCAAATCGGAAATTGCGAACCATGCCGAAGAGATAGATATCGATTATCTCTTGGAAGATTTACCGAAGATGATTAATTCCATGCAAGTCGGGTGCGATCGCATTTCCAGCATCAGCACCAGTTTGCGTACATTCTCCCGAGGCGATAAAGACTACAAAGTTCCTTTTAATATTCACGACGGCATTGATAGCGCTATTTTGATTTTGAAACACCGTCTAAAAGCTAACGAAAATCGCCCGCAGATTGAAGTGATAGCTAAATACGGTAATATCCCTAAAATTGAATGTTTTCCCGGTCAATTAAATCAAGTTTTTATGAACTTACTTGCCAATGCGATCGATGCCTTAGAAGAGTTAAATATTGGACGCACTTTTCACGAAATTGCTGTCAATCCCAACCGCATCACGATTTGCACTAATTTAATTGGGGAAGATTATATTATAATTCAAATTGCTGATAACGGAACCGGGATGCCAGAAGAAGTAAAAAAACAGATATTCGACCATTTGTTCACGACAAAAGCTGTCGGGAAAGGAACGGGATTGGGGTTGGCAATTGCCCATCAGATTGTGGTAGAAAAACATGGCGGCACTATCGAGACGAAGTCGCAGTCTGGAGTTGGCACTGAGTTTGCGATCGTTTTGCCTGTGAAAGTGAAAGGATAAATATTAATTAAAATTAAAGGTTTTTTGGGCGATCGCGTGATAAAATATAATTTTACCACTCTATTTTATTAGAGGGTCTTTTAAATGCCCTACAGCCAATTTAGGCTCGAACAAATCAAATCAGAATTTGGAATAACTCTCTCGGAACAATTCGGACTGTTTGCAGAGATTCCAGAAGCTACCTACAGCCAGTTTTTATCAGAAACCCTAGAGTACAATATTCCGTTAGCTCTGGCAATTAACTCGGACAAATCTCGATCGGAAATGATTGTATAGCCTTTCTCAAAAAGATGAGGTATGACTGACAGCTTATATAACCCTTAAATTAAGAGGGCTGAAGCCCAACAACGTACCTCATCTTTCTGAGAACCGCTGTAGCGCCAATTTTGATTGAACTCAGAAAACAATTTGACAATCGAATAGCTTTATTTTCCGGTAAAGATTTTACGGTAGATAGCCTGAGAGGTTTAAACGGATTTTGCGATTTCCTGATTAGCAAATCGCCGGAACAGTTAATTATCGAAGCGCCGGTTATTGCTTTAGTCGAAGCCAAAAATGATAATATAGAATCTGGTTTGGCTCAATGTATGGCTGAAACGATCGCAGCTCAATTGTTTAACCAACAAACAGGCAATGAAATTAAGAAGGTTTACGGAGTTGTGACAACGGGAAGTCTCTGGAAATTTATGCAGCTAGAAGAACAAACTATATCGATCGATATCAATGAGTATTTTGTGGGCAATCCTGGCAAAATTATCGGTATTTTGAAAAGTTTTATCGAATAACGTTGTACAATTTGTTTGTAGTGAGGACTTTAGTCCTTCTATGGATGCGGACTGAAGTCCTCACTACGAACCAAATTACTAAGTTGGTAAGTTCAATTTGATTATTTGTCCCACTGATACTTCGTGCTTATGAGTTGCTACTACCACGGCGCCTTCTAGTCGCGGATCATAACATCCAACCCAAGCAGCAGGATGGCATTCGTGCACTAAATACCCGTACAGCCAAATTGCTCCTCTACCTTCAATGACAATTCCTTGGCTGAATTGAACATTTTGAGGGATTTTCAAACCTTGTAAATCATCTGGTATAATAATACCGTCTTGAGTGGTAATTCGTAAGCGTAAATGTTGGTAGGCTAAACCGTCTTGAGTTTGATGCGGGATTATTGTTAATTCAATAGGATTCATTGGATGCAAAAATGTTGAATGTTTTTACAGAATCATATCATGTCCGATAGCATGGGCGGGGGCGGGTTTATGAGATTGTAGATTATGGGCAATTATTGTTGGTGAACCCGCCCCTACAAAATTTAACATCATACAATTCCGAATCAAACAGACATGATATCATATATAGCATTTATCAGAAAGATGAGGTATGACTGACAGCTTATATAACCGCTTAAACAAAGAGAGCCCAAGCCCAACAACGTCCGCGAACCTATCTGAGAAGGGCTATACCTTTTAGGGCAAATTTGGAATTCGATCGCCCACTTTGAGTCCCAACTGGGCCGCCCTACCGCCTTTGAGCTCGATCACTCCGTCAACGGGAACATCGGGGCCGTAGTTGGGGCAGGTGTCGCTCAAACAGGGCGGTACGTTGGGAATTATCGCCTGCACTACCCCTTCGCGCAGAAAAATCATATCGAGCTCGATTTGCACGTTTCTCATCCAGAAACGCACATTGCGCGGGGGGGCGATCGCGAAAAGCATTCCCCTGTCATCGGGCAATTCTGTGCGAAACATTAAGCCAATTGCTTGTTCTTGGGGAGTTTTTGCCACTTCCAGCCCGATCGCCCGATCGCCCAAAATCGCATTCACTGAAACTGGCAAAAGTTGAGCCATATCCATCCCACCAAACATTGAGATAAAGTTTGATTCAGTCAAATTAAATCTTCCTGAAACTACTCCTAAATAGTTACCAGAATTTTTATTTTGCATCACAGTTTGGTTCTCAGAAATAGAAATATTCAAATCGCTAAACTTGATGCCTTCTGTCAAGACAATTTTATCATTGCCGCTGCCAAAATCTGTAATAACATCGGCTTGGGTGACAGTAGATGCAGGGGATGTGTTTTCTAGCACAAATAAATCATCGCCCGCGCCTCCTGTCAAGATATCTTTGCCTTCGCCGCCGATTAGTAAATCGTTCCCCCGATCGCCATTAATCGCATCTTCACCTTGTCCTCCATAGATTGTATCGCTTCCCTGACCTCCAAACAGGGTATCGGCACCTTCGTTTCCGGCGATCGAGTCATTGTCGCGATCGCCAAAAATCAGGTCATTCCCTGCCAAACCTTGGATAGTGTCATTCCCCGCAAATCCTCTCATAGTATCGCTTCCGGGAGTTCCCAGAAGAAAATCGAAGCCGAAAGTACCGCCGATGTTAACCATTTTGCGTTTAATGATGCGTTTCATAAGAGGAAGATTTGGCGATCGGCATCCGCCAACCGGTACCAAAAGCTCGATCGCTAATTTTCAAACCCGGGGCTGCTTGTCGCCGTTTAAACTCCGATTGCCTGACTAATTTTACTACACGCTTAACCACGGCTTCATCGTGTCCTGCCGCGATAATTTGTTGGACTGATTCGTGATGTTCTATCAACCGCTGCAAGATGTCATCCAAAACATCATAAGCAGGCAAAGAATCTTGGTCAACTTGCCCCGGTTTCAGTTCAGCACTAGGCGCTTTATTAATAATATTAACTGGAATGATTGCGCTGTCAGGGGACGAGAGTACAGCCCCTACATATCCCCCCGCATTCAGCCACCGACAAAGCGAATAAACGCGAGTTTTCGGCACATCGGAAATGACTGCCAATCCGCCATTCATATCGCCGTAGAGAGTGCAATAACCCACCGACATTTCCGACTTATTGCCCGTGGAAAGCAGCAAATGTCCGAATTTATTAGAAATCGCCATCAACAGATTGCCGCGAATGCGCGATTGGATATTTTCCTCGGCAATTCCGAAAGTGGTATTGAGAAACAAATCGCCGAGAGTGCGATCGTAAGTTTTCATCAAATCGCCGATCGGCAACATTTCGATCGCAATTCCGAGATTTCGGGCTAACTCCAAAGCATCATTAACCGAATGATCCGAACTGTAAGGAGAAGGCATCAGCACCCCTAACACATTTTCGGGCCCGATCGCGCAACTGGCGATCGCCGCCACCAAAGCCGAATCTATCCCGCCACTCAAACCAAGTACAACCTTAGAAAAACCGCATTTGCGAACATAATCTCGGACTCCCAAAACCAAAGCCGCCCAAATTTCCGCATCCCCGAATGGCGGTTCAAAACTTAAATCTGTTGTAGAACTTAAATCTGTTGTGGAACGGGCATCTTGCCTGTTCCCGCCACTGCCAATTAAACCTAGTTTTTGTCCTTCACCTAATCCCAAATCAGTTGTGGAACGGGCATCTTGCCCGTTCCCACCCCCCATCAAATCTTGTTTGTTTTCGTCATATTCCAGCACAGCAAAATCCGTTTCAAAAGAAGCCAATACCCGAATCAAATTCCCCTGACGATTCACCGCAAAACTGCTGCCATCAAAAATAATATCATCATTTCCCCCTACCTGATTAGCGTAAATAATCGGTATCCCTGAGCGGATGGCGCTGTGCTGCAACATAGCCGATCGCACTCCCCGCTTGCCAACAGAATAAGGCGATGCCGACAAATTTACCACTAAATCCACGCCCAATTTTGTCAAATCGGAAATAGGATCGCCCGCGTAACTGCGTTTACCCCAAAACTCCTCATTGTTCCACAAATCCTCACAAATTGTCACACCAATTTTGACTTCGCCAATAGTGAAATAATTACTGTTTTGTCCAGGTTCAAAATATCTATCTTCATCAAATACATCATAGGTAGGCAACAAGCGTTTATGAAAAACTTGTTGCACTGCGCCATTTTGCAACAAAACAGCACTGTTGAATAATAACTTCTCGCCTAGTTTCACAGCATCAGCATTAGGTACGGCAGTGCCGACAATGACTGCTAACTCCGGTGGCAAAGCTTGCGCCAGTTGTTCCAAATGTGCGGTGGCAATTGCAATGAAACTCGGGTTCATCAACAAATCGCGGGGCGGATAACCCAGCAGGGAAAGTTCTGGCGTTAGTAATAAGTTTGCGCCCTCAATCTGCGCTTGTTTCGCTGCCTCCAGAATTAGGTTGGAGTTGCCACAGATATCACCAATAGTAGGGTTGAGTTGTGCGATCGCAATTTTCATATTACCAAGTCACCTAATAAATCTTGCTAGCAGTCCGCTCGCGCGGACTCAATTTCCTATAGTCTTAGACTTGAATGTAGGGAAACATTACCAGAAAGAATTGGTTGAAAGCCTCTCCCTTTTAAGGAGAAAGTTAAATCAGACGATTCATTACTTCAATCCACTTCCTTCTAGGTAGAGGTCGTTGTCAACTGTCAACTGTCAACTGTCAACTGAATCAGATTTGTAACGCTTCAATTCTTCCTCAATAAAATGATTGACCAAATCCCGGTAGAGTTTTTCTACCACATCAGGATTCAAACCCGATTCCAAAGCCCACTCGCGTCGCTGTTGTAACATAGCCTGAAAGCGATCGGGCGCTCTAACGCTCGCTTCACTCGTTTTGAACCTGGCTGCTGCAATGACGTATTGAAATCTCTTGCTCAAAGCATCGATCACTTCTCGATCGATGATATCAATTTCCTCGCGAACTTCATGAATATTAGCACATTGATCTGGGTCTTTCATCTGCTGCACTCCTTAATAGATTGTTTTCTCATATTACTCAATTGAACTCGTAATGTCAGTCGATTTTAGATTTTAGATTTTAGATCTTAGATTGACTCCACGGATTAATCTGAGAGATTTAACCTTAGTCTAAAATTTGGCGATCGACTCTCAGCAAGCGTCGGTGGCGGCTATTTTTAGGCGAGGTCATCCAAGGAACAGCTATATAAACACTAGGGGCTTATTTTTGAAAGGAGCAAAAGCGGCAGCATCAAAGCGGTACAAACTAGCAGGACGCCCTGCACCTCGCGAAACCTTAACACGGGTATCGCACAAAAAGCCCAATTTCAACAATCGAGCTCTAAAATTAGAATAATCAGAAAAATTTTCCCCCAAAATAGTAGTATACAATTGATACAGATCGCTCAAAGTAAAAAGCTCTGGCAAAACTTCAAAAGCTACGGGACTGTATTCAAGTTTGTTGCGGAGTCGCCGGTATCCGTATTCGAGAATTTGATTGTGATCGAAGGCTAGCTTCGGAACTTGTTGGACGGGATACCAAGCAATGCCGCCGACGCGGTGCCCGACACCTGCAACTACACTTCCAGCAATCAATTCAGCTTCTTCAAACCGCACCAAAGCAAAGTAACTCACCGAAAGATAGCGATCGCCCCTGGTGAATTCTCTCGGATCGCGTCCGGGTTCTCCAAAAGTATACAGTTGCTCCAGATACAAATTTTCCACCCGAATTTTTTCCGACAAAATCCGGTAAGCTGCATTTTCCAGAGACTCTCCGTGGCGCACCAAAGTACCGGGAAGACTCCAAGAATCGATAAACGGTTCGTCTTGCCGCATTAGCAACAGCACCAACAAGCGGTTCTGCACCGTATCGACGGAGAAAATTACATTATCTACTCCTACTTTAAAGTCAGCTAATGAGCAACCTTCGCTCTTTTTTGTGCCTCGTGCCATGCGTACAAATGCTCCCGATTAATGTAATCTTCGATAGTCGGAGTTAGGGCTTCCGTGTCTCCTGTTTCCCGATAGGAAGTTGAAGAAACATCGGGAGCGTTCAAAGATGCGATCGCCACTTCTGCACCCATGCGCTTCAACTGCCACAAATCTAACTGTTCTGACGGATAACCAGGCCGCGGTACTATCAGTAACTCTACTTCTTTTAACAACTGTTCAAATTTGTACCAGCGAGGCAGTTGTCCCACCAAATCCGAGCCTATTACCATCGTCAACTCTGCATCCTGCCACTGCAATCTTGCTTGTTCCACGGTTTCTAGCGTCCTCGGACTGCTGAGTTCTGGATGCAAGCAAAGGTTGTGTCTGGGCGAATTAATTTCTTGAATCATTAACAGCAGCATTGCCGATCGATGTTCTAGGGATGTTTGGTGCGACTTGAAAGGATTGTCCGACGCCCAAACTGCTACCCAATCAAAATGCTGAGCAAGCCAATTCAAGATTGTTTTGTGTCCCGCAGTAGGTGGATCGGCACTGGTTCCAAACAAGGCAATTCTTTGCATAGGGAATTGGGAATGGGTAATGGGGAAATAGGTACGTTGTTGGGCTTTAGCCCTCTTTATCTATATCTATAAAGAGGGCTAAAGCCCAACAACGTACCTGATCGATGCTATAAGCGAGATATTTCATAAGTTTTAGTCTGACGTTGACACAAATAACTAATGACTCTTTTTCGTTTTTTGAGTGAGAGTCTGCAAATCTGTAGAAATTTCCATCGGTGGCGAAATCGGGTTATTTAATTGGCGAGTTTCTGCCGGGAGACTGGCGACAGAAGCAGCAGTTCGTTTGGCGATATCCTCCAAACTCTCGGGTTCGTGCAATCGTTTGCCATCCTTGACAACCAATTGCATTAATGGTAAATGATCATCCGAATTGTGAATATTGTCCGCTGTGAGTCCCAAACAATCTCCGATAATTTCTCCATCTTTCATGGTTCTAAAAATTTGCTTTTTTCCTGGATATGTTAGCTTGCCGCTGGCTTCTTTCATCACCGGAATCCCGTCAATTTCCACCAACTTATAAACACCGTTGACAGGCGAACCGCTGACCAACTTTGTTCCCAAACCGTAACCGTCAATGCAAGCACCCGCACTTTTTAATCTGGCAATTTCGTATTCGTCTAAATCGCCGCTAGCAATAATTGGCACGCCCGGAAGGATCGATCGCACTTCCCGAGACAATTTTACCAAATCCCCCGAATCCAGCCGCACCCCTTGCAAGGGCATTTCACCGCTGTTTACTCGATCGGCCAACATCCGCGCCGCAGCCACAGTATCGTAAGTATCGATCAACAGTGGCGCCCCCGGAAAATAGCGGTGAAAAGCTGCAAACGCCTCATCTTCGCTGCCTTCGAGAGCCGACACAGCCATTACTAAAGCATGGGCGATCGTACCGACAGGTTTGCGGCCCAATTTCAAAGCAGCCAAAACATTAGAAGTACCATCGATCCCAGTAGCCAGAGCAGCCCTAGCAGCCCAGACAGCAGCTTGAGGCCCAAAAGCCCTGCGCGTCCCGAATTCCAACAACTTAGCCTCCGGGCCAGCCACATCCCGCAGCCGCGCAGCCCGCGTCGCAATTAAAGTTTGATAATTGATTGCATTCAACAAATAAGTTTCAACTAACTGAGCCTGCCACAGAGCAGCCTCGATCCGCAAGAGAGGCTCGTTAGCAAATACCGCCGTCCCCTCGGGTACCGCCCACACATCGCCAGTAAAGCGGGCCCAAGCGAGTAGATCCCAAAATCGCTCGGGGGCCCCGGCAAAAATTCCGGTGGACTGTAAAGCCTGAATTTGCGCCTCTGAGAACCGCAATTTTTCTAGATAGTCGATCGCCTGAGCCAAACCCATGGCGATCGCATAACCAAAACCATCTGGTAGCCTGCGCGCGAACAATTCAAAACTCGCAGGGCGATCGTCGAGGCCTTCCCCGACGTAACAAGCCGCCATCGTTAGCTGGTAGAGATCCGTCAACAGGCTGTAATCTGCTGGAGAAACCGTCAATTCCCGATCTTCTAAGATTTCCTCAAAACCTGTGAGGTGCAGGCTTTCTGTCGCAGTTTTCATCAAAAAACCCCGGACAAACTTTGTTTCTTTAATTATAGTGACAAACACCATATCTTTTTGTAAAAGTTTGATTAAGATTTCAGAGAGAGTCGGAATATTTTGCGATTTATTCCCTGTATTAGCGGTTTTTGTGTAGGTTCGTACAAAATAATTATGGTAGAATCGCTAAAAATTTCGAGTTTAGCAATCTCAGCAAATCGATCGCGAAATAATATATATGAGGAGATTGGGGCGATCGACCAAAACACTGAATTGCTAAAAGCTTCAGTTTGCTTCGATGTTGCAGACTAATAAGTAATTCAAACAAATATTGCTAAAGCGATCGCAGGGCAGAAACTCAGACTAATCTATAAAGTATCAACAGCCAGAAAAGAGAGGCGGTTCTTATGAATCTTTCTAAATCTGTGGTAGGCGCAATGCGTTACGTTTCGGAAGCTGCATCGAGGATTTTTAGACGGAGCGATGACGATTATCCGGCTACTGGCGTTCAGCCTTTTGAAGGTACGCCACCCAAAGGCTCTAAATGGGACAGATGAAAAGGCGATCGGAGTATTTCTAGTGAGGTAGGCAAAGACATTCGTCTCACACAATAACGGCAAGTTTTTCAACTACTTTGAAATATCTTCAATTTCCCCCAGCTAAACAAAGTTTAGCTGGGGTTTTAAGGTACGTAGTTGCGCTTGAGCGCTCTTTATTATAATATTAGGAAAGAGCGCTCAAGCGCAACTACGTACCTAATTTGTATGACGACAATAAAACCGCCCTGCATCTATCGGGCAACCACGGAGCCAAGAACCCTACAAGAATTATGCAAATGATTTAGGATTGCTATAGTGATGACGTTGATGTTTTGAGTTTTATGAGGACTGCATTTACAGTGCGAGCGTCCCCGCTCGCGTGCTTGTACAAGCACGCGAGCGGGGACGCTCGCACTACCATAAAAAATGCTTCTTGCAAAACTGAGATGCACCCCTCACTACGAACCAATTACCCAAAATTGATTGAGCAAAAAGGCGATCGCCCCGCTGCCGATTGGCACAGTCAAATTGTCAATTCCCAACTTAGACACCGACTCCAAAGTAGCAGCAACCAAAGCTACAACAGCCGACACAGCCCAAGTTTGCCAAATATTACCTTGCACAGCCAGCAAAATCAAACTGCTAACAGCAAAACTCACCAAATACATAGTTGCAGAACCTTCCCAACTCTTCTGCATTCCCCAAACTCGATAAAGATGTTTGCCGTATTTCTGCCCAATAACAGCGGCCAATCCGTCCCCCCAAGCCATCACTAAAATGCCCAAAGCAGCGTATTCTTGATGTTGTAGCGGCCAAAACCAAGCGACGAGAACGCTGATGCTCACAGCATAGAAAAAAGTCCCGAAACTCTTGCGGTGGATAGTGTTCAGACTTGGCAAAATCGGAACTTGGTAGGAAATTAGGGCGATCGCACCAGCCAAAAAACCCGCCGAAATCCCGACCCAGCCGGGTATTTCCAGCCACCAAGCCAGCAAAATCACGTTTCCAGTACCGATGTGAACCACCTTGCGCGATACCTCGGCACCGACAGCAGTAAAGCGATTTAACCCTTCAGCCACCAGCAAAATTACGCCCAACCAGGCTCCCACGAGGGAAATTTGCAACCATACAGTCGGAATTTCAGACAATATAAACACGATATTTAGGAAAAACTGCGATCGGGCACTGTGTACTACTTTAGTGGAAAGCGCGATCGCGATCGTTGAGGGTGCGATGTCAAAAAGCGCTACAATTGACTCTGTTTCGCAAGCTGCTGAAGTTTTGAGATGCTCAGAGAAATCGATCGAGATATTTGGGTTGCCGAACAACCGTTACGGTACTTTGGACTCAGCGTTGGCACGAGAATGACAGTAATTCGGCTTGCCAATCGCGAGTTAGTCGTTATTTCTCCGATTCAAGTCAATAATACAATCGTCAGTCAGCTTAGCGAACTGGGAACCGTTAGCCACATCATAGCGCCCAATCTGTATCACTATTTGTTTGCAGCCAATTTCAAAAAGCTCTACCCAAACGCGAAATTCTGGGCTGCACCGGGTTTGGAAACTAAAAAACCAGATTTGGCGATCGATCGAACCATCCAAGGTGAAGCAAATAGTTTATGGAAGGGGCTAGAATATGTATTTTTTGATGGATTCAGAACCCTTAGTTTAAGCGGTTTTGATTCACTCAATGAATGTGTATTTTTTCATGCTGCAAGCCGCACTCTGATCTTAACTGACACGGCCTTTCACTTTGATGAGAGCTTCCCAATTATCACACAATTTGCGAGCAGAGCGATCGGCGGATATAAAAATTTGAGTCCATCGATACTGGAGCGAATTGCGACAAAGGATAAAGAAAAAGTGAGAGAGTCAGTTAAGAAGGTTTTAGGTTGGGACTTTGAGCGAGTGATTGTCGCTCACGGCAGCATCATCGAGACTCAGGGAAAGCAAAAGTTTAAAGAGGGGTACGAGCAGTTTTTAGGTTGCTCTGTGAATGTTTGAAATTAGAGGAAAATAGGTTTTATGCCTGTGCAGGATGTCTCGATCGTTCATGAAGTAGACTCGGCAGTTGAAACCGCGTTTACTTTTTTCATGTTAGATTAATCGAATAAACACGATAGGGATTTTTAGACTATGACTTTCAGTGATGTAGTTGAAGCTATAAAAATTCTTTCCGCTGATGAGAAGCAAGAAATTCAACTATTGTTGAAACAATATCTCCGTGAAGAACGCCGTGAGGAGATCTCTGAGAATTTTAAGTCGGCGCAAGTCGAACAACAAAAAGGTTTGCTGAAATTTTCTGCCAACATCAATGAACTGAAACAACTGATAGAGGAGTAATCATGGAAGTCAGTTTCAGTTCTTCATTTAAACGTGCTTTCAAAAAGCGTATTAAAGGCAATGCAGATTTAGAGGCAAGGTTTTGGCAAAAATTAGAGCAGTTCACGATAGATCCATTTGATCCGACTTTGAAAACTCACAAACTGTCGGGGAAACTTAATGATTTTTGGAGTTTTACCGTAGATTATGACGAAAGGGTGCTATTCTACTTTACGGAAGATGGTAAAACTGTGTTTGTAGATATTGGTAGTCACGATCAAGTGTATTGAGAGGAAAATAGGTTTGATTAGTATACAATATGTCTTAATTATTCATGAAGTCGAAAATTATGCAGCTTGGAAAAAGGTATTTGACAATGCTGCAAATATCCGAAAAGAAGCTGGCGAGCGCTCGTATCAGGTTTTGAAGTATGAGAATGAACCTAACAAAATTGTTCATTTCTCCGCGTGGACATCAACAGCAGATGCCAGGGCATTTTTTGAGTCGCCTGCACTGGTTAAAATTAGAGAGGAAGCGGGAGTTAAAGCTCCTGAATTTATCTATTTAGACCAATTAGAGTCAGGAGTATTGTGAAAGACGCATTCGTATAATGTCAGTATAAAAGACTCGGCGGTTGAAACCGCGTCTACACAAACAATGTCCGCCTCCGCGGACTCAAGAAAATCAAGAATTAAAACCGCTTTTTCGGTAGATTTTGTCTCCATAAATGTGATTTTAACTACCCACTCTTCAACCTGCGGAGGCAGGTTTTGTCTGTGTAGACGCGGTTTCAACCGCCGCTTCAACCGCCGCTTCAACCGCCGTTTCAACCGCCGCTTCAACCGCCGTTTCAACCGCCGTTTCAACCGCCGTTTCAACCGCCCGGTATTCTATCGAAATCTTCTCTCTTCACAACTCGCGTTTCAACAACTCCCGCACAGCCGCAAAAGCCCTCCCCCGCCACTCAATTGGCAGCAGCGACAATCCCAAAGCAGCCCACATTTTAGTCTCAGAAACCGACTTCCCAGCTCGCACCATCCGCCGCCCTTTTGCAGTTTCACCCACCTCAATTAACCGCAAACCAAGCGCTAATTGAGTTTCTGCAATCCTCTTGAGCCTGACTGTTTCCAACTTCTCGGAATCAAATTCGTAACTGGTCAAATAGCGCAATTTATCGCTCAAATAGGGAATTGCCCGATCGCATCCTTGCTGTCCTGCGTGAAATCGATACTCCATCAACAGCTCGGGCAAGTAATAGCACTTTTTGCCCGCAAGCGCAAGTCTCACAAACAAATCGTTATCTTCGCAATTTTGCCAATTGGGCCGCAGAAATCCGACTGTTTCCAGCGCGCGGCGCCGAAACAAAGTTGCGCCTATTTGCAAACTTTGCCTCAGAAAAACTGTAGGGAGTAAATCTTCAATAATTCCCGCCGACAACTCGGTGCGGCCCCACCGCTGCGAATTCAGTTGTGTCTGGTTTTCGTCAATGTTGTTGTTGAGATCAATGACCCAGTGGTCGGTACTGACAAAATCTATGTTGGGGTTTTTATCCAAAATAGCAGATGTCCGCTCTAGAAATTGCGCGCTCAGGCGATCGTCATCGTCAAACTTGATAAAATATTCGCCCCTAGCCGCCGCAAAGCCCGATCGCATATTATTACTTTTGCCGATATTCTGCGGGTGCCGAATGTAGCGAATCGGGCGATGGCTGGGAGCCCCGCAAGCTACGACAAATTCCGACATCAACAGCGCAGTCGTGTCCGTCGAACCGTCATCGCAGACAATTAACTCAAAATCTGTATAAGTTTGATCTAGCACGCTGGCGATCGCACTAGCCAGCAAATGCACTCGATTGCAAGTAGGAATGCAAACACTAATTTTCGGCATTAAAACCATTTTAGATTTGGGATTGAGATTGCGAAAAAAATTCGCAATTGAGTTCAGGGAAAGAAACCACCTATGCCCTATGCCCTATGCCCAATGCCCAATGCCCTATGCCCTATGTCTTTTAATTTAAACGAGCTGTACATTCCAGAATTAACTTTTGATTCACCAATGCAAAAGGTTGAATTTCCAAAGCGCGACGAAAAGCTCGAATAGCACTTCTGTATTCTCCCAGGGCAGCGTAGCACAAACCCAGACCGTGCAACGCCCCAAAATGCACCGGATTTAGTTGAAGGACTGTTTCGCAGTCTTTGATCGACCTTTGATAATTGCCTTGGGTATAGTGAAGTACGGCGCGCCGGTTCCAAGCTTCAGCAAAATCCGGCGCTTCCGCAATCAGTTTTGTCAGCAAATCCAAAGCGTGCCGAACATCTCCTGCATCTAGGGAAACTTGCGATCGCCTGAGAACTTGCATCCCGTAGTCACCCTTCTGGTTAAACCAAGTGCGCCAGAGTTCTGTAGTAGCCCGATCGCGCACGCTTTCGTCAGACTTTTTCAAATCTTCGAGCAGCGCCTTAACAGATAATTCATCCATAGGTGGGAGGATTGTTAAACAGGTTTTATCAATCAATTTTATCGTGACAGTGGCAACTTTATTTATTCAACATCCCATGCGAATTTTGATGCTTTCTTCAACTTTTCCCTATCCGCCAAGCCGCGGCGGAACTCAGGTAAGGACATTTAATTTGTTGCAATACTTGAGCCGGCGGCATGATGTAATTCTTGGTACTGTGCGATCGCCAGATGTCACTGACTCACAAATCGACGCATTGAGGCAACAAGTTACACAATTAGCAGTTTTCCTCCACCCGCAGACACCCCCCCAACCCCCCCTTGCTAAGGGGGGGCTAAGACTCAATCAGGAGACTACTGAGGGGGGGTTCTTTCCTCCCCCCCTTAACAAGGAGACTACTGAGGGGGGGTTCTTTCCTCCCCCCCTTAACAAGGGGGGGATTGATGAGAAAATGAACGAAATAATAGGAAAATTCCACAGATTTAGTCAATTTTTGTTATCCGGGACGCCTCCGAACGTAATCTCCAGCTACTCTCAAGCAATGCAAAATTGGGCAGACAATTTAGTCATAGCAGGCAAATGTGATGCTGTTACCTGCGAGCACAGCGTTAACGAGATTTATGTGCGTCCAGAATGGCGGCAAAAACTGCTAACAGTTGCAAATATTCACAGTTCCGTTTGGGGAACTTGCAGGGAAATGTTAGCCACCGGGACTTCCCAAAAACCCCTGCGCGATCGACTAAATTTACCGCTACTCGCCCGCTACGAAAAACGTTACTGTACCAAATTCTCCCGTATTGTCGCCACCACATCCACAGACAAGCAGCAACTGCTAGAATTGCTGTCCTCTGGCAGCCTCGGAGGGAAAGCAGATTTTTTTGTCCCTCCCATTGATGTGATTCCTAACGGCGTGGATTTGGCAGAATTTCCCTATCGGTCGATCGATCCAGGAGGACACACCTTAATCTTTGCAGGCGCCATGAACAATTTGCCCAATATAGACGCGGCCAGGTTTCTCAGTTTGCAGGTACTCCCAAAGTTGCAGCAGCGGTATCCCGATGCTACCCTCACCCTAGTCGGCACCTCGCCAGTTCCCGAAGTCCTCGCCTTGGGGAAACTTCCGGGAATTCAAGTAGTAGGCAGGGTGCAAAGGGTGGCAGAATATTTGCATCAGGCTGCTGTTTGTGTGGTGCCGATGCGGATTGGTTTTGGAATTAAAAATAAAACTTTGGAGGCGATGGCGGCTGGAACGCCTGTAGTTGCTAGCGATCGAGGTTTGGAGGGTTTAACCGTCGGTGGCGGGCCTTCCCCGACAAGGGCCTTGCGGGCAAACGAAGTTCAGGAGTATGTTGAGGCGATTACCAGTTTGTTTGAAAATTATCAGCTAAGACAGGAACTCTCTCTGAGGGCCCGATCGCTCGTTGAAAGCCAATATACCTGGGATATCATAGGTCGGCAGTACGATCGGCTATTCCAAATTTAAACTCTAAATTCTAAAATCTAAATTCTAAAATTTCGACGATGGAACACAAAATAAACTCCTCAAAAAATCGAGCCAAACCCCCAGAAAATCGCAAAGTTACTCCTTCTCCGACAAGACGCCGCCGCCAAAACCGACGCGCCAAAAAACTTCAAGAGTCCCAGCTTCCCATACCTGGTTCCCCAACTCCTGTCAGATATCCTTGGAAAAGACTGGTAGCTAATTTGACAGCCCTCAGCGTCTTGTGCGGCTGTGCAGCTTTGATGGGAGGTGGCGCTTGGCTGAGTTACCAGCTAATTGTCGATCCCAACGGGAACAGATTGATATCTCAGTTTGTACCCGGATGGTCGCGCCTGCCTACAGGTAGCAGAGATACCATCCAAACTCTCGATCAAATCAAAGCCAGCATCCGCAAATTGGGATTCATCACCGGCGAACCCCTACCGCTTCCTGTTGAGAAATCCGCAGATAATTCTATTTCCGATTTGCTGTTGCCGGTGATGGTGGAAAGAACAGTTAATGCTTCTACAGTTTGCAAAAATCCTTGCCGTCAAATTGTCGAACTTCGCGTGTACAAGCGGGTGCAACTTCCCGATCGCGATTCCGATACCGTACAGTATTTTCAGCTAGCAAGTTCTGTGAATATAGAAGGCCCGGCGGAATCTTTTGTCATTGCTTCTTTGGATGACTCTGGATCCAACAATCAAGCCTCAAATCAGTCGCTACCGCTAACAGAACTGCGCCGCTTTGACGGCAAGCCCCCCGAATTGGGCATTTGGTTTAATGTCAGCGGTAAACTCGTGCGGGGCGACAAGAAAATTCCCTACGGACAAGTCGTTCGCTACAACCCCAGTCAAAATCATTTAATCTCGCTGTTGGATTGGGCGAGTGCGGCCGGACAAGCGCCGAATTGGCAGCAAATTGTTAAGGGGCAAAACCCCCAGTTGGCGATCGACCAAACAATTGGTTTAGAACCGCAATTTACCATTTATCAAATTGGTTCGCGCAAATTTATCCCGAACCCAGTTCAATTAACCGCGATTTCCTTAGAAGAATTTGCCTTCAATGACCAGACTTATAAAAATGGGCTGCGACTGGCAAAAAGCGGACTTTGGTCTCCCGGATTAAATGTCATGCGTTCAGCTAAAGCCAAAGCCGGTCAGAATTGGCCCGCAGTCGCCCAAGCTCAACTAGAGACGATCGAATTTCATGCTAAAATTACTCGTGCTCAGGCGATCGCATCTTGGGCCAGTCCCAGCCAACAAGTTCTCGCAGAATTGATAGACGGCCGCTGGAGTCAAGCTTTGCAAGTATTTGAAGCCGATCCCAGCAACACTCACGAAATTGCCACCACCCTCAAAAATGAAGGCGGGCGGATCATGAACCGCGTAGACGCCGCCTTGAGAGTCAACGCGGCTGACGCCGATGTCAAAGCTTGGGGTACCCTGATTGTAGCCTCTCAAGACGGAACTCGCGAGGCGATGAATTGGCTCGACCAGCAACCAGATACTGACAGCGAAACTCGAACTAGAATTCGCAATTTGGTCAATAAACTTGAGGAAGCAATTTCTGTGGCTGAAAGTTTAGAATACCACAAAAGTCAAATTATGGGTTCTGCTACTTTAATTAGCAGTATTAATCCCGCTGAGTGGCTGGAACCAGAAGCGAAAAACGAGTTAAAATTGACCGGAGAACAAGTTTGGTATCAGGTACAAGTAGCCAGTTTTTACGACGGAACCCGCTGGGTTAATCCGCCCTTTGCCGATGTAGAAGTCCGCTCTTTTCCTGCTACTCAAATCAAATGGTTGTGGGGGCGCCTGGGCTTGCAGGCTGACCCCAAGATTAAGATAGAAGTAGCGATGGCTAACGGTCAACAAAGAGTCGCTGTGGGAACCGTAAAAGCGGTGCAGATTCAAGACGGAAATCTGCGATTGCTAGCGGCGGTTGATAAGCGATCTTGACAGTTGACAGTTGACAGTTGACAGTTGACAGTTGAGGGCGACCTCTACCTGGAAGTTTGAGGATTCGAGTAATGAATAGTCTTGTTTTAATTTCTCCCGCTTAAGGCAGAGGCTTTAAACCATGTTTTTCTGGTAATCCGGGAAAAAACCTTCGGCAGAAATAAAAGTCACGGACACACTCTTGGTACAAAGAAACCAGTTTTTTTACCATTTCTGCCCGTCGCAACAGAAGTATTTCCGCAAAAAAACCCAGTTTCCGGCCACCCGTGCGTTCAAAACAAGGAAGAAGCAAAAAGTTTTCTTCTCCCCCTCTCCCCCTCTCCCCCTCTCCCCCTCTCCTTCTCTTCTCTCGATCTCCCCCTATAGAGATCGGACAACAATGCAGACAACAATTTTGTTAAGTTAATTTACACCACTTGCACACAAAAACCCAGAGATGTTAGATCGCGGCCTTTTTAGAGAGTGCTGCAATCATCTGTCGTTTGACCGCTTTAGCCCAAAGCTCAAACTCCAAGCTGTTGATATCGTTAATTTTCACTTCCTCAGCAGTCTGATGTGGGGCTTGCTTCTGTGCTGTAGTCTCCATTGTTTTTTTCCTCGTTCAAAAAAAGTTATTAGTCGATCGTAAGCAGTGAGCATCATACCTCTATTTTATGTAGTAATTGCTGCCATTAGTTATACTAAATACATAGAATTTAACGATTAGATGCAGTAAATACATCTTGATAATGCAATTTGTGAATAAAATCTTAAGAATCCTGTAATCCTTGCTATATATAGGTTTTTCCTGACATAAGAATGTAACAAATTACAAATTATGGCAATATCAAACCAAGATTCATGTTAACAAAGTTTTGTTAAATGAATGTATTAGCATATACAGCAAAAATATATTTAATTCAATTTACAAAGGGCAATAAAGGCGATCGCCACATCTCCAAGTCCCAGTACAATATCGATTCCCTCCAGCGCCGCCAGCAAGGACAAAAACTTAATAGACTTCGGATTCACTTGTTTAAGCCGATCGACTGCCGCCACTGCTGAGTTAGCAGCAACCAGAATGCGATCGACAATCAAAACATCTCACTTTAGCGATCGGCATTTCCATTTCTTCGTATTTCAGCAGCAAATCTCGCGTCACCTCACAGGCTAGCAGCATCCCAATTTCTTTCAGCAGTTAACGAAATTTTCCCGTGTGCGCTTGAGCTTGCAGCACGAGAGTTAACTTGTGCTGTATCAAAAGATGGTCGATAACACTAACTCATTTTTTTGTGAAGAGTTAATCTACCTTACTATCATCTCTCCCTACCTAGATCTGCCTGAGAATACATCTCTCCTCTTTTTTACCGTTACCCGCTACCACACAGATCATTTCACTACAGCTACAAAGCCTATAATTCCAGAATGCAAGCATCTTTTCTCAACAAATAGCCACGGGAAAATATTTGCTGCTGAAAAAACATTTTTCCGCGCAGCAGCAGACAAAAAAAACAGAGCTTTGTTCCCGCAAACACCTGTAAAAAAAAATCAATTTTTTATCATCGAATTTTCCGGAACAATCTCTAAATGCCATGAATCTTAGAAAGTATCAGGACAAAACAAGTATTAGTCCATCAACTAATGCTACTTGATCAAGCTCCGAGCCAGGTACAGCGATCTAGCTCCCAGTCAGAGTCTGACTGCCTTTTCAGTAAAGGCTTGCCATCTCCTAATTGGAATGGTATCGCCTCAATCTTCCTTGAATAATTCAGGTTTGTCCTAACAAAAAAACATTAAGGAGAACATCCATGAAATTTGTAAAACTATTGCTAGCCACAGTATTAACCACTGCTGCTATCAGCCCAGCCTTGGCTGCTAACCCATCAGTTCAAATATTAGGTGCAAGCTACGGCGGTAGCGGTTGCCCAGACAGATCCGCCAGCGTCAGCGTCAGCCCCGACGGTCAAGAACTCAGCATCCTATTTGATAAGTTTGTAGCCCAAGGAAACGTCTCAGCAGAGACCCGGAAAAGCTGCAATTTGAGCATTCCCATCAAAGTACCCCAAGGCTTCCAAATTTCGATTTACGATGCCGATTATCGCGGTTACGTTGCTCCTAAAACCAGCGGAAACCTCAGAGCAGAATACTTTTTTGCTGGAGCCAAGGGCCCAGTTTTTTCTCGCACTTTCAACGGCGAAACCAACTACAACGTTCGAGATAGCTTAGCCACTGTAGCAGATGTGTGGTCTCGCTGTGGCGACAGTGTAAATATGCGAGTAAATGCTTCGATGACAGCCCGCGGTGCCGGCACAGCCACCGTTGACTCCTTCGATTTAGCTCATCGCGGTTTAGTTTATCACGTCAAATATCGCACTTGCCGCTAACCATAACCGCTAAAAAACATAACACGCATGACCCGATTCCTTTACGAAATCGGGTCATTTGTGCGCTCATCAAAACTGCTAAAGCTTAGAGAATTTACCCAAAAATATGCTACAATGACGCTTAGGCTTTGAGAAATGTTCTATGAAAGTAAACTACCAAGAAAGAATTGATGTAACAGCCGACGCATTAAAACAACTTCTGTCGCAGCAACGAACCTTGACTAATCGCTCAAAAATCCAGGCACTTTATTGGTTAAAGACTGGATATAGCCAAAGCCTTACAGATGTAGCTGAACGTTTAGGTGTACATAGAATTACTGTACATAGATGGTTAAAACAATATAGTGCTGGCGGTCTGCAAGAACTGTTAAAAATACGGCAAGCAACTGGTAGACCCAGAATAATTCCCTCAGCAGTAATAGCAGGAATTGCAGAAAAGTTAAGTGAGGAATCCTGTGAATTCACAACTTACAAAGAAATTGCGGCCTGGGTAGAAGATAACTATCAAATATCAGTCAAATATCAAACATTACACAAGCAATTACACTATCGCATGAAAGCAAAATTAAAAGCACCAAGGCGTTTGAATAACAAAAAAAAATGATGCAGCTATCGAATTTAAAAACAACTCCTCTGAAAAATAGATACTGCAATAAAGGTACGTAGTTGCGCTTAAGCGCTCTTTCTTAGATATAAAGCAATACAGTTGATCTTTCTTAGATATAAAGCAATACAGTTGACTAATATACTGCTATTCGTGAAACTCCTCTGAAAAATAGATACTGCAATAAAGGTACGTAGTTGCGCTTGAGCGCTCTTTCTTAGATATAAAGCAATAAGGACAATCTTAAGTAAACTGTATTGTATTATAAAGAGCGCTTAAGCGCAACAACGTACCTAATAATTAACATCAATATTGACTAATATTAAACTAGAATTCGCTTAACCACGATTTCTTGGCAAAAAAATACAGCTTTAAAAAATCCTTGCTACAACAATTCAGTCAGACTTTTTCAGTGCCATCGGACTTGCATTCCGAACCTTCCTTCTTCTGACTTCACGCTTGACTTCTGTCAACTGTCCACTGTCAACTATTAAAAAAAGTCCCGTCACTTTCAATATGAATTGGCGGTACTCCAGCAGCCCTCAATTCTGTGGCAATTTTTCGCCCCGCCGCCCAAGTTCCTCCCTGCAAAATCTTCACCAGTGGCAATTTTGTCGCACTCAAATCCAGCTTGTATCGCATAGCTGCTGCAATTTTATCTAAAAGAATCACAGTGAGCGATCGCCATTCTACTACAACTTCCGAACCCGGCAAATACTTCTGCTCAAAAATAGCCGAATCTTTTGCCCGTAACAGCCCCATATCCAAACACAAACCGCCGTTACGATACCCCGCTAATCCCGTCAACTCGTCCAATCGCACGACGTACAAACCGAGTTCTTGCAGCGGTTCCAACAGCGAATAAGTCAACCACTGCGAGAGTTGGTGAAACGGCACAAATTCATCTCCCAGATTTTCTCCTTGCAAAGCCCGATGCCGCCAAACCTCACCTAAATTAACGCCACCAATGGCATATTTTCCCGGCCAATTTTCCCCAAAACCTGTCAAAACAGCGCTCAATATTTTAGCACAATCCACAGTTTTGACTCCAGAAACCAGACTGTCAAGCAAGTATTGTGCCAAATTGCCGGGACGCTGGTTCTCGCTGCCAAACAATAATGGATGTTGGCAAATTGCATTCCCCAAACGCTGCAACAATTCTAATCTGCCTGTTAAACCAACTAGCGGATTGTCTCGACTTACTTGAAATCCGGCCGCTAAGGTTTCTAATTTTAATTGAGAAAGCCCGCGAAAATCGGCTTGCCAAGGAAAATCTGGATTGCTGGAAAAAATACCCTGACAAAACATCCGAAAAGTGGCTACTGCCAACCCTTCTGAACGGCGATAAACTTCTTTGGTTTCTGCTTCGCAATACTGCCAATCTGCGCCGGTACTGGCATCGAGTAAAAACGCTGACAATGGCTAAATCAAATTTTATCTTTGCTTGTTCTATGACTGAAAATTCTGTTAAAGCTGCATCGAATTGAGCGAGGCGCGGTTGGTTGCCGGCTTCAAAATGCCGCCAGTGACTGTAAAAGGGAATATTAAAATCGGGATACTGTTGGCGGGTTGTGTCGATTACATAATTTGCTGCTTTGTCGAGTTCGGATAAATCGACACAGAAGAAATTGAGTTTATTTTCGGAGGCTAAGTTAAAAAGCCGATCGCACTTTTGGCGAATCGCAGTTGGTGTTCTCAGATATTTTACAGCCTCTAGCTCAATATTATTCAACTTCATCGAAAATTTTTGGTTTGAAACCCCGTGCTTTGAGCATCGGCTTTACATTTTGGCTAGGCTTTTCCTAGACTAGCCATAGTTCTAGGGAAAGCTCTATGTACCTGACTTAAGAAATTAGATACGCGGACTTACGACCAAAGAGTTTAACACCTTGCGAGAGCTCTGTCGGTTGAGTCAAAACCTTTACAGTGTATGGTTTTATACGGTCACATAGTATTGCTTCCAATCTGGCAAACACCTTCGCTACGAGTGTAACTATTACTACTGCAAGGGAAACGAGAACTATCAACAGTTGAATACTGATATAGCCCAACATACCCTGAAAGTAGTCGATCGAACTTTGCGGAGTTTCTAGGACTTGATAAACGCAGTCAGAGAGGGAAACTATCAACAGAAAGTTCAAGTCCCTCACTATCTCCCGAAACAGGATTATATCGTGTCCGATCGATTAACCGCAATCAGATTCGATCGCGCGTGCCCCCTTCAGTCCGCACTACCAACTACCGTAGAACAGCAGCGGAGTGTCAAACAACTAAACATCGGTAAACATCATTTTCCTGAAAAAAGTCAAACTGACTGTAATCTAACAGATTATCTAAGATCGCATTTTTATCGATTTTGATCAGCTTGTATTCCCACTTCGAGCCACTAACTTCGCGTTTTATTTGGTCTGAAACTATTACCGAATTTTTTTCAGTAGCTGGAGATACTATTTTGCTTAAATCTTCCAGCCTGTCGGCAATGTTAATATCTTTTCCGTAAGTGCAAGACCGGAATATATACAAATTTCCTTTAGCAACTCCCACCGACAAACCGCAAGGTATTTTATGACCGTGTATAAAAAGTTTCCAATTTTCGCACAAACTTTCCATGGCCGCTAGGGCTGAGTGAGCTTCTGGGAAAGTCAACAAATGCGAATCGCCAACAATACTGCGAATTGTGCCACCGTATTCTTCGCAAATGTTTTTTTCAAAAGTATCAAAGTTGGTGAGCAAATATTCAACATCTCTGATAGAATTAGATTCTTGATAAGCAATAAAACCTCTCAAATCCGCTTTAATTATTGCTTGATTTTCCACAATTCGCGTCTTGTAACTTTGGTCAACTTTGTAAACCTTTTCAGGTTCGCTCATCCCTTTCAAGGAAAACTCATTGACAAAAGATGTTTGCACTTCTGCTTTGTTGAGCGCCAGCCATGCTGCTTGGGACAAATATATTTCATCCTGGGGAGTTACTGATTCTATACGCGCTGTTAAATTGACCGTATCGCCAAAGATATCTTTATCTTGATGCAAGACATCTCCCAAGGTAATCGACACGCGAATAGCCAATCGTTCGTCGTTCGATTTGCTAGATTGTTGGGTTCTCAATTCTTGCTGCATTTCTAAGGCTGCCATCGCGGCTGCTGTGACGCTGGGAAAAATCAGCCAAAATGAATCACCTTCGCCTTTGATCAAACTTCCTTCATTTCTGGTACTAATATCTGAAATAAAAGTTTTATGCTCGTTCAACAAACTACTTAAGTCCGACTGAGATAATTTTTTAACTCGGGCGGTATATCCGCAAATATCTGTTTTTACGATCACAGTAGAACGCAAATTAGCCATAACCTACCCTGACTGATCAAAAACCAGTAATAAATTTAATTTGGCAAAGACGCAACTGTTTCCGAACAGTCGTGTCTTTGCCTTCTGAATCTCCTGGCATCGCGTCCGATCGCTTCTGCAAGAATTGTAGCATCTGGCACAGGGTCTGGCGTGTAGTAGGCGGCGGCTTTTTTGGCGACGATTTCGACTTGTGCGCCTGCGGGAATCCAATCTTCGAGGATGGGGAGGCGATCGACTACTTGAATGCCAGAATTGATAATAGCATTGTATTTGAGATGGCTCATGGAAACTAAACGGTCAGTGCGAGGGATACCCAACCAGTGCAGCACGTCTGGCATTAGTTCTTGAAACCGCATATCTTGAAATCCTGCAACACATTGAGTGCGAGTAAAATAGTCATCAGGGCGATCGCCACTTTCGAGCCTTTTGGGAGCATCTCAGTTTTGCAAAAAGCATTTTTTTATTATAGTGCGAGCACGCAAGAGCTCGCGTATTCTACAACTCGCGAGCGGGGACAGCACTTATAAATGCAAAACTGAGATGCTCCCAGCCTTTTTCTGGCATTGTACACCAAAAACTTAGTTACTTCCCCCAAAGCTCTGCCTTGCTTGCGGAAGTAAACAATTACCCCAGAACTACCGGATTGTGCCGTTTCGATGCAAATTTCGATACCCTGTACCAAATCAGGACGGCAACAAGTGCAGATATCCGAACTAAACACGTCAGAACCCTTGCATTCATCGTCTACCCGTACCGCCAACTGCTTCTGTGGGTCAGAAATATGCACGACATTGCCAATAATATAAAGCAACACGGCTCAGTTGATTTTAGATTTGGGGATTGGGGAATGGGGATTTTTCATTTAAGATTTTAGATCGAGTGATATGCTTGGGTAAATGTTAATTTTTTCCGAAGTGAGTAACACCAAATCCGGTAGCATCAGAATGATTCATCTCTCTATTCTCGGACTCTGTGTCCTCTGTGTTCTCTGTGGTTAAATCATTCCGATGTAACGGTCAACGATATAACGCTATATACATGAACGCGATTTTTTATGAAAGCAATCTCTGTGTCTATTTTTAGATTACTTTTGCTCTCCCTGAGGGGCTTATCCCAGCAGCAAAATTTGACAGATATCATGTTCATTAAAGCTGCTATAATGTTATTGTATAACCCAATAGAGTTCATTTAAGGAGAAGAGGGCGGATGAGAGCATTGACACACTGGATTGTTTCATGAATTATTAGCAGATACGCGCCCCTACAATAGACATCTTCAATAACTCTCAACTCAATAAAATATTAACTAGAAAATTTCATGTTGCCAGCTACATCTAATTATTTGCTAAAAAATGGTCGCGTACCCGAATCTCTTTTAGAGATGAAATCGATCGCCAATTCAGCGTCTACTATCACCACAACAGCCGATCGCAATTTTTGTCTGGTGGATCTGGAAATTGCCAACGGCGCGATCGCCCAAATCATCCCCACAGGTACAGAATCTTTATCCCAACTTGCAGATATTCCGATGGTAGACTTGCAAGGCGGCTTAATTTTCCCGTGTTTTGTCGATATGCACGCGCATTTAGGGAGCACCACAGAATGATTGATCCTATAATGACCCAAAGATAATTTCAGTGTGCAGCGTATCTTATGTCTCTAAAATCTATCATGAAACTGACCG
>RDXX01000014.1 GCA_004292955.1 Oscillatoriales cyanobacterium | reverse complement strand
TCCGACACCAACTCCGGCGCCGACACCAACACCCGCGCCGACTCCCACTCCGACACCAACTCCGGCGCCGACACCAACACCCGCGCCGACTCCCACTCCCACACCAACTCCGGCGCCAACTCCGACACCCGCGCCGACTCCCACTCCCACACCAACTCCGGCGCCAACTCCGACACCCGCGCCGACTCCCACTCCCACACCAACTCCGGCGCCGACACCAACACCCGCGCCGACTCCCACTCCCACCTCCGATGCTTGCGTGCTTGATAGCCTCAAGGCCCCGCAACTTGACCCTGCTACCATTACCCCCAACCCCGTCGAAAAAACTGTCAATGGGGGTAACAATGCCGATTTCATCATGGGCAGCAGCATCCCCGAGTCGATTAACGGACTGGGTGGCAACGACACTATCTACGGACTTGGCGGCAATGACAACATTGACGGCGGTGCAGATAACGACTTGCTCTTCGGCAATGACGGCACTGATTTCATCCAAGGTGGCGCTGGCAACGATACCATCAGTGGTGGCAAAGATAATGACACTATTCTTGGCGCCGATGGTAATGACTTCTTAATGGGAGATTTGGGCAAAGATACTGTTGCCGGCGGAGGAGGCAACGACACCATTTTTGGTGGCAAAGATGACGATATCTTGCTCGGTGAAGATGGCGACGACAACCTGTTAGGCAACTTAGGAAATGACACAATTAATGCTGGCAACGGCAACGATCTTGTGTTTGGTAATGAAGGTACAGACTTGCTGTTTGGTGGAGCAGGAAATGACACGATTTACGCCGGCAAAGACAACGACAGTCTCGATGGCGGTATTGGCAACGACTTCCTGCTCGGCAACAATGAAAACGATGTCCTCTGCGGTGACGCCGGTAACGATACGCTTTTCCTAAATCAAAGTTTGGGTAGTGACATCATTACTGATTTCCGCAAGGGCGAGGATTTAATTGGGTTGGCTCCCGGTTTGAGTTTCAATCAACTCAGCATTGCGTCTAGCAGCAATCAAACTTTGATTAGCGTGACGGGTACCAATCAATTGTTAGCGAAGCTTAACGGTGTACCCGGTACTCTCAGCGCTGGCGATTTCACTCAGGTAACAATCTAACTGCCTCTGGTAGGGTGCGCGACGCGCACCTTACTATCGGCAAAACATCGGGTAGGGTGCCCGGCGGGCTGAATGTTTTGACTAAAGACTGAGGATTTCCTCCCGCTGGGTACCCTACTGTTAGTTACTGGAATTTCGGATTTTTTGGGAACTTTTCGCGATCGGCAAATACCTCAAATTGACAGACCTTGAGAGCAGATTTTAGGGTTTTAGGTCAATCAGTAATTTGGAACCGCAGCAGCTCTTCTCTGGATTGACATTACATCCTCTGCGGTTAATTGAAATCGGGTGAATCTAGTTTTTGAAGAGGGCGAAGCATGACCGCATATAAGTTATTAGTTATAATCTCATATTCACGGAGGTCATGCTTCGCCCCTACACAGATATTTGCGAAACCCAGATGCACCCATTGAAATCAAAGCAATCGCCACATAGCAATAATTCTGTCTGAATGTATTTTTCTGATTTAAATCATGGAGAAAAACCAGAAATTCTCTTGATTCTAGTTCCCCCATGCTTTCACGAAGTTTTTTAGCAATCCGGGGGTTTTCAGAATGTATATTTTACCAGAAATAATTGGCTGAAAGTCTCTACATTTGAGGAAGCAATTAAAGTCAGACTATTCATTAATCCAATCCTCTTCATTATAGGTAGAGGTCGCTCTCAAACTGTCAACTGTCAACTGTCAACTAAGAGGGCTCTCACGGGGGCACTGCCCCTACAACTGTCAACTGTCAACTGTCAACTGTCAACTGTTGAAGGACTTCAAGGTCATTTACCAGCAAATAGTAAACATCATCATCGGGTATGAAAAATGAACTCAACTTTTACCAGTATTGATTCACAGTCTGTTCTCGGCAATTCTCGTCCTAAATCTCTTGTCTTCATTGACTCGGACTTAGATGACTATCAAACTTTGGCGGGCGGCGCGATCGCAAATTCTGAGACAATCATTTTAGATAAAAATAGCAACGGAGTCGAGCAAATTACTGCGAAACTGCAAACCATTGCTGCTGCGGGGGGAACTGTAGACCAAGTTCACATTTTTTCTCACGGGAATTCTGGCAGTTTGCAGCTAGGTTCGGCGACGCTGAATTCGGATAATTTGCCGCAGTATGCAAGCCAGTTGGAAGGGTGGCGCACGGCATTGAGCGATCGCGCTGATATCATGCTTTACGGTTGCGATGTGGCGGCGGGTGATGGGGCTAATTTTGTCGATCGCCTTTCGGAGTTAACCGGGGCTGATATTGCGGCATCTAGCGATCGCACTGGCCGCGGTGGTAACTGGAATTTGGAGTTTACCAAGGGTGATATTGAAGCACCCCTTGCCTTGACTCCAGAAGCAATGGCGGATTACCAAGGGACTTTAGCCACTGTTACCGTTACCAACACTAATGATAGCGGGGCCGGTTCATTGAGAAGCGCGATCGCCTCCGCAGCAGCCGGCGATATTATTCAATTTGCCTCCTCTCTGGCCAATCAAAAAATTACCCTCACTTCCGGTCAACTTGTCATCAACAAAAACTTGACAATTGATGCAAGTGCTGCTAGCAATTTAACCATCAGTGGCAACAACACTTCGCGGGTAATCCTCACCGAAGGTTCCACCAATGTTACTCTAAAAAACCTGATTGTTGCCGACGGCAAAGTTTCGGGAACCGATCCGAATAATGAGGCGACTAGCAGCGGCGGCGGCATTCAAACTGGCGGTAACAGCACTTTAACTTTAGAAAATTGCCAAGTCAACAATAATGTTGCCGGTTTCGGCGGTGGCGTTTACACGGGTTTCCGCAGCACCACAACAGTAATTAACAGCAAGTTTAGCGGCAATGACGGTTCTTTGGCTAGCAATACCGAACGCGGCGGCGGGGCGATCGCCACTAAAAGCGGCGGTGTTCTGAATATCAGAGATAGCGAATTTACCAACAACAAAGGCAGCTATGGCGGGGCTGTGAATAACCTGTTGGGCAGCATGACGATCGAAAACTCGAAATTCACTGGCAACCGCACAGATAAAGGCGTTGGCGGGGCAGTTTACGTCGATGGCGCTAATGCTTCTGGCCCCAATGCAACACCAGGCCCTACTCCTGGCAACATTATCATCCGAGGCAGCACTTTTGACGGCAATATCGGGACAGGAGAAGGAGGTGGAGCCTTTTTGTTTGGTTATAACCAAGACAAAGTAGTTTTGGAAAATAGCACTTTTATTAACAACAAGGCTATCAAAAATGCAGCGGGTCAGGGAGGTTCTGGTGGTGGAGTTCGCCACGGAAATGTAGATTTGACAGTGACAAATACCACCTTTGCAAACAACACAGCCGATGATAACGGTGGTGGCTTGTGGCTGGGAGAAGAGGGTAATATCAACATTGTCAATAGTACATTTTCCGGCAACACGGCTGCTAAACAAGGCGGCGGAATAGTTGTCGGTAACAAAGATGCCTTTTCGACTAACATCGTCAATTCGACTTTTGCCAAGAACACCGCTGGAGAGTTTTCGGGAGGTATTGCAACTTTTGGAAATCAGCCAATTACTGTCAAGAATTCGATTTTTGATAGCAACACGGCTGGCAATCCTTTTAAAGTTAAATTCCAAACTGGAAGAGAACTAATTGATGGCGGGAATAATCTTCAGTTTCCCGCTAAACTTACGACAGGCGATCCTAACGACAATAACGCTACGGCAAAGGTGACGATCGCAGATCCGAAACTCGGCCCTTTGCAAAATATTAACGGCGCTTTCGTGCTGCCGCTGCTAGCCGGAAGCCCCGCCATTGACACAGGTACAGGTGCAGGCGCGCCAGCTAAGGATCAGCGCGGTGTGACTCGCCCCCAAGATGGTGATGGTAACGGCAGTGCGATCGTCGATATCGGCGCTTTTGAATTCACAACGACAGCCACGCCGACTCCGACACCAACTCCTACACCAACTCCGACACCTACACCCGCCCCAACTCCGACACCCGCCCCAACTCCGACACCCGCACCAACTCCGACTCCGACACCCACACCCGCCCCAACTCCGACACCCGCACCAACTCCGACTCCGACACCCACACCTGCGCCCACGCCGACACCGGCACCAACTCCGACTCCGATACCGGGCACAGATAATTGTTTGCTCGATCGAGTCAGCGCCCCGGAATTAAACTCTGCTACCATCACCCCCAACCCCGTCCAAAACACTCTCAATGGCGGTAACAATGCCGATTTCATGATGGGTAGCAGCATCCCCGAGTCGATTAACGGGCTGGGCGGCAACGACACTATCTACGGACTTGGCGACAATGACAACATTGACGGCGGTGCAGATAACGACTTGCTCTTCGGCAATGACGGCACTGATTTCATCCAAGGTGGGGCTGGGAACGATACCATCAGTGGTGGCAAAGATAATGACACTATTGTTGGCGGCGATGGTAATGACTTCTTAATGGGAGATTTGGGCAAAGATACTGTTGCCGGCGGTATCGGTAACGACACCATTTTTGGCGGCAAAGATGACGATATCTTGCTCGGTGAAGATGGCGATGACAACCTGTTAGGCAACTTAGGAAATGACACAATTAATGCTGGCAACGGCAACGATCTTGTGTTTGGTAATGAAGGTACAGACTTGCTGTTTGGTGGGGCAGGAAATGACACGGTTTATGCCGGCAAAGAAAACGACAGTCTCGATGGCGGTATTGGCAACGACTTCCTGGTTGGTAACGATGAAAACGATCTTCTCTGCGGCGATACTGGTAACGATACGCTTTTCGGCGGCTAAATCAAAGTTTGGGTAGTGACATCATTACTGATTTCCGCAAGGGCGAGGATTTAATTGGGTTGGCTCCCGGTTTGAGTTTCAATCAACTCAGCATTACATCTAGCAACAATCAAGCCTTGATTAGCGTCACAGGTAGCAATCAGTTGTTAGCGAAGCTTAACGGTGTTGCTGCGAATGCTCTCACCGCTACCGATTTTATCACTCTGTAGTTACCTCTTTTGTGCAGCAGTGCGATCGACAGTTAAAACCCCTGACAGTTGACAGTTAATAGTCTAAGATATTGTAGGGTGCGTCAGCGATTAGCCTAATTTTCAGGTAGTCCGCCATCCGTGCCTGACGCACCCTACTACTACTTTATTCCTTCGATTGCCAGGACTAAAGTCCTCACTACAAACTCATTCTATCGACAATGATATGAATTGTTAATTGTCAATTTTTCAATATTAAAAAATAAAAATAATTTGCAGATCCACTTCTGAATTTTCCCGGACTATTTCAATGCGATCGATAAACTCTCGAAAATAAAACCTGCGTTCCGATTCCGACAAATCCAGCCAAAATTGGGGAAGAGAAACAGTTTGAGCAGTTTCTCGCAAATTTACGGGGGGCATTTTCGCTAATTTACTTTGCAGTTCTGCAACTTCTGTGCGGATTTTATACGATCGCAAATCTGCCGTTTCTGCGTCCAAAATGCCGCTTTCGATCAGGGCGGGAAGTTGTTCTATAATTTTTTGTTTAGATGCGATCGCCCCGGCAATTCCGGCTTTGATTCCTTGGATGTCCGGCATTTGCAACTGGGCGATCGCATCGGGCAAATCGCGACAAATCCCTGCTATGGTTAATTGCAACACTTCTTCGTAGGAAATGCCGCTGCATTTAGGCTGTTGGGAACAGTTAATCGGTCGCAAATAAAGGTATTCTTTGTCTTTGCGGTAGGCTGTGACTTTCGCAACTGTCATGGACGATTTGCACTCGGCGCAAATTGCTAAACCTGCGAGGGAACGCGGGGCGCTGGCGCTGCGGGGAGCAAGGCGACTGTTACGCCGCAGCAATCTGTCTACTTGGGCGGCTTCTTCTCTGGAAATAATCGGGATGTGGGTGTTAGAAATTACTTGGCCGTTTTGATATTCTAAATCGCCTCGGTAGGCGGGATTTGTCAGCCAGCGGCGGCCTGTGCTGACGGAGATTTTTTTGTTGTATTTCTTTGCTAAATGGCGCACGGAACCGCGCAGGGAACCGTAGATGAGAAAGTGTTCAAAAAAGTCTTTGACGGCGGGGGAGGCGGTTTTGTCGATCGCATATTTGTCTTTGCCGCGCCGATAGCCGTAGGGGGCTTTTCCGGGTGGGGGAAGGGATTTGATGCGGTTGCGGGCGTGTCCTTTGCGAATGCTGCGGCTGTGTTGGCTGCGCTGGAGTTCGGCGAGGAGTTTGAGCAAATTAACTCTATTTTCTGTTTGTTTTTCGTCTGTGACAATTAGTTGGATGCCGAGGTTTTCTAGTTGTTCGAGGTGGGCGCACACTTGCTGTACTGTGTCGCCGAGTTCTTCAAAACGCTGAATTAGCAGGTATTTGACTGGTTCTGTTTGGCAGTCTTTTAGCAGTTGCTGGAGTTGCTGGCGCCCTCCTAAGTCTTGGTAGGTGCGATCGACCTCTTGGCCCCAAATTTCGGCTGCTGGTGCGGCTTCTAGCAGCGGTTCGGTGTAAGAGTAGGCGATGATTTTCATCTGTTACTCGCTGAGTTCAATGATATTCCCGTCTGGATCTTGGGTAAATAATGCCGATCGACCTGACGCGCTCATTTGTACGGGGCAATTGTGAGCGATTAATTGCTCTTTGGCTGCCTCTAAGTTAGCCACAGCAAACGCTAGATGTCGATTGCGCCCCAATTTCTCATGGTCTACGGCATCTGGTATAATTGTTGCCGCTAGAATTAGGTGTATCTGGAAGTTACCGATTTGATACCAGATTCCGGAAAATTTTAATTCGCGATCGATTTTTTGCAGTCCTAATACATTGCTGTAAAAGTGTTGGGATTTTTCGAGGTTGGAAACGAGCAGGGCGCTGTGGAGGGCTTGATTAATTTGCATTTTTGTTTGGTATTTATTTTTGTTTTTATTTTAACCGCTGATGAACGCTGATTTGTTGATGTTGGTAGAATTTTTGATAGGATAACATTATTAGTCCCCCTTAATACCGTCACAAAAATTCATAAACTGTAGCTAGAGCTTTTAAAACGTAATTCCGTCCGTTGAAGATACCTATCTATTGTAGCATTTCTATTGAGCTGAGGTACTCTCGGCAGTTAATTAACAATTCCTCAATTCCCCAATCTCAAAGCAAAAAATGGAAGGGTGCATCTCAATGCAAGCGAATATATCCGTAGGGGCGAAGCATGACCGCAGTCAATATGAGATTATAACTAATAATTTATATGCGGTCATGCTTCGCCCTCTTCAAAAGTGAGATGCTAAAATCTCAAATCTGAACCTGTACCTCATCTATCTGAGAAAAGCCATATGGCCTCAACTCTTTGGCAATTTCGCCTCCGCACCGCCCTCGTAGTTCCCTTTGTCCTGCAAATCGTTGCAGCAGTTGGCTTAGTCGGTTATCTTTCCTTCCGCAACGGACAACAAGCGGTAACGCATTTGGCTAACCAGTTAATGACTCAGGTGAGCGATCGCACTTATCGGCACTTAGATGACTATCTCTTAACTCCCCATCAAATTAATCAAATCAATATCGATGCGATCGAAACCAGATTGCTCGACATAAATAACTTAGATATTGCGGGACTTTATTTTTGGAAACAGGTGCAAGCATTCGATAATCTTGGCTTCATTTCCTATGGACTTTCAGATGGACGCTTCATTGGTGCTGGGCCAGTAAGACCGGGAGAAGGCATCAGCATTGCCGAAGTTTCAGCAAGGACAAACTGGAAAATTAACGCCCATTTAACCGACCGCCAGGGCAATCGAATTAAGGTAACACAGGTTGCTCCTTACGATACCGTGAAATTAGAATGGTACACTCAGGCAGCTCAAGCCGGGAAACCTATCTGGACTTCTGTTTATTCGCTAGATGAGCTTAACTTTATTGCTGTAGGGGCAATGCGTCCCATGTATGCCAAGGGCAAGCTAATCGGAGTGATCGGGGTCGATTTACAACTATCCAATATTACTACATTTCTGCACAACTTAAACTTTAGCAAATCCGGGCGAATTTTCATCATGGAACGAGACGGACAATTGATTGGAAATTCTGGCCCACAACCCTCTTTTATCAAGGTAAATAATCAAGTCAAACGCTTTAGCGCTCTCAACATCTCCGATCCTGCGATCCAAGCTGCTACTAAAGCGTTGCAAGAACGGTTCGGTAGCTTTAAAAATATTAAAAAGAGCCAAAAAATTAATATTAAAATTAAAGGTGAAAATTACTTTGTCCTCGTTGCTCCGTGGAAAGACAAGTTTGGGTTGGACTGGCCGATCGTAACGGTGGTTCCAGAATCTGATTTCATGGATAAAATTAATGCCAATACCCGCACCACAATTCTATTGTGTGCGATCGCATTTACTGTGGCAACGGCAATTGGAATTTTCACAGCCCGCTGGATTGCTAGCCCCATTGAAGCCATCACCCAAGCTTCGGAAGACATGGCTAACGGCGCTCTCGACAGACAGGTAAAAACTAGCTCCCTCATGGAACTAAAAAAACTTGCCAACTCCTTTAACAGCATGGCAGGACAACTCAAAGAATCCTTTGAAACTCTAGAAGATAAAGTTACAGAACGCACCACTGAACTCGCCACAGCTAACGCCGAAATTGTGACGCTCAATCACCGACTAAAAGCCGAAAATATGCGGATGAGTGCCGAACTATACATCCTCAAACAAATGCAGCAGTTGATTTTGCCTAAACACCAAGAAATGGAGGCAATTGAAGACTTAGATATTGCCGGATTCATGGAACCAGCCGATGAAGTAGGTGGCGATTATTACGATATTCTCCAGACTGAAGGTGTGGTGACTATTGGCATCGGCGATGTCACCGGACATGGCTTAGAAAGCGGTATTTTGATGGTGATGACTCAAGCGGTTGTCCGCACTCTTCACGAAATGCCCGAATTAAATCCGGTGCGCTTTTTAGATATTCTCAATCGCACTATTTATCTAAATATTCAGCGCATGAATTCAGATAAGAATTTGACGCTTGCTATCCTCAATTATGCCAATGGCAAAATCTGCATCAGTGGCCAGCATGAGGAAACTATTGTCGTTAGAAAAAGCGGTCAAATCGAGCGGATAGATACAATGGATTTGGGATTCCCGATTGGTTTAGACGAAAACATTTCAGAGTTGATTGACCAGGTTGTAGTAGAGTTAGAACCGGGGGACGGGGTGGTGCTATATACCGATGGCATTCCCGAAGCCAGAAATATCAACAAAAAATTCTACGGAATTGAAAGACTCTGTGAAGTGGTTTCGATTAATTGGCATAAAAGCGCCGAACAAATTAAGCAATCAGCCATTGAAGATTTGCGGGGATTTATTGGAGAACAAAAGGTTTTTGATGACATTACCTTGGTGGTTCTTAAAAAAAAGGATTAAGTCCTGTCTATCCCATAGAGTGTTCTGGATACAATGTTGGCAATCTGAAAATGACACCAAATAGTCCCGATCGCCATTTATGTTTCATCGTTCAAGCCCAACATACTCGATCGCTATTATTGTATCCTTTCCGACAAAACAAATAGCGATGCACTAATAAATTTGTAGGGAATTCAACCAACAGGAAGCTGGATATCCCAGATGTGACTGGAACAGGCTCCCGCTTCCCGGAAGCAAGCACTTCAAAGATTTTTAACAAAATTCATGAGACGTGCGATGGTTAGCCCTCGACATATCATTATTTTTTGTCAAATCTTCCCGAAATCTTGGGAGCAGTAGTAAACTAATAAATAATGAACACAAACAAGTTTGATAGTGCTTAAACATAACTTACGCGCAGGCAGCCAGAAACCGGGTTTTTTTTACTACAATACAGAGGTTGTAGCCAGCAGATTAGGTAAAAAACCCGGTTATGAAGGTCAGAGTGCGTCCAGGACTCTTAAACCAAAAGCTGACTAGGATTTAGCAACTATGCTTCAAATATCAATTCCAGGCTACCGCATGAGCGAACAACTCTACTCCGGCACCCGAACCTTGGTTTATCGAGGTGTTTCGGAATCAGACAATCGACCAGTCGTCATCAAATTGCTCAAGTCTGAGTATCCGACTTTCACCGAACTGGTGCAGTTTCGCAATCAGTACACCATTGCCAAAAATATTGATAATTCCGGTATAGTCAAACATTTAAGTCTGGAAACATATCGTAACGGTTTTGCTTTAGTAATGGAGGACTTTGGCGGTATTTCTCTGGCTGAATACATCACCAACGATGCTTTTGGAGTCCAGGGTAAATTCACCAATCGCCTAGCCATCTTTTTGCAAATAGCCATTCAAATTTGCTCGACATTAGAAATAATATATCGCAGCGGCATTATTCACAAGGATATCAAACCACAGAATATTATAATCAACCCTACAACCAAAGAAATCAAACTTATAGATTTTAGCATCTCATCGTTTTTGCCTAAGGAAAATCAAGAAATCAAAAACCCCAATATCTTGGAAGGGACATTAGCTTATATGTCTCCCGAACAAACTGGCAGAATGAATCGTGGGATTGACTACCGCACCGATTTTTACTCGCTAGGAGTAACTTTTTACGAACTGTTGACCGGACAATTGCCATTCCAATCTAAGGAGCAGATTGAGTTGGTTCACTGTCACATTGCTCGCCATCCAATTCCCCCGATCGCCCTAAATCCTGCCATCCCCCAAGTATTGAATGACATCGTGCTAAAACTGATGGCTAAAACAGCGGAAGCACGCTATCAAACAGCTTTTGGTATCAAACACGATTTAGAAAAATGCTTAAAAGAATACTCAGATTGTGGCACTATTCAACTGTTTGAATTAGGCAGCAGAGACATTTCCGAATGCTTTGTGATTCCAGAAAAACTTTATGGCAGAGAAAGCGAAGTTTCGAGCCTGTTAGCAGCCTTCGGGCGCGTTGCCTGTCTCCAGGAAAATCCCCCAGCATCCGATTTGGAGGTTTCCTCTTCTAACAGCCGAGAACCGCATAAAATCCCCGGTACAGCTACTACCGAAATCATGCTGGTAACGGGTTTTTCTGGGATTGGCAAAACCGCTGTGATTAACGAAGTTCACAAGCCCATTGTTCAGCAGCGGGGATACTTTATCAAAGGAAAATTTGACCAATTCAAGCGCGATATTCCCTTTTCGGCATGGGTACAAGCTCTGCAAAGTTTTATGCGACAATTGCTGACAGAAAGTGCTGCTCGCGTTCAGCAGTGGCAAGCCCAAATTTTGTCAGCTTTAGGGGATAATGCTCAGGTAATTATTGATGTTATCCCAGAATTAGAACTGCTGATTGGCAAGCAACCTGTTGTACCGGAACTAGAACCAAATTCTGCACTAAATCGCTTCAATCTATTATTTCAAAAGTTCCTTCGTGTCTTTGCTACCAAAAATCACCCCTTAGTCATTTTCTTAGATGATTTGCAATGGGCAGATTCAGGATCTCTGAAATTAATGCAATTGTTGGTGGGCGAATCAGAAGGTCAACATTTGTTGCTAATTGGCGCCTATCGAGATAATGAAGTGTCCAAGGTTCATCCATTAATGCTGACTTTATCAGAGATTCGCAAGCTAGGTGGGGGTTCATCTTCTCTACAAAAACAGGGGAGCGCTCGCTCGGGCACTATAATTAATCAAATTACTCTCGCGCCACTTTCAATATTTGACTTGAATCGTCTGGTTGCTGATGCTTTAAGTTGTGCGATCGACAGAGCTCTTTCCTTGACAGAAATCATTTTCAAAAAAACTAATGGAAATCCTTTTTTTAGCAATCAATTCCTCAAGAAACTCCACGAAGATAAGTTAATCTATTTCGATTTTGCATCCCGATTGCCAGGGGGAGATAGGGGTGGTTGGCAGTGCGATCTTACTAAAATCAGAGAATTGGCAGTCAGCGATGATGTAGTCGAGTTTGTTGCGAATAACTTGCAGAAATTGCCGATCGCTACTCAAGATGTTTTAAAATTAGCTGCTTGTATTGGTAGCCAATTTGATTTAGAAACTTTAGCGCTAGTCTGCGAAAATTCTCAAATAGACACCGCAGCCTCCTTGTGGAAAGCATTGCAAGAAGGCTTAATTTTACCGCAAAGCGAAGTTTACAAATTTTTTGCAGACGATCGGGAGTCTGCACAATTGCCTGTTGCCGATCGTCAATTGCCAAGTTACAAATTTTTGCACGATCGCGTTCAACAAGCGGCCTATTCTTTGATTCCAGACGACGCAAAGCAGTCAACTCACCTAAAAATTGGCAGATTGCTGCTGCACAAGGGCGGGCACGCACCATCCACCGCCCCTACGGAAGATCGGATATTTGATATTGTCAACCACTTGAACATGGGAGTGGACTTAATTTGCGATCGCACCGAAAGACATCAACTAGCTTCCTTGAATTTAATTGCTGGGCGCAAAGCTAAAAATTCCACAGCTTATGCTGCTGCTGTTGATTACTTAACTACCGGCAGAAATCTGCTACCAGATGATAGCTGGACGAATTTATACGACTTGACGCTCGATCTTTATGTAGAAGCGGTTGCAGCCGAATATTTGAATACCAATTTCGATTTATCGCACCAACTGGCCCAAATAGTTCTATCTCGATCGCACAACCTCCTCGATCAATTCCGAGTTTACGAAGCGCAAATTCAGTCTTATATTGCCCAAAATCAGATGAAATCGGCAGTGGATACTGGATTGCAAGTTCTGGGAATGCTGGGTGTTGCTTTGGAAACACAACTGCCGGCGGTGGTGCAGATACCCGCTTTAGCTAATCTGGCAGAAATCAACGATCGTTATAAAATTGCTGCTTTGAGGGTTTTATGTGCGATCGCATCTGCCGCTTATCTAGCTAGTCCAGAACTTTACCCAGCCGTTGTCTTTACAATGGCACATATTTGCAGCAAATACGGAAACTCTCCACCTGCTAGTTATGCCTATGCTTGTTGCAGCTTAATCTGTCAAACAATCGGAGACATTGAATTAGGCTATCAATACGGTCAACTATCTTTGCAAGTATTAGATAAATTTCCCTCCACAGAATTTGAATCTAAAGTTATAATGGTCTACAATGCTTGCGTGAGACATTGGAAAGAACCTAGTCGAGCGACAATACCGTCTTTGATGTCAGCAGTCCACAGCGGTTTAGAAAGCGGCGATATCGAGTATGCTTGCTATTCTGCTATGTATCTTTGCATCTACAGCTTCTTTAGCGGTGAAGATTTAACATCTGTAGATCTAAAATACGACCAATATCTTGAATTAATGCTCAATTCCAAGCAAGAATATCAGACTTATTATACCCAGATATGGCGACAGCTAACATTAAATTTACAAGGATTAGCTGAGGACAAATGTCGGTTAGTTGGCGATAGTTTTAATGAAGATGAACTGCTGCCTGTTTTGCTAGCAGCCAATAATGTTTCTTCCCTCTTTGGAGTTTATTTTGCTAAATTGGTTGTCAACTATTTGTTTGGCGATCGCGAAAGTGCCGTAGAAAATGCCCAGCTAGCAGAGCAATATGTCGTTGGTGTCGGTTCGCTGATGATGGTACCGCAGCACAACTTTTACCATTCCCTAGCCCTGCTGGCGCTGTATCCCGATGCTGAGCCGATCGCGCGATCGCAATATTTGACCCAAGTGAGAGCCAATCAGGAAAAAATGCAAACCTGGGCATTCCACGCACCGATGAATTACCAACACAAGTACGACTTAGTAGCAGCAGAAATAGCACGAATATTGGGAGACAGGCTCGAAGCCATCGATTTGTACGATCGCGCCATTGCTACCGCCAAACAAAACCAATACCTTCAAGAAGAAGCACTCTTCAGCGAACTTACAGCTAAATTCTACCTGGAATTAGGCAAAGATAAAATTGCCCGCGTCTATCTAACAGACGCTTACTACGCTTATGCTCGCTGGGGTTCCCAGGCCAAAGTCCATGATTTACAACAAAAATATTCCCAATTGCTCGGCCCCATTCTCCAACAAGACAACACTTTTTATACAGGAGAGACAATTGCTGAAACAATTGTGGCAGAGATTACTTCCAGCAGCCAAAATGTTTCCAATTTCCTCGACCTAGAAACAGTAATTAAAGCTTCTCAAGCCATATCGGGAGAAATCAATGTCGAGGAACTGCTATCAACCTTAATCCGAATACTGATCGAAAATGCAGGTGCATCCAAAGGCTCTCTGATCTTAGAAAGGGATAGTAAATTATTGATTGTTGCTAAATGTTTAGACAAACAGTCTTATTTGCCAAATATTCCAGTTTCTCAAAGCCAAGATCTTCCCATCACAGCCATTAACTACGTCTGGCGTACCAGAGAAACCTTGGTAATAAACGATATTGCTGTAGAAAATATCTTTGCAGCAGATCCCTACATTATTCAGCACCAACCTAAATCTGTATTGTGTACTCCCATTGTCAACAAAGGTCAAGCGATCGGCATTCTGTACTTAGAAAACAGTCTCGCCACAGGTGCATTTACTGCTGACAGATTAGAAGTATTAAAAATCCTATCTTCCCAAGCTGCTATCTCCATTGAAAATGCTCTGCTCTATCAAACTCTAGAAGATAAAGTAGAAGAACGTACTGCCGAACTTGCTCAAGCTAATCAAGCAATTTCTGCCCTCAACCAGCGCCTCAAAAACGAAAATGTTCGGATGAGTGCAGAACTCGATATCATCAAACAAATGCAGCAGTTAATTCTACCAAAGCCAGCGGAATTAGCAGCAATTGCAGAGTTAGATATTGCAGGATTTATGGAAGCAGCCGATGAAGTTGGTGGCGATTACTACGACGTACTTTTTAATGATGGGGTGGTAACGCTCTGCATTGGTGATGTCACCGGACACGGACTAGAAAGTGGTATTTTGATGGTGATGACTCAAACGGCTGTTCGCACTCTCCAGGAAGTTAAAGAACTTGACCCTGTGCGCTTTTTAGATACCCTGAACCGCACTATTTATAAAAATATTCAGCGGATGAACTCGGACAAAAACCTCACGCTAGCTCTCCTCAATTACGAAGACAGCCAAATTAGTATTAGCGGTCAACATGAGGAAACTCTCGTAGTCCGAAAAGGCGGTAAGATTGAACGCATTGACATGATGGATTTAGGATTTCCCATAGGCTTAGATGAGGATATTTCAGATTGGATCGGTCATCTTTTAGTAGACTTAGAGCCGGGGGATGGTGTCGTGCTTTACACTGATGGCATCCCCGAAGCTAGAAATATCCACAAACAATTCTACGGCCTGGAAAGACTCTGTGCTGTGGTTTCTCAAAACTGGCATTTGAGCGCCGAACAAATCAAGCAATCTGCGATCGATGATTTGCGAAAATTCATTGGAGCGCAAAAGGTATTTGATGACATTACTTTGCTAGTATTGAAGCAACAGGGAAATCTTGTGCATAATTTATGATTGACGGTCATCAACCAGGTTTATAACATCGCTGTTTCATTGAGTGGCGAAGCATCGAAGCAGAAGCCGGATTTGCAGAGCCGCCCGTGTAAGTTATAGTAATGAACAGCGAGCGAGTGAAACAATTTTGCGTTCCCAGATTCGGGAGTATAAATTATGAACCCCAAAATAAATTTAGCACAATCTACATCTACAGAATCACTCAATACCCAGCTACAGGATTTGATGCAAAAACTTGAGGAAGCCGAAGAGGAAAAAAATAGCTATGAAACTTTAGTAGACATTATCACGGAACACTCCACCGCTCTGGAAAAGCAGATCCGTCATAAAAATAGAGAAATGCAGACTTACATTCACCAGGTAAAAAAGGTGATAGATGCAGCTATTGCTGTGAAAAACAACAGCTTCGAGCCTCAGATATTGTCAGAGGTTGCAGCCCGCAGTGATGCACTCGGAGAACTGGCACAGGTGTTCTCGCATATGGTGCAAACGGTGAAAGCGCGGGAACAGGAATTAGAGAAACTTTTGCAAGCCTACGGACGTTTTGTCCCCGATGAATATCTCCAATTTCTTGGAAAGAAAAGCATTGTAGATTTCCAGCTTGGAGATCGCGTCAGCAAAGAAATGGCAATCATGTTTTCGGATTTGCGTTCGTTTACAACGATGGCGGAGCAAATGACTCCTCAAGAAAACTTCAATTTCATCAATACATACTTACAGCAAATTATTCCCGAAATTCGCAAGCACAACGGTTTTATTGTCAAGTATATGGGAGATGGACTGATGGCAGTTTTTCCCGACGGCGTTGATGATGCTATTCAGGCGGGAATTATGAAGGTTGAACAGTTGCAAAAATTAAATCAAAGCCGTAAAATAAATGGGGAGATACCGCTGAATATTGGCATCGGTATCCATGTCGGTGATACGATGGTTGCAATTATTGGAGATGCCAATCGGATGCAAGCTGATGCGCTGTCCGATCATGTCAATCTCACGGCTCGTCTGGAAAGTTTAACTAAGTATTATGGCGTCTCTTTATTAATTTCAGGAGATGTGGTAAAACGTTTGAGTCAACCCGAAAAGTATCATATTCGATTTTTGGATCGGGCAATTGTCAAAGGTAGACAAGAAGCCATTACTGTTTGTGAGGTGTTAGATGTTGAAGTAGAACCTGTGCGATCGCTCAAAATTCAAACTTTGCCTATTTTTGACGAAGGTCTAGAACAATATTGTCAGGGAAATTTTGCTAATGCCCAAGATTGTTTTGAACATATAGTAGAGCTAAATCCTGCTGACAAACCCAGCCAAATTTACCTAAGACGCATCCAAGAATTGTTAGAAAAGAGTCTTCCCGCTAACTGGAATGGCGTCTGGAAATTTACCCAGAAGTGACATTGACACATTAACAGGAGGCAGAAAAATAATGACATCTGGAAGTTTACAAACTATGACACAAGTCTTTGGAGAATTCATCGACCAGTTTCCACCGGAACACGACTCCCTAGAACTTACATTTACGCCAAGTTCTCGCCCCATCAAGCAGCGCTGGCGCAACAATAGGGTATCGGCTCATTTTGTTGCCGATTATTTGTCCAGCTTTCTCCCGGTGGACGAGCAGGATGCTAGCAGCGAGAAACGGATTAAACAAAGTAAGGGAGCTGTGAGCTACATTGCTAATGAACTATTAGAAAATGCCATCAAGTTTACTGATGATAATTGCAATCATAAGGTAAGGTTTGGGATACACTTTATAGGAGAATCTGATGTGACTGCCGTAATTTTTGCCACTAACTATGTGCAGCAACCAGCGGCTAATAAATTGCAGGAATTCATTGCAGAACTGTTTAATTCCGACTCTGATGAACTATATTTACAGCAGCTTGAAAAGAATGCTGAATCTGAAAGTGAAACATCGGGACTGGGATTGCTGACGATGATTAATGACTATTCAGCTAAGATTGGTTGGAAATTTGAGAGGATCTCTGATGGTTCCAATATGCTAGCTATTACGACAATCGTTCAAATTAGCGTTTAATTTCAATTTTTTTAAGATTGACGAATTCACAAATGGATACAAGCCCCCCCCACACTTCTCAGTGGTTAACCCCAAATTTTAGACCGAAGTTGAACCTCCTAAATTGATCTGTGGAGTCAATCTCAAATCGAAAAATGGAAATCGACTGATTCTTTTGTCCCACAATAATTCACTCAGGAAACGACAAAACAATGGATATTCAGGAAATCAAAGGTCAAGACTACTGTATTCAATACGATCCAAAATCGGTGACAGTCTGTTTCCAAGGCGAACTCAGCTTAGATGGAGCGCCAGATTATAAGCCAATCGTCGATCTATTAGATGAGGTAGCTAATCCCGAACCGCCTACTATTACCTTGAACCTAACAAAATTGGATTTTGTTAATAGTTCTGGTATTAATATGCTGTCTAAGTTTGTGATTAGTGTACGGAAAAAGAAAACGATTCAACTTTTGGTAGTGGGTTCACAAGATGTTCCTTGGCAACAGAAATCTCTCAAGAATCTAGAAAAGCTATTGCCAACTTTGAAGTTACAATTGGAGTAGGTGATGTGTAATTTTTAAGCACAATTAATTATTTTCACGGGACGCCCGTGCCACACTTATTTTCACGGGACGCCCGTGCAACACTTATTTTCACGGGACGCCCGTGCCACAATTTATCATAAATTTGGATGCTTATCAACTGTTTAAGTTTGTTGTACTGGCAGTTCAATGATAAACTCGGTTCCCTTCCCCAATTCGGACTCGCACCTGAGCGTTCCTCGGTGATTTTCTACTAGGATTTTGTAGACAATAGATAATCCTAAACCAGTACCTTTACCGATCGCCTTGGTGGTAAAAAACTGCTCGAACATTCGTTTTTTTACCTCTGCTGTCATTCCCGATCCCGTGTCAGAAATCCTGACTCTGACGCAATCTAGCCCAGCGAGTTCTGTGCGTATCGAAATTCTTAGGGCTGGATCGGGCTGATTTTTTGCTGCCTCGTCCAAAGCATCGATCGCGTTACTAATTAGATTCATAAATACTTGATTTAGTTGTCCGGCATAACACTCTACACCAGGCAATTTTTCATAATTTTTAACTATTTGAATCTCGCGACGGTCTTTTTTAGCATTGAGACGGTTACGCAAAATTAGGATGGTGCTGTCAATACTGTCGTGCAAATCGCACAGGTTCATGTTAGTGTTATCTGTTCGCGAAAAGCTGCCCATGGATTTGACTATTTCGCGAATGCGATCGGAACCCATGTGCATGGAAGACATAACTTTAGGCAAGTCTTCAACTAGAAATTCGAGATCGATGTCTTGGATTTGATCTTTTATTTCGGAACAGGGATTGGGATAGTGTTCTTGATATAGACGCAGCAGGTTCAGTAAATCTTGGGTATAAATTTCGGCATGGCTCAAGTTGCCGTAAATAAAACTAACTGGGTTATTAATTTCGTGGACGATACTTGCCATTAGGGCTCCCAGGGAAGACATTTTTTCGCTGTGGAGGAGTTGAGCTTGAGTTTGCTTGAGTTCGCGAAGTGCGCGATCGATTTGGGCTGCTTGAGCTTCGGCTTTGGAGGTGGCTGCACAGCTTTCTTGATAGAGTTCAACCTGTTTGAGGTCGATTTCAAATTGTTCGATTTCGCTTTCTTGCTGGTACTGACTCACGACGGCATCGAAAGCTGCTAGCAATTCGCCACCGGCAGCTTCGATAATGTACTGTAGATGGGGATTCTCCTGCCTGAGTTCGGTGTCTGGAACTTGCACTAATGCTTTTATGCGATCGATATATTCGCGCAGTTGCTTGTCTAGATACAGCGGCGCCTCAAAATACATCGCTTTGACGGTGGGTGAAGGGGGACTCGCCAAGTTGATGCTGCTGTCAGTATGAATTAAATCGTGGTGAGATTTTTCCATAAGCTCGATCGCCTCTAACAAATTTCCGCGCAGTTTGGCTCTTTCTGGCGCATTCCCAGAGCCAACTAACCTCATGCAAAAAAATGCCGATCGCTGGGAAAGCATTCGCTGGCGGCCGCTGATGTTAATTACCGCTGCACTAACTTTTCTGGCTGTCGTAATTTCTTCCAGATTAAAGTAGTTTCTCAGTGCCGCCATTCGTAATACTCCAGAATCAACTAAATGTTTGTAGCTCGTGCTGATACAAGATTGTATAACCATAAAAAAAATTGTACAATACAGCAAGTAATATATGCTGTCTTTACTATTAAAGTAGTATACTTTAATACAATTATTTTTTATTGCTTGCTTGTAGCAGAAGAAAGAAGGAAAAAGAAGGAAAAAGAACAAGAATAAGCAATCAACTGCATGGGGAAAAGGCTATTCAGAGTGTTCTAACCGTCGAACGTGCCATATCATAATTTTCTAGAATTTCGCTTGTTGCAAAGGTTTTCTTAATTATCCAAAAATTTACTAATCAATTTTGCGATAATTTGAGCTTGAGTTTGCGGCAACCCGTGAGTGGCGTTGGGAATAATTGCTAACTCAGCTCCCGGTATCTCATTGGCGTAGGTTTGACAGTGCCATAGAGGAATTGTTTCGTCGCTATCTGCTGCAATGACTAAGGTAGGAATTTGCAATTTGTGAATTTCTTTTTCTACTGTGTCAACGGCGTCTTCTGGTCGCATCCGGCTCATTAAAAATGACCTTGCTACTGGTTGATACATTAGCTCCCTGCGCCACCCGGAAATTTCTTGCAATTTCTCACTTTTCCCCGCTAATCTAGCAAAAGGTTTTGCTAGCTGCAAGGCCCAATCAACGGCGGGTGTTTCCCACAGCAATGGTCGCAAAGCATCGTACTGACCGCAAAAACTGTCGTCCCGGATTCCCGCAGGTGCTGCTAACACTAAACTGCTGACAGATTTGGGATATTTTAGGGCGTATGCAGATGCTACCCAACCGCCAAAAGAATGTCCGATGATGCCGCATGGTTCGATGTTTAGTTGTTGTACAACTTGCCGCACAAAAGCAACTTCTACAGCTACGTCGTATTGGATTTGTGGTTTGCTGGATTCTCCAAAACCTAACATATCTAAACTGATGCACCGAAATTGAGATTGCAATAATTCAATTAAGGGTAGCCAGCAAGTCTTTTCTCCGAAAAAACCGTGAAGCAGCAATAAGGTTGGGCCGCTCCCGATGTCGAGGTAGGTGGCTGTTTGGCTGTGGCTATTGACAAATGTACTTAATATGTGCTTGTGTGCTACTGCTTGAGACTGCATGGGCGATCGACTCCTGATCAGAAGGAAGAAGGAAGAAGGAAGAGGGAAGAAGGAAGAGGGAAGAGGGAAGAGGGAAGAGGGAAGAAGGAAGAGGGAAGAGGGAAGAGGGAAGAGGGAAGAGGGAAGAAGGAAGAAGGAAGAGGGAACAGTGCCCTTCGGCTTCGCTCTAGGTAAAAAGAGGGAAGAGGGAAGAAGGAAGAGGGCTTTTTTTATTGTCGTGAGAGAAGGAAGAAGATATACACGGCAGGCTTGAGCGCGATCGGCATTTTACTTTTAATGAGGTGGATTTACTTAATTTAAGCAATACTTGTAAATAATTGTAACAAAAGAGCAGTCCAAAGGTTAAACTTCATTACAGAGTACAGAATTAGAAATAGAGCGTGATAGTCTCTATTATTATTTCAAAAATACTGCAAACTCAAAGCAGGAGAACACTTTGAACTCTACTTTAAAACGTTACCCGGCTTGCTCCCTGCGCGAAGATGTCAGTGAGTACGTAGCACACCTACAGCTTCACATGACTTTACAAGCTCGAAATTTGCTCCCTACGATTACTACTGCTAAGGACAGCCGCGAACAACTGTTGCAGCAGACTCAGGCTCATTTTGAGAAGCGTGTTTCTCGCCAATCTCTTTAAAGAATTTTTCGGTTTCCCAATTGTTACGATCGCCCGCGATCGATTTTCCCCCAAGTTTTCAGGGCATCCCAGAAACCCGGTATCTTCAAAAATACCGGGTTTGTTGTTGCGGAATAGGCAGGAGAACCGAATTTGAGTAAGATGCGTTGAGTATGGTTTAGTTTTATGTTTATGCGAATTCCGATTATTGCATTTTTGAGTTTGGCGCAGGTGGCTGGTGGGGAATTGGCGGCGCGGGCGATCGATCTGACTGTCGTACCGAGTGAGGTGGAGGTTAGAGAAGGAAGCGGAGAAGTTGACAGGCGAGACGCCTATTCCACAAGGGCGCAGAGGGAGGAGGATGAGGTAATTGGTGATAACTTAACGTCAAACCCACCGTCTCTCTTGTTTGTAGCCGAGTCTCGATCCCCCCTAACCCCCCTTAATCAGGGGGGGACAAGAGATATTCTCAAAGTCCCCCTTAATCAGGGGGGGACAAGAGATATTCTCAAAGTCCCCCTTATTAAGGGGGATTTAGGGGGATCTAGACTCGACTACAAGCGACATTTATTATCGGTTTCAGTCTTAAGTTCTCATCAATCGGATGAGGTGAGTGCAATTGTGCGGGATTTGCCAACATCTGATGAGATTGCTGTTGCTCCTGAAGTTCGATCGCCCTCAGCCCAGGACGATCGCCATAAAGATTTTACATCTCTGTTACCAACTGCGGGGACGATCGCCACCAAAGCCGAAATCCCGGAAGCAGTCAACGGCAACGCGCAACAGCTAGGCGGTACTCTACCAATCAGTCAAGGGAGAAATGTTGAGGGCGTTTACGTTGCAGAGGTGAAAATTCGCTTTGTTAATTCCCGAGGCGAAGCTGTTGATAAAAAAGGGAATCCGATTAAGGGGAGAATTTCGGAAGATTTTATCCGAAGCGAACTCAAACTTAAGGCGGGGGATAATTACAGCCAGCAAGTTGTACAACTCGATTTACAACAGTTGCAACAGTTGGGATTGTTTGACAAGGTGATGGTTTCTACTGAAGAAGTTGGGACGGATATTAATGTAATTTACAATGTCGAAGAGCGATCGGCTCGTTCTGTTGGGGCGAGTGTCACTTTGAGTGATGATGTTGGTGTGGCTGTTCCTCTTTCCTATGTCGATCGTACATTCGGCACAAACGGCCAGCGGTTGTCGGTGGAAATTCAGCCCAGCCTCCGAGGTGTGGAGTACGATGTGCGGTTTGTCAGCCCTTACGTTGCGGCAGATGACCGTTTGGGATACAGTGTGAGAGCTTTTGGCGATCGCAGAATCTCGGAAATTTTCAACAAGGATATTAATTTGCCCAATGGCGATCGAGTTCGAGAAATTCGGATGGGCGGAAATCTCGCTGTTACGCGGCCTTTGGGCGATTGGCGGGGAACTTTGGGACTGAATTATACCAATATCAGCACGCGCGATCGCAATTTAAATCTTGCCCGCCGGGACGTACTCGGCAATCCTCTCACATTCAGCGGTGCGGGTGTTGACGAATTGTATACTGTTTCTTTTGGCGCTACGCTCGATCGGCGAAACAATCCATTCAACCCAACCAGCGGCTCGATTCTCAGCCTCAGTACAGAACAGTCGATACCTCTCGGACGCGGCAACATTGTGAGCAACCGACTGTTAGCAAATTATATACAATATGTACCAGTAACTTTGCTGGGCATCAGCGAGTCGGAAGCTTTGCCAGAAATGTTGGCTTTTAATCTGCAAGGGGGGACGGTAATTGGAGATTTGCCACCGACGGAAGCGTTTCGCCTGGGCGGCCGCAATTCTGTGCGGGGTTACGACGGCGGGGAAATTGGCAGCGGGCGGAGTTATTTTTTGGCTTCCGGCGAGTATCGGTTTCCGGTTGGTAGGGATGTGGGTGGCGTGATATTTGTTGATTTTGCGTCGGATTTGGGAACGGGTGACAGCGTGTTGGGAAAACCGGCGGTAGTCAGGGATAAACCTGGGACTGGGGCGGGTGTTGGTTTGGGTGTTAGAGTGCGATCGTCCTTGGGATTAATTCGCTTGGATATGGGTGTCAGCGATGACGGGGAAATCAAATTTGTACTCGGTACAAAACAGCGATTTTAAATAGTTGATAGTTGTAGGGGCGGTGCCCCCGTGCCCGCCCTCTTCGTTGACAGTTGACGATAAAGGTACAAAGGTACGTTGTTGCGCTTCAGCGCTCTTTCCTGATATTTATGAAGAGCGCTGAAGCGCAACAACGTACCTAATTTGTTTTAGGCAATTGAAAATTGCTATATTTAGGCTCGTAACTGCTTAACGCTTTGGTTTCTTGATATCCATCAGTTTCGGTTTCACCGCCGGAGTGCGCGGGTAAAACTTAAACTTATTGAGCGCCGCACTTGCCGATTTGGCCACACCGCTATCTGTATCTCGCAAAGCTCTTTGCAAGAGCGGAATCACTTTTTCAGACTTAATCATTGCTAGTGCTTCCACAGCAGCTTCGCGCACTTCCGGGTTGAAATCTTGAGCTAATTTACCCAAGGTTTCTATGGCTCGCTGACCGTCGGTTCTCAAAGCATTAGCCGCACCCATTTTACCTAAAGCAGACGCTGCAAATTTGCGAGTTTCTGTGTCCTGACTTTGAACGCATCCCATCAACTGCGCCACCGATGAGTAGTTTGGTGTTTGTCTGGGAGATTCAAGCGTTTGTCTGATTTCGAGTTGTTCTAAATCAATTGATTGTGGTTCGGAAAATTCTGTGTAATTTAACTCTTGTTCAACTTCAGGTTGATTGAACTCAGGTTGATTGAACTCAGGTTGATTGAACTCACTTGATGGTTCTTCTTGCCAAACTTCTTGTTGTGGTAAATCCGATGTAAATTCTGTTGGATTTAACTGACTGAACTGTTGCTCCGGGATTTCTTGTTGTTGTACATTACTCTCGTATTGCTCTTGCAAAGACCTGATAGTAGCTTGCATCTGAGCTTCGCGAGCTTGAAACTGCTCGTGAGCGGCTTGCAACTGACTTTCGTATTGCTGTTGCAAAGCCTCCGTCGTTGATTGTATGTCAACTTCGCTGTTCCCATATTGCGAGGCAGCTTGTCTCAATTGAATTTCGTGTTGTTTTTGCAGGTTTTGAAAATGTTCATCCATCTGAGCTTGATAACTGTCATGCAATTCGTCAGAAAGTGTGAGTATATGACGTTCGTGTTCGGCTTGCAAAGATTGTATATTTTCCTGAAGCCTAGCATTGTGAGCGGCCTCTAATTCCTGGGTGAATTGTCGCATCTGCTGCTCGTGGGCGCCTGCAACTTGTTGGAGCCGATCGCGTTCTGCTAAAACTTGTTGGAGTCGATTTTCGTATTGAGTCGCAACTTGTTGAATCTGATTTTCGTATTGAGTTGTAACTTGTCTGAGTAAATTTTCGTGTTCAACAGTAGCGCTTCTAAACCGATCTTCTCCTTCTCGGTGTGGAGATTCGGTAGTTTGTTGCATTCGAGATATCTGAGCTAGTTCTATATCCTGAGCTATTCTGCGAGTTTGCAGCAAGTGTTCTTGCTTTTGCTTGTGCAACCGCTTTTCCACTAACCAGTAAGCCGCTGCTATCCCCGCCAAAAAACCTACGATCGCTCCTATGATTTCCACAACTGAGCTCCTCCGGAAAATATAGTGATGCTGGACTTTTTACAATTTAACCATACAGCCGGGAAGTCCCGCGCTCTACCTGTACAATCCGTGAGCGTCGGGATCAAAGGCGAGCGAGTTGACGATTACAGCCGAGCCGCATAACACGCAGCGTTTGAGGTTTGAGGCTGGATGAGAAAACAAGCCAACTTATTGACAACGGCAAAATCCTTGTGTTAATCTTTTACCATAAACACCGATAGCTGATAAATGCCGAAAGCTTACAAGTTCCGAATCTATCCCAGCGCCCACCAGCAACAGTATTTTGCTGGTGCTTTTGGCTGTTGTCGATGGTTTTGGAACTATAGTTTGAATAAGAGCCAAGTAACCTACAAGGAAACTGGTAAGGGATTGAGCAGATTGGCTATTCAAGGTATGCTACCAGCGCTCAAGAAGGAATACCCTTGGTTGAAAGATGGGGCATACTCACAAAGCTTGCAAGTAGTAGCACTGAATCTATCAACTGCTTACAAAAACTTCTTTGAGAAACGTGGTGGGTTTCCTAGCTTCAAATCCAAGCACAACAGGCAATCTGTCAGCTATCCCCAGAATGTGAAAATTCTGGAGAGCACTATAAAATTTTCGATTATTGGTGAAGTCAAAGCCAAGATTCATCGCCAGTATGATGGCACGATCAAAACTGTAACGGTATCCCAAAATCGAGATGGTTCGTATTTTGCATCGGTACTTGTTGATGATAAAATTGGCACTCCAGATGCTAATATCGAAGGAAAAGCAATTGGCTTAGATGTTGGGCTAACTGATTTCTTGGTCACGTCTGACGGCTCTAAGTACAAGCATCCTAGAGCAACTGCTAAACATCGTAAAAATCTGAAGCGCAAGCAACAGAAGCTAAACCGAAAAGTCAAAGGCAGTAACCGACGGAATAAAGCCCGTTCGTTAGTAGCCAAGGTGAATTCTAAAATCAAAAGAGTGCGTGAGGATTTTCTGCACAAGCTATCCCGCAAGATAGTAAACGAAAACCAAGTAATTGTAGTAGAAGATCTAAATATCAAAGGAATGGTAAGAAACCATTGCCTAGCCAAAGCTATCTCTGATGCTGGCTGGGGAATGTTTGGAACAATGCTTAAGTATAAAGCCGAGGCAGAAGGCAAGGTCTATTTAGAGATTGACCGATTCTTTCCTAGCTCCAAAACTTGTAACCATTGCTTGTTCAAAGTTTCTAAAATGAATTTGAAAATACGCCAATGGAAATGTCCTAAGTGTGATTCTGTGAATGATAGAGATATCAACGCAGCGCTAAACATTAGAGACGAAGGCTTGCGGTTTTTGGCGTTGGGAATCAGCGCTACTGCCAGTGGACGCAATGTAAGTCAACCCGGAAGAATCTCGGTTCTTTCGGATGCTGTTGCGGTGGAAGCTGGAAGCCCACTCTCTACCGCAAGGTGAGAGTTGGGTAATTCACCCATATAGCCTCTTGTAACCGCCCAAGAGCAGCAGCCAGACTGTCACTCCCAGCCAGTGAATCACCACCGCAGGCCAGATGGAACCGATGAGCAGGTATGCGATGGAGCACGCTACTCCCAAAACAGCGGCGAGTAGCAAAAACACGGGATTCTTGACATACCTCCTCGTCCTGAAGGAGCGAGGATTCCTTGACGCTTCACAGCAATGTGCTACCGAAGTAGTCTTACCCTCGCTCTGCGTCCGTTTAGAGTCTCCCAATGCCCTGTGGCGACTATGTTTCATTGTACTCAAGCCTAAAGCTTATTGTCTTCAGGGATGTAGTTAAACATTGCCCCTCGGAACTGTCTAGGTACGCTCTCATCGTAGCTATTTCAACGTGTCTTGAGCCTGTAGACTTCTCTATTTTAGCACAAAGCCGTCCTAAAAGGACGGGGTTTTAAACCCATTTTTCTGATAAAGGTCGATCGACCGATCGGATAAAAAGTCAGTGCGTTGAGCGGGTGGTAAACTACAAACAACACCAAACTGGAGCATCCCCAAAACCACAGCATTAGCCCAGAAGGGTTCTCAAAAGCGTGCGGGAGCATTAACACGCGGAAAAAAACTTCCTCAGTCAGCCCCGGAGTTAACAAACAGCCCGCGAGCACTCCCGCAATTATCGGCCCGGAGGTTTGCACGTCTACTTTCAGAAATCCCGACCAAAAACCGATGGGAAGTGCGATCGCGCTATAAACTAGCACCAGCAGAGCTACAACCAGCCAATCGGTGAAATCGGGAATAGTTGAAAAAGCGTGGGTGAGGCGGCGTGCTAGCAAGTCGAAGGGAAGAAGCGAGAATAAAGAGAGAAAAGGAAGCATCTCAGTTTTTGCTTTTATAGTGCGAGCGTCCCCGCTCGCTTGGTTCTATCAACAAGCGAGCGGGGACAGCACTCAAACACAAAAAATGCTTTTTACAACAATGAGATACTACCGTTTATTTTAAAGCTTTTAATCGATCGAATAACTGAGCAACTTTGGTCAAATCTTTATCTCCCGGCGCTATTTCTACGCCGCTCGAAAGGTCAACACCGCTGAAGTTATTGCCGATCGCGCGATCGATCGCATTTAAAATATTATCCGGTGTTAAGCCGCCCGCCAGCAGCCAAGGACAAGCTGGTTTAAACTCTGCTAACATCATCCAATCTATAGTTTTGCCAGTACCGCCAAGTTGAGCCGGATGGTAAGCATCCAACAGTAAAGTATCGACACGCAGGGCGTAAATTGCAGCGGTGGCTAACGTTTCATGACTCTTAACTCTCAAAGCTTTGATAATTTCAATTCCCGGCAAAAACTCGCGCAGCCGATCGCAATATTCCGCTGTTTCATCTCCGTGCAGTTGCACCCCACTTAAATTTGACTCTGCCGTTACTTGACAGATATTTTCTATTGTGGTATTTGCAAACACGCCAATGCGATCGACATTTTTCGGCAACTGTTCGACAATCAGGCGAATGGTTTCGGGGCTGACATAGCGCGGGGAAGCGGGTACGCAGATAAACCCCAAAGCTTGGGCTCCCAAACGGGCGATCGCCATTCCCTGGTCTAATTTAGTGATTCCGCAAATTTTTACCCGCACTCTTTTTCCTCTGTGCTGAATTTGTATCAAAATATAAACGAATTGTTAACTATTAAAACAAATCTTAGTTTAATGCAAAATACTTTTTATAATTTTCTAAATCAATTAATCTGTGAAATCCGGAGCATATAAACATGATTAACTCATCTTTGCTGTTAGCCGTACCATCTGCCACTGCCTTAACGCCTGAGTGGACACCAATGGTAGGACTGACAATGATTATATGCAACTTGCTGGCGATCGCGATCGGCTACTACGGCATCAACAAACAAAACCGAGGCAAGGGCCCAGCTTTACCCGTTGCAGTCCCTGGAATGTTCAAAGGCTTCGGCATCCCAGAATTGCTGGCCACAACCAGCTTGGGCCACTTGCTCGGGGCAGGAGTAATCTTGGGCTTGGGTAACGCCGGAGTGCTTTAAAAATCACGGTTTGGGAAAGGCAAGGGTTTGAAAAGATATAATAGAAATTCATTCTTCCTCTCCTTTCCCAGGAAACTTTCATGCAGACAGGTTGGCGAATCGGCTCTTTATTTGGCATCCCGCTACTCATAGATTATTCGTGGTTTATAATTTTAGCCCTAGCAACCCGCGAATACGCCAGCAGTTACCGATTGTGGGGATCTGCGCTCTCCTGGAGTGCCGGGTTCGCAATAGCTTTGCTACTATTTGCTTCCGTACTGTTGCACGAATTAGGGCACAGCTTGGCGGCGATGTCGCAAGGCATTAAAGTTAATTCTATTACTCTATTCTTATTTGGCGGAGTAGCTTCGATCGACTCTGAATCAAAAACTCCGGGTCAAGCTTTTCAAGTAGCTATTGCTGGCCCTCTCGTCAGCTTTGCGCTGTTTTTAATCCTCGGTTTGGGTTCTCAAGTTTTCCCCCAGACAAGTTTGCTATCAATTATAACAGAAAAAGTAGCAGTAATCAATCTAGTTTTGGGATTATTTAACTTGATTCCCGGGCTGCCTTTGGACGGAGGACAAGTTTTAAAAGCAGCAATTTGGAAAATCACTGGTTCTCGATTTGCCGGCGTGCGTTGGGCTGCAAAAACAGGACAAGTTTTGGGTTGGTTGGCTGTTGCTTTCGGTGTCAGTTTATGTTTGTTAGCGCGCCAGTACGGCGGTTTGTGGATGGCGCTGATCGGCTGGTTTGCGATTCGGAATGCTAGTAGCTACAGTCGCTTTACTTCGTTGCAAGAAGCGCTGCTCAAAACTAAGGCCGCCGATGCAATGAGCCGCGAGTTTCGAGTTGTCGATGCAAATTTGAGTTTGCGAGAATTTGCCGATCGCTATTTGCTAGAAGTCAATCCCTTTCCATTTTACATCGCTGCGACCAACGGGCGGGATTTGGGCTTAGTGTCGATCGACGATATCCGCTGCACAGAGCGCAGTCAGTGGCAAATTCAGACTTTGCACAACATTTTGCAACCCCTGGAAAAAACCCCCACAGTCTCCGAAAAAGCATCCATTGCAGAAGTAATTAACAGCATGGAAGCCCGCCAACTCCCGCGAATCCTCGTCCTTTCGTCCATTGGTGCAGTCGTAGGGACGATCGATCGGGGCGACGTGATGAAAGTTATGGCAAAATACCTCAAACCCAAGATTTCCGAAGCTGATATCAAGCACAGCAAAGAAGAAAACAGTTATCCCCTGGGATTGCAGTTAAGTGCGATCGCTAAAACCGTACAAGAAAATTAATTTAAAATGGGGCATCAATAATCCAGATTAGTCACAATTTCAGGTTTCATTCAGTTGACAGTTGACAGTTGACAGTTGACAGCTTGATAGCTTGATAGCTTGATAGCTTGATAGCGACATCTACCTAGAAGGAAGAGAATTGGAATAATGAATAGTCTTCTTTTTTTAAAGTTATCCCGATGGGGGGAGAGGCTTTAAACCAATTATTTCTGCTAAATAGGCGTGCATAAATAAACTCAACCTAAAAAGCTAATTTCCTTGCTGTCAGGAACTTATGACCCACGGTATTGTTCTGTTAATTATGACCGCCTACATAGCACATTTTTTTGTCCAAGATGGTTAAAACAAAAATTCTTATGCCCAATCTTTTTAAGATATTTCATCAATTGGGAGAGAAACGTTGTAGTTGGAAAAAGTTAAGTTTTTCCTTACCCTTCGCTGATTTACAACCTCTTGCCGTCACCTGCATTGTCGTGACAGGAACTCTCTTAGGAGTGCGACATTTAGGTTGGTTGCAGCCCTTGGAATTGAAGGCTTTTGACTTGATGGTACAGTTGCGCCCCGATGCAGGCCCTGACCCGAGGTTGCTAGTAGTGACAGTCACAGAACTGGACATTCATACTTTTAAGAAATGGCCAATCTCTGATGGAGTTTTAGCGAAGGCGATCGCCTCCATAGCGCGTCTCGAACCCGTCGCTATTGGTCTGGATATAATCCGCGATATCCCCTACGAACCAGGAAACGCAGAATTGGCAGCTCAATTCACAAACCCCAAACTCATCCCGATTACTTTCATCGGCAAGTCAGAGTACGATCGCGCTCTACCACCTCCCAACATACCCAAAGCACGGATAGGATTTAACGATTTAGTAATCGATCCAGACGGCATAATTCGCCGGAGCTTGATCTTTCGTTCCAACGGACAATCCACTCTCAGCTCATTTGCGCTCCGGCTGGCTTTCAAATATATTGACAGTAAAAAAATTCCTTCAACACTCACAAAAGATCAAGAAATAAAAGCAGGAAACACAGTCTTTTCGCGACTGCGATCGGACTCAGGAGGTTATCAGACAATTGACACTGGAGGCTATCAAATCTTGCTCAATTATCGCTCTCCTGAAAATACGGCAAAAACCGTGACACTCACTCAAGTTTTGGAGGGAAAACTAGACCCCGAATTGGTGAAGGGTAAAATAGTGATAATCGGGGTTACAGCCCCAACTACAAAAGATGTCTTTTCTACCCCTTACAGCGCCACTGCCAGCGACAACCGCATGATGCCTGGAGTCTTTATTCATGCAGCGGCAACTAGCCAAATTATTAACGCAGCTTTAGATGGCAAAAATCTATTTTGGTTTTGGGATGAATGGCAAGAAATGCTCTGGATAGCTGTTTGGGGAGCAGTTGGCGGCTGTTTAGCTTGGCGGCTAGAAAATACGATCAATTTCATAGTCAGCGCGATCGCGCTTGGCTGCATATTATGGGGATTCACATTTTTTCTATTCACTCAACAGGGGTGGATATCACTGGCCTCACCGACACTAGCACTTTCGATCGCCCCAGCAGTTATCATCACATACAAGTACCAGCAGTCAAAGCAGCAGCAAGAAATTGTGATGAAATTATTAGGACAGCAAACCTCACCGGCGATCGCCAATGCCCTGTGGAAAGAGCGCGTCCATCTCCTCCAGTCGGGCCTATTGCCGGGGCAAAGACTAACTGCTACAATGATCCTGACAGACTTACAGGGCTTTAGCACTATTTCCGAAAAATTATCCCCAGAAGTAGTAATGCCTTGGTTAAATGAATATTTATCAGCAATGGCCGAGGAAGTGCAAAAACATCATGGGGTGATTAATAAATTTACTGGAGATGGAATGCTGGCTGTATTTGGTGTTCCTATCCCCCGCACAACTCCCGAAGAAATTGCCGAAGATGCTCGCCTTGCGGTATCTTGCGCCCTAGCTATAAGTGCGTGCTTACCAGCCCTGAATCAAAGTTGGATCGATCGCGGTTTGCCGTCGGCAAAAATGCGAGTCGGAATTTTTACAGGGCCGATAATGGTGGGCAGTTTGGGAGGCAAAACCCGTTTAGAATATGGAGTAATCGGCGATAGTGTCAATATCGCTTCTCGCCTGGAAAGCTGTGAAAAAGATCGGCAAGAGGACACCTGCCGCATTTTAATTGCCGAAGAAACCTTAGTGCATATTCAAGGAAAATTTGAGGTAGAATCTTGGGGAGCTTTACCTTTAAAAGGCAGGGAGCAAAAAGTTAATGTCTATCGCGTCTTGGGAGGAGAAAGATCGTCCAAGTAAAAATAGACAACATATCTTACAAACATCATGCAAATCCTAGAAAAAAAATGACTAAATTTACACTAAAATCCCTCGTCTTTAGTTCCATATTGTTGATAGGAGCATTTAATGCTTGCCAATTTGCAAGTGTGGGACAGCCAACGCCAGATAATGTGGGCCAGCCGCGCAATACTGTACCGGGAGGGCCGCGCTTCGCTCAGCCCCGTGAAGATATGGAGCAATCGCCCCCTCGATCGCCCAGATCGACGACGCGCGGTAACTGTCGCAACAGCGAGCTAAATGCAATAAATCTCACAGGCTTAGTCCCTCAAAATAAAATCTCACGAACTGTTTCCGAATATCCAACATTCTTTTTCTACTTGCCTCCAACAAGGGCGGAATCAGCCGAATTTATCCTACTAGATCCAAGCGGCAAGCAGATTTATAAACAGACTCTCAAAGTTGCCAATTTATCAGGAGTAATCGGCGTTAGTATCCCCGCTAACAAGAATGTGCCTCCCTTGGAAGTAGGCAAAAAATACACTTGGAATTTTACAGTGATTTGCGAGGCTGAAGAGAGATCTGCCGATCTGCTCGAAATTGGTACTATACGGCGAGTTGATCTCAGTGCAGATATCCGCAGTGAATTAGAAAAGGCAGATCCGCGGCGGAAAACAGCTATTTATGCTGAAAATGGGATTTGGCAAGATGCTCTCAGCAATTTAGCTGCTGCTCGTCGCGATCGCCCTTCGGATACAATGCTGGATGCTGATTGGGAAAGCTTGCTAGATGCAGTGAAATTGACCAAAATTGCCAAACAGCCGATCGTCCAAGTGCAAACTGAGCCAAAACCATAAGCTCTACAGCATTTAAATTTAACTTTTTGGGTGTTGCCAAGAGCGCCCACCCCACAAGCATGATACCAAAAATCTTTTGTGGAACGGCCATCTTGGCTGTTCCCAAAAGATGAGGTACGTTGTTGGGCTTCAGCCCTCTTAGTAACAGTATTCGTAGGGTGCGTCGCCACCAACAATCCCTCAAAAAAATCGACAATTTCACGGCATCGACCTGTAGGAGATTACAGATTAAATTCTATAGAATTCTTTCAGCTATCAACAAATAGATTTTTTTTGAGTCAATTCCCAAATATCCTCCCATTCCTCCTCCGAAAGTGGCCGCACCTCCAAATCAATATCAAAACAGCGACAAGCCGCCGCACTCAAAGCATCAATTACAGTTGCAATCAAATCATCTCTCCCTTCAGATAGAGGTAATTTCACAGGAATTAATTCCTCCCCAAAAACCTGAGAAAACAAACCAATATCCGGCTGCAAACGCATCGAACCATGCTGCAAAATAGCATCACCACGGCGCAATTGCGCGCTACCAATTAACTTGCAGCCATCAACCGTCACCAAATCCGCACCCGTCGCCGTACCAAAACAATTGGGATTGTGAATGTAACCGCGCCCAGCTTCCCCGTAGTGCAAATCCACACCGATCGCCCGCCAACCTTCAATCAAAAACTCGCATATAGTGTGATAAGCTTTCAAGCGGCTGCTCTCAAATCCCGACGCCACAACTGCATAAGTCAAATCCCCTTGGTGGAGCACAGCGCGCCCACCGCTAGGGCGTCTCACCAACTCCAGAGGCTGTCCCTCCCAAGATAGCTGCTGCCAAAATTCCGGCCAGCGCTGCTGGTGGTAGCCCAAGGAAATCGCCGTCGGTGCCCAGGTGTAAAATCGCAGAGTTGGCGGATTTTTCCCCGCTAGATGCTTTTCTAGCAGCCATTTGTCGATCGCCATCTGCACCCTACCAGACGCGGACAGCAGCGGAATTAAACGCCATACAGAATTAGCCATCAGTCCCCATTCCTGAGTTTATACTCAATAAGTTCGCAGGATGTTTTAAAATTAGAAACAGTTTTTTGTGCCTGTCTTTTAATTTGGTGCAAGTTTAACGCCCGCCCGTGCTTTAAAAATAATCAGGAAAAATCATCGTACAACCATGAGCAACAGTGTAATTGTCATTAACGACGAAAAATTTGAAACAGAAGTCCTGAAAGCAGAGCAACCAGTGCTTGCCTATTTTTGGGCATCTTGGTGCGGGCCTTGCAAACTCATCGCGCCCTCGATCGACTGGATGGCTGCCAACTACAGCGACCTAAAAGTGGTTAAAATGGAAATTGACCCCAATCCTGTTACTGTCAAACAGTATAAAGTAGAAGGAGTTCCAGCACTCAGACTGTTTAAAAATGGCGAAGTAGTCCTTTCCCACGAAGGAGCTATTACCAAACAAACATTGCTCGGTTTGCTAGAAGGTCACTTATAAAATTTTGAAATGATTCGGGAGTTTCCAACTCCCCACCCACAACTAGATCCATCCCCAATAAATTTTCAACATCTCTCCTTTCTCTTCAATCTCTCTCTTCCTCTGCGCCCTCTGCGCTCTCTGCGGTTAAAAAAAAATGTCTGAAAAACATCAAAAATAATCAGTTTTCAGCAATTTTAAATGATTGATTAATATCAAGAAAAATACAAAAAATATGCAATTTGCCAAACGTTTACAACCCCTAAAATTTAATGTATTTGCCGATATGGATCGGGCAAAAGCTCTAGCAAGAGCCGCCGGACAAAATGCGATCGACTTGTCTCTGGGTTCTTCCGATTTGCCTGCGGCTGCTCACATTACAGATGCGATCGCCAATTCCCTATCAGATCCTAGCACCCACGGCTATTTACTGTTTAACGGAACCCGCTCTTTCCGGGAAGCAGCAGCTTCCTGGTACGAGCAAAAATTTGGGATTTGGGTCGATCCAGAAACAGAAGTGCTGCCGTTAATTGGTTCCCAAGAAGGCACCGCGCATATGCCTTTAGCTGTGCTCAACCCCGGAGATTTTGCTTTGCTGCTAGATCCGGGCTATCCTTCCCACGCGGGAGGTGTGTATTTGGCGGGCGGTCAAATTTACCCGATGCCCCTACTAGCAGAAAATCAGTTTTTGCCTGTTTTTGAAGATATTCCGATGCCCGTCTTGGCTCAGTCGAAGATGATGGTTTTGAGCTATCCTCACAATCCTACAACTGCGATCGCCCCGCTGGCATTTTTTGAGAAAGCAGTGAATTTTTGTCGCCAACACGAGCTCGTTTTAGTTCACGATTTCCCCTATGTCGATTTGGTGTTTGACGATTCCGTAGGGGCGGTGGATGGTGCGTGCCCGCCCTCCGATATCCAGGAATTTCGTAAATTGATGGCGCCGTCGATTTTTCAAGCCGATCGAGATAAGAGTGTGGCGATCGAGTTTTTCACGCTATCAAAATCCTACAATATGGGAGGCTTTCGAGTTGGATATGCGATCGGCAATCCCGAACTAATTACAGCCCTGCGACAAGTAAAAGCCGCAGTAGACTTCAACCAATATCGAGGGATTTTGAACGGAGCCAGCGCGGCATTAACGGGCCCCCAAGATAGCGTCACCACCAGCGTCGAAACCTTCAGAAAACGCCGGGATACCTTTGTAAATGCGCTAAGGGCGATCGGCTGGGAAGTGCCCGTACCCCCCGCCACCATGTACGTTTGGGCGAAACTACCAGCACCTTGGGCGTCGGATTCGGTGAAATTTTGCACTCAGCTAGTACAGAGTACAGGAGTCGCAGCATCCCCCGGCGCCGGTTTCGGGAAATCAGGAGAAGGCTACGTGCGATTTGCCTTAGTTGAGTCACCTGAAATTTTGGAAGCAGCGGTTAGAAAAATTGCGGAATTTCTCAATTAATTGCTCAGTTAAAAAGATTGTATTCATGCACTCTCCTCTCTTGAAATTATCTGCGTTTATCTGCGTTTATCTACCTATATCTGCGGTTAATTTATCAATCCAAGATTTATTAAATCATCTCGTGCCGGCTCAATTAACCGCAGTAAGATTCGTTCGTAGTGCGGACTTCAGTCCGCAGCCTGAGTATAAGTAGATGAAACTAACGAAAAATTACCAGAAAGAATTGGTTGAAAGCAAGAAAGCGAGTGAGGAAGAAATTAAAATCAGACTATTCATTACTCCAATCCTCTTCCTTCTAGGTAGAGGTCGCTCTCAAACTGTCAACTGTCAACTGTCAACTGTCAACTGTTGAACAATTCTTAAAAGTAGCCCTACTCCTGGGAATTGGTATAAGTTGAAAATGCTAGAACTGAGGCACACCTAATCAGAAACCGGGTTTTTCACAAAAAAACTTCGTTACAGCCAATCAAAACCCTAAAAACCCGGTTTCCAGCAGTCGGAATGCGTAAGTATTCTCTCGTTATCTCTACCTAACGGAATAGATATTTACCAGTAATATCTGTCACAATTTATGTTGAAATATTAACGCGAGACATCTTGGGAATTGCCAGTTCCGCTCACCCACTCTAAAAATCCTTGAAATGAACTCTGTCGGGGTAGCGATTGTTCTGTAGCTGCGATCGCACATCCCAAAAATACCACGCTTCCCAAAATTGCCAGTAACGGAAAATGCTTGCCCAGCCCAAAGTCCCGCTGAAGGCGAGCTAACGGCCTGCTCTCGCGCCTGAGCATCTTTCCCACCGTCAGTTGTTTGAGACTAAAAGGATCGCGGACAAAATGGCCGCTCCAGCTAATTACCATATGAGAATGGCAGTGGGGACAGGTGAATAGTCCGCTGACCATTCCGACTGGGCCCACGACGCTGGAACGGTTGCAAATCGGGCAAGTGACAGAATGAGTGTTATAGGTGGGAGCGTTCATAACTGCTTTTCTTGAGTAAAAAACCAACAACCAATTGAGAGCCTGCGTTAACGCCTAGGGCATATACCTTCATAGGCACTTTATCCTTAATTCCTAGTTTACAGCGGCGATCGGGTCGATCGGAGCTCACTGCTTGGGAAAACTTTCAAATTGCCAATCTCGTAACGAGTGCAAATCGGGAACACAGGTGAGATTGTATTGCAGCGGAGTAACGGTAATTTTATTGTCGCGAATAGCTTGTACGTCTGTAGGAATATCATGCCAAACTGCCGATTCGGAGGTTTCTTCCACATCTTCTAACAATTCCCCAGCCAGCCAATAATAAGTTTTGCCGCGCGGATCGGTGCGCTTTTGAAATATGTCGAAATAGCGGCGAATGCCTTGACGGGCGATCGCAACTCCGGTAATTTCTGCTTGTGAGACTGCTGGTATGTTGACATTCAACAGTGTCGGTTTTGGCATTGGCTGTTTTTCCAACTGTCGTAGCAAGGTGACAGCGAAATCCACTGCCGGCCCAAATTCCTGCGAAGTATAGCTGGCGAGGCTGAAAGCAATGCTGGGAATGCCTTCCATAATTCCTTCCATCGCAGCCGAAACCGTCCCCGAACAGATGATGTCCGTGCCTAAATTCGGCCCGTGGTTGACGCCAGCAAGGACAAAATCGGGCGGTTTGTCAAGTAAAGCCCACAAAGCTAGTTTAACGCAGTCGGCGGGAGTACCCGAACAAGCCCAAGCTTTGACGGCGGGATCAAAAACAGATTCGACAATTTCGGCGCGAATGGGTTGGTGCAATGTCAAGCCGTGTCCGGTAGCGGAGCGCTCTCTGTCGGGACAAACAACGCTCACAGAGTGACCGGCGGCGGTGAGAGCGTTGGCGAGGCTGCGGATGCCTTGTGCAAAGATGCCGTCGTCGTTGCTAATTAAAAGTTTCATTGAAATTTTTAGAGGCCTGAGAATAATCTTAAACTAGATTCAAGTAGGGCGATCGGTTTTACTTGCAATTATCTATTACCTATTACGCATTAAGCAGCCACCGGGTGCATCTCAGTTTTGCTTTTAACAGTGCTGTCCCCGCTCGCTTGGTTCTATAAGCAAGCGAGCGGGGACAGCACTGTTGTAAAAAGAAATGTTTTTTGCAAACAAAAATGAGATGCTCCCCAGCGATCAATCTAAAATCTACAAGTCAGCCACACCAAAATTGCGCTAAACTCAGCTTGGCCCAAAATCGCCATCAATCTAAAATCTAAAACCTAAAATCTAAAATCAAAATGACTGTCCAGCTCAGCGACATTGAAACTCAACTAGAAACCCTGGGCCAAGAGTCCAAAAGTGCGATCGCAACTGCGAATACCCTCGAACAACTCGAACAGTTGCGCGTCGGCTACCTAGGCAAAAAAGGCCAACTCTCTCAAATTTTAGGCATGATGGGGAAACTGTCAGCCGATCAGCGGCCAAAAGTAGGCGCGATCGCCAATACTGTAAAAGAAGCCCTACAAGCCGACTTAGAAGACAAGCGCGCCGCCCTCCAAAACGCCCAAATTGAAGCCAAATTAGCCTCAGAAACCCTCGATGTCACCATGCCGGGGATTTTTCGCCCCCAAGGCAGAATTCACCCCTTAAACGCCGTCATAGACCGCGCTCTCGATATCTTTGTCGGCCTGGGCTATACCGTCGCCAACGGCCCGGAAATGGAAACAGATTATTACAACTTCGAGGCGCTGAACACTCCGCCCGATCACCCGGCGCGGGATATGCAAGATACATTTTACCTGCCCGGTGGCGACTTGCTGCGGACTCAAACATCCTCGGTGCAAATTCGCTACATGGAACAGCACAAACCGCCGATTCGGATTGTCTCACCCGGCCGCGTTTACCGCCGCGATACTGTTGATGCTACTCACGCGGCAGTATTCCACCAAATTGAACTTTTAGCTATTGGTGAAAATCTGACATTTACTGACTTGAAAGGCACAATTAAAGAGTTTTTGCGACAAATGTTCGGGCAAGATTTGCCGATTCGTTTCCGCACGAGTTACTTTCCGTTTACAGAACCTTCTGCTGAAGTTGATTTGCAGTGGAACGGCAAATGGCTGGAAGTTTTGGGCTGCGGTGTAGTAGATCCTAATGTTCTTAAAGGAGTCGGTTTAGATCCAGAAAAGTATACTGGATTTGCAGCCGGTTTTGGGGTGGAGCGGTTCGCTATGGTACTTTATGAAATTGATGACATTCGCCGGGTTTATGCTAGCGATTTACGATTTTTGCGGCAGTTTTAAGTAGTGGCTTGAGGTCGGTTTTACTCTGAAGGTACGTTGTTGCGCTTCAGCGCTCTTTAGCTAATATTAGAAAGAGCGCTGAAGCGCAACAACGTACCTAATTTGTCTAACGACAATAAAACCGCCCTGGGTTTTACTCTGACTGTAGGGGTTTTGGTTAATGTAGATCGATGTTTTGAGTTTCGATCGACCTGACAAGGCGAAAAAACCTAATATCCTGTCCGAAGAGAGCGAGCGCCGTAAGCTTGGTTTGTAGTGAGGACTAAAGTCCTCGGGAAAAGAAGGACTAAAGTCCTCACTACAAACCTACTGAGTATGATTTATTTTCTACTTGCTAAAAGCACCTTTGATACTGTCAACAGCGCGCTCCACAGCATTCTTTGTGTTATCTACTGCTTTCTGTGTGCGAGCTGAATCTTCTTCTGCTCTTTTCTCAATTGTAGCTGCATCTTTCTTGGCTTTGCGCTCGACTACACTACCATCTTCTGATGCTCGATCGACTTTAGCAGCATTTGTCTTGGCTGTTTCCTTCACCTTCTCTTCTGTATCTCGGATGAAGTTCTTGGCTCTTCCGGCATCTGTGCTGGCTTTGTCTTGAACTTTATCGCCTATATCTGCTGCTGCGATCGAGCTTACAGCAAGAGAGGCCATTGCTGCGGTGTTCGAGAAAAATGCACCCTGCCAAGCAAATGCCATCGCTGACACGCAAAGCACAGTTGCAGCCAGATAGCGCCCGAGAGTCGAAAGCCGTTTGGTAAAATAATTCAGTTTCATAGAGTACAAAATGAGATATAACATCCTATTTGTACTCGATTGGCGCGATCGGCTAAACCATTCTCCAGATAGAGGTTATCCTGCGCCCACTTCTTAGAAAAAATCCGTCTTTTGATAGATTGAAGCAAAAAACGTCAGTCGATTTGAGATTTGAGATTTGACTCCACAGCCGAGATTTGGGGATTCAACACTCTATTTTAGATTTGTTATTTGCTATTCAAAAATTGACTCCACAGCCGCGATTAGGGGACTTCAACTAATGCTAGCGATTGGCGCTCTTTGCGGTAATTTTAAGGTAAAGTGCGATCGCCTGCCACACATGTGAACTGTAGACGGTTGACTCTTCCCCTCTCCCCCTCTCCCTCTCTCCCTCTCGCCTTCTCGGGTTCTACCATAACGAGCAATTTACAGGTGCAGCAGCTTAATTTTTCCTCGCTTAAATCTTACGCTGCATTAATTTATACAAATAAAAATTGACTTGCAGGCAGTATTCTGTTATAGACAGTATTTTTCTGGAAGACAAATCGCTTTTTTTGCTATATTGACCAGCAATAAAGATAATGGTTTTGATTAGATTGAGGAGTTGAACGGATGAAAAACTTGAATTGCTGGAACAAACCCGCTGCATTGCTGGGCGCGATCGCCATTGTAGCCGGAAGTGTGCAGGCGACTGCGATCGGTGTTGCCACCTCACCAGCATCCACTACCAGTCAGGATGCTGAAAAAATTTCCTTTGAAGACAGCGCTACTTTTCAAATCGCCCAAGCTGACACGCTTTGCCGCAAAGTAACTCCCAAAGAAGGTTTGACAGTTCGCCAGAGCCCAGACCCCAAATCCGTGAGAGTTGGCGGTGTAGCCATGAATACTCAGGTAACGCTGTTCCAAGGCGCTACTTCTGTTAAAGCCTCCGACGGCCGCCTCTGGATTCAAATTACCGCTCCCGTAAAAGGGTATATAGCTACCGGATACCCGAACAACGAGGCTAATTTAGCTTCGTGCACAATTAGTCAAGCTCCTTCCCCAAGTCCAGCACCAGCACCAGCACCAGCACCTGCGCCTGCACCTGCACCTGCACCTGCGCCAGCGCCAGCACCAGCGCCAGCGCCAGCGCCAGCACCTGCACCAGCACCTGCACCAGCACCTGCACCAGCACCTGCACCAGCACCAGCACCAGCACCTGCACCTGCGCCAACACCAGCACCAGCACCTGCGCCAGCACCTGCGCCAACACCAGCACCAACACCAGCACCAACAACGGGCCCCGTCAGCCTGTGCCGCCAAGTAGAACCTCGCGTAGCACCGAAAGGTCTGGCTATTCGTGCGGAGCCTTCAAAGACTGCGACAGTTAAAGGCGGCGTACCCGCTAACGGTCAAGTAACGCTTGTGCCGAATTTCCAGTTAGTCAAAGATAAGAATGGAGAAGACCGCAATTGGGTTGAGATTTCAGCCCCTGTTCCGGGATTCATCTCGGCTGGAAACTTGATCATGTGCAAGTAAACTTCTGAGTTCTATCAGATCGAATTTGGTTTGTAGTGAGGACTTTAGCCCACATTCAAGAAGGACTAAAGTCCTTACTACAAACCTTGCAAGCAAGAAGGACTAAAGTCCTTACTACAAACCTTGCAAGTAAGAAGGACTAAAGTCCTTACTACAAACCTTGCAAGCAAGAAGGACTAAAGTCCTTGCTACAAACCTTGCAAGTAAGAAGGACTAAAGTCCTTACTACAAACCTTGCAAGCAAGAAGGACTAAAGTCCTTACTACAAACCTTGCTACAGTCGAGTTTTAGATTATTGAAAATTATCGAAACGCCACAGAACTTGTAAGTTGCTGTGGCGTTTTCTTATGAGAATAGGGGACTTTCGCCGCCAATTCTCACCCTAAGAAGGCAAGATAATTGATGACAGGAAATCCGAGGAGCCGATCGCCCCATTAATCCCCACCAGATTCGCTAAAACCCGATCGGTTCCTGCGACTCGCAGCAACGTACCGTCAGGAGTGGTGCTCAATTGCAACTGCTGGAAACTCAGGCCGCCAATCAAAATAAACTTATCGACACCGGCCTCAAAACCGATCGCAGTATCAGTACCACTGTCAGCACCCAAGACAAATCGATCGCTCCCAATACCTCCGATTAAAGTATCGTCGCCCAAGCCACCAAACAGCCAGTCATCACCATCACCCCCATTGAGCAAGTCGTTATCCTTACCGCCAATTAGGGTATCGGTGCCAGCATCTCCATTCAGGGTATCTTCCCCTTCATTGCCGTAGAGCAAATCATCGCCAGCATCGCCATTGATGCAGTCTTGCTGGTCGTTTGCGCCCACCGAGACAGCCCGGTTATCGGAGCGATCGCCATAAATGGTATCGTTGCCCTCGCCACCGCAGAGCTCATCGCCCCCGTCACCGCCGTAAATCTTGTCGTTGCCAAGATCTCCGTGAATGAGGTCGTTATTTTTACCGCCGTAAATCCTGTCATCGCCTTCACCGCCACTGATGGTATCGTCAGCTTCATCGCCGAAGAGTACGTCAGCACCAATGTTGCCAAAGATCAAGTCCTGGCCGTTGACATCTTGAGCTCGACTGCGAGCGCCACCGTATATCGTGTCATCGCCACTGTCGCCGACAAGGGTATCGGAGCCTAATTCGCCCCAAATCAAGTCATTCTCTTTGCCGCCCCAAACGCAATCATTGCCTTTGCCTGCTTGCACGGTGTCATTGCCGTTACCACCGCCGATGATGTCATTACCGGTGCCGCCAAAGATTAAATCTCCTTCGCTAGCACCGTTAACTGAGTTGGAACCGCCTTTGTCGCCTAGCAGAGTATCGTTGCCTGCGTCGCCGTAGAGGGTATCAGAGCCTAATTGACCGTAGATCAGGTCATTGCCTTTACCTCCGTAAGCGCGATCGTTACCTTTGCCTGCAACCAGGGTATCGTTGGCTTCTTGGCCGCTGAGGAAGTCGTTGCCGTCGCCTCCATAGAGCAAGTCGCGTCCCTGGGAATCGAAGTCTGTGTTGCCGTTGAAACCGCCAAACAAGGTGTCATTGCCGGTGCCCCCAATCAACGTATCGGAGCCGATTTGGCCCGAAATGATGTCATTTTCTTTGCCTCCAAGGGCAAGATCGTTACCTTTGCCGGCATGGATGGTATCGTCGCCTTCGTTGCCGTTAATGATGTCTGCGCCGTTACCTCCGAAGATCAAATCGCGATCGTCCGCAGCGCTGCTAGAGTTATCGCGGCCGTTATCTCCCAAAATCGTATCGGCACCTTCATCTCCAAACAGGGTGTCAGAGCCTAAGTCGCCTGCAATCCAGTCGTTCTGCTTGCCGGCATGGATGATATCGTTGCCCTCGCCGCCGTAAGCAATATCCGTGTCAGTGTCCGCAAAAATCCTGTCATTGCCTTCATTGCCGTAAATTTCGTCGGCGCCGTCTTTGCCTAAAATCAGGTCGTTCCCTTTTAAACCGATGATTTTTTGGTTGCCTTTGTTGTCTGCGATCGAGTCATTGCCGTCTGTACCTTTGGTGGTTTGTCCCTCTCCCAGTTGCGAAATTGGCCGGACAAATCGAACTCCGGGCGCTGGTGGCGGCGGTGCAAAGTTAATTCCTGGTTTTTCTACAATGGGTTCGCACAGACAGTCGGTATCTGGTTCGGCGATCGGATTTGATATTGGGGTTGGTGTTGGCGCCACCAGCCCCAAGATTGCAGCGACAGTAGCGGTAGCGGGACTAATGCCGCCGCGATCGTCTGTAGCGCTGTAGCTGAAAGTGGCTCCCGTAAAACTTCCTGTGGTTTGGAAAAATAATTGCTCAATTTGTGCCGGAGTTAGAACTTGGCCGGGTGTGACGCGAACGCCGCCGTTGGCTGGATCTCCTAAAAATAGAACTCCTTGGTTGGCTGGGGGCAGGGTGTCGATCGTGTAAGAGGCGATCGACCCGTCGGGGTCGCTGCCTCCCAATCCCGGAACCTGGGCGCTGCCACTGGGAGCAATACTGAAGTTAGCATTGTTCACCAATGGCGGTAAGTTGGTCGTCGGGCGAATCGCAGCAACAGTAGCGGTGCCGGGACTAATCAGGCCGCGGTTGTCGGTGGCGCTGTAGGTGAAATTGGCTCCCGTAAAGTCGCCCGTCGTTTGGAAAAACAGTTGCTGAATCTGTCCGGGAGTGAGAATTTCACCGGGTGCGATCGCTATCCCACCGTTAGCAGGATCTCCTAAAAACAGTGTTCCTTGGTTCGCCGGTGGCAAAGTGTTGATTGTGAAAGAGGCGATCGTCCCGTCGGGGTCAATTCCTCCCAATCCTGGAACCCGCACGCTGTTGTTGGGCGGAATGTTGAAGTTGACATTTATGCCAACTGGAGGTTGGTTGAGAACAATTGGCGCCGGAGTCGGAGTCGGAGTTGGAGTCGGTGCCGGAGCTGGAGCTATGGCAGCAACTGTAGCATTAGCGGGACTGGTAGCACCGCGATCGTCCGTAGCGCTGTAGTTAAAATTCGCTCCTGTAAAGTTGGCCGTCGTTTGCAAAAATATTTGCTGAAGCTGTGCGGGAGTCAGAACTTGGCCGGCTGTGACGCGAACGCCTCCGCCCAAAGCCGGATCTCCTAAAAATAGGACTCCTTGGTCTGCCGGTGGCAAAGTGTTGATGGTGTAAGAGGCGATCGATCCGTCGGGGTCGGTTCCGCCCAATCCCGTGACTAACCTGCTACTGTTGGGCGGAGTGCTGAAGTTGACATTTGTGGCAACTGGCGGTTGGTTCGGCACCGGAACCAAAGCGGTAACTGTAGCATTGGCGGGACTGGTTGCGCCTTGATTGTCGGTGGCGCTGTAGGTGAAATTGGCTCCCGTAAAGCTGCCCGTCGTTTGGAAATATATTTGCTGAATCTGTGCCGGAGTCAGAACTTGACCGGGTGTGAGTCGAACGCCTCCGTTGGCAGGATCTCCTAAAAATACCTGTCCTTGGTCTGCTGGGGGCAGGCTGTTGATGGTGAAAGAGACGATCGTCCCGTCGGGGTCAGTTCCTCCCAATCCCGGAACTCGCGGGCTGGTGTTGGGGGGAACAGTGAAGTTGACATTTGTGGCAACTGGCGGCTGGTTGGGAGGCGGCACTGGTGCAGGAGTCGGTGTTGGCACCGGTGCAGGAGTCGGTGTTGGCACTGGTGCAGGAGTCGGTGTTGGCACTGGCGCAGGAGTTGGTGTCGGCACCGGTGCAGGAGTTGGTGTCGGCACTGGCAGAGGGATTGCCGCTACAGTTGCGGTAGCAGCATTGGTGGCACCGCCGTTGTCGGTGGCGGTATAGCTGAAGTTGGTTCCCGTAAAGTTGCCTGTGGCTTGCAAAAATAGTTGCTGAATCTGTGCCGGAGTCAGAACTTGGCCGGGTGTCACCGCTACGCCTCCGCTGGCGGGATTGCCTAAAAATAGCTGCCCTTGAGAGACAGGTGGCACGGTGTTAATCGTAAAAGAGGCGATCGTCCCGTCGGAGTCCGTGCCTCCCAATCCGGTCAATAAAGCGGTGCTGCTGGGCTGCTGGCTGCTGTTGACAGGATTGGCAACCGGAGGTTTGTTGACCGGTGCGGGTGTTGGCGATGGTACTGGAATGGCGGCGGCAACGCTAGCGCTGGCGGGGGTGGTAGCGCCTTGATTGTCGGTGGCGCTGTAGCTGAAGTTGGCTGCGGTAAAAGTGCCTGTAGATTGGAAAAATAATTGATTGATTTGAGCGGGCGTGAGAATTTGACCTGCGGTGACGGCAATTCCCCCAGAGGCGGGATTGCCTAAAAATAGCACCCCTTGAGCGACTGTCGGCAGGGTGTTGATTGTGTAGGAGGCGATCGTTCCGTCGGGGTCGGTTGCTCCGAGTCCGACAATGTTGGCTGTGCTGTTCGGAGGTAGGCTGATGTTGGCGTTGTTGGCTACAGGAGGTTTGTTGGGTGTCGGCAGTACCGCAGAGACGGTAGCGGTGCCGGGACTGGTGAGGCCTTGATTGTCGGTAGCGCTGTAGGTGAAGTTCGCTCCGGCAAAGGAGTTGGTCGCTTGGAAAAATAATTGATTGATTTGAGCGGGTGTGAGAGTTTGACCCGCTGTGACGGCAATTCCCCCAGACGCGGGATTGCCCAGAAACAAGGTTCCTTGGGCTGCTGGCGGTAGGGTGTTGATGGTGAAGGAGGCGATCGTCCCGTCGGGATCTGTGCCTCCCAATCCGGTCAGTAAAACGGTGCTGCTGGGTGCGATCGCGCTGTTGGCGTTATTGGCTACCGGAGGTTGGTTCGCGGCAACGATCGCAGTTGTCACTTGAGCGTTCGCAGCCGTACCGTTGTTGTTGCCACTGTTGGGATCGGCGGTGGCGGCAGTGCTTCTGGCAGTGTTGACAACGCTGCCAGTGGCAGGAGCAACAACGCTGACAGTGCGGGTGATGGCGTTGGCTGCCCCGCTTGCCAAACTTGCGATCGCCGTCCAGCTAACAATACCTGTGGCTGGGTTGTAACTGCCACCGTTGGAAGCTGTCACTCCCGTTAACCCCAGAGGCAGAGTATCGGTGATGACGACGTTGGTGGCGCTGGAAGGGCCGGCGTTTTGGGCGGTGATGGTATAAGTGGCAGTGGCTCCCGGCGCGATCGATGCCGGGCCTGCTTTGGTGGTAACTACGTCGGCGCTGGCAGTGATCGTGGTGGTGACTTGGGCGTTTGCAGCCGTGCCGTTGTTGTTGGCAGTATTGGGATCGGCGGTGTCGGAGGTGCTTCTGGCGGTGTTGGCGACTGTGCCGCTGGCAGGAGCAACAATGCTGACTGTGCGGGTGACGGCGTTGGCTGCCCCGCTTGCCAAACTTGCGATCGCCGTCCAGGTGACAATACCTGTGGCTGGGTTGTAAGTGCCACCGTTGGAGGCTGTCACTCCGGTTAAGCCCACAGGCAGGGTATCGGTGATGGAAACGTTGGCGGCTGCCGAAGGGCCGACGTTTTGGGCGGTGATCGTATAAGTGGCAGTGGCTCCGGGCGTGACAGATGCCGGGCCTGCTTTGGTGGTAACTACGTCGGCGCTGCTCGTTATCGTGGTGCTGACTTGAGCGATCGCAGCCGTGCCGTTGTTGTTGGCACTATTGGGATCGGGAGTTTCGGCTGTACTCCTGGCAATGTCGATGACAGTGCCGGTATTTGGGGTACTGAAGCTGACTGTGCGGCTGACGGCGTTAGCCGCACCGATGCCCAAAGTTGCGATCGCCGGGAAAGTGACAACACCTGTGGCAGGATTGTAACTGCCCCCGTCGGAGGCTGTCACTCCAGTTAAGCCTGCGGGCAAAGCGTCTGTTACCGTCACATTGGTAGCGCTGCTCGGCCCGCTGTTTTGTGAGGTAATTGTATAGGTGACCGTCGATCCAGCCACGGCTGTTGTCGGGCCTGTTTTTGAGGTGATGATGTCGGCTGTAGCGGGAACGATCGCAGTTGTAGCTTGAGATACTACCCCTTCACCGGTGTTGTTAATCAGGTTGGGATCGAAAGTGCTGCTGCTGCTAAATGCCAGGTTAGTTACCGATCCGATTGTGGCAGGTGCAGTCACGGTAATACTGCGGGTAACGCTGGCACCGTTAGCCAGAGTCGAAATCACTGGCCAACTGACACTCCGCGTTGTCGGGTTAAAAATCCCACCATTATCGGCGCTGCTGAAAGTTAAGCCCGGAGGCAGGGGATCTTGAATTAGGACGTTGGTAGCGTCGTTGGGCCCGTTATTGGTGGACGTAATGGTGTAAGTAATACTGCTGTTGGGTAGGGCAAATGCGGGGCCAGTTTTAACCGTGGCAATATCGGCTGAGATGGTAGGTGCTGTGACAGTTTCAACGCTGAGATTGCGAATTTCGTGAATGTTGGTCACTGCCCCTGTCGAACTAGCAAAACCAAATTTGAAAGTCGGCGGAATTGTGCCATTTACAGCCGCCAAATTTGGGATGTCGATCGCACTTTCGCCCGGGCCGTTAAATAAGTTGTCGCCGTTTAAGTCGATGTTAACGAAAAAACGGCTGGGTATTGTGGGAGTAGACGGTTGTAAAGTAATTTGAACTCTTTTTCTGGCAAGAGTGCGATCGGTAACGGTAGGATTATCTATGCCGCCGGGAATTACATTGTTAGTTAAAAACTTATATTCTCCGGTTTGGCTGCCTCTAATTCCTACCGCATCAGGTATCGATCCCGGGCCACCTAAACGCCCTTCACTCGGATCTGAAAAATTGCCATATTCGTCAAATCCAACACCTAAATAACCTCCGACAATCCCCGGTATACCAGAACTGTTGTTGGGAGCATAACCGAGAGAACCGCCGAATCCACCTGCTTGAGTTGGTGTAGCAGCCCCGTCAATTAAGAAGAAACTAATGCCGTCGGCACCGGTGCCGTCATAGGCAAATAAATCAAAGGCAACTCTGATGCCGTCAGTCGAAGAAATTGGGTTGTTGTAGATGACAAAAGCTGCTTGGTTGTTCGCATTCGATGTTAATCTTAAAGCGCCACTGCCCGGAGGATCGCCCAGCCCTAAACTGGGAATGATGCCGGGGCCGCTACCTGAGGTTAATCCCGGTTGAATTGCACCGCCGCTAGTTCCGTAGATCCAAGGCCCTAATGCTGTGGGATTTTGAAAGCTTTCGGTAACTAATGTTCCGAGGACATGATTGTAGGTTTTTAAGACTTCTGGTTTAAAGGCTAGTTCGGCATCGATTTGTCCTGTGGTAATTTCTAATTCCCAGTCGCCGCCTAGTGCTGCACTCCCAGTTAAGTTGTTAGAAGCAGCAATATTTGCTCCAGTTAATTCGCTGAGTTTTTGTATGAATTTAATGCCCGATTCGCCGACAGCTACGTTACATCCATAAAGTAAAATGCTACCGGGTTTGTTAAGGGCTTTTCCCCACTGCTGCAATTGACTGCTGTAGGTTTCTAGGTTATCAATATTCAGTTCTGTCCGACCGATCGCGACTGCTGCTTCTCGGCCGTGAGAAACTACGTGCAGGCTGTTGATGCTGTGGTAATGCCCCAAAAATTCGGTGATTTGTGCGATCGCATCTCTGGTTGGATCGAGCACCAATACTTCGCTTCCGGGTTTGACTCCACGGATCAATTCCTCGTAGTTTTCTACTCGGGAGTCAACAACGACTAGATATGTTTTCGATTCTAGATACGCTGTAGAGTTTGCTGGCTTAAAAAATAAGTTGTTGGTAGTGGTAATATTAGTAGATTTGCGTATTTTTACGGCTGACACATTCGACGTATTGGGGCTCGTTTTCATAGTTCGCTGATTTAGTTACTTAGTTTTAAACTACCCCCTTTGAGAACATTCGATATACACGGAAATATAAATTTACTGTAAATTATATTTACGAAATAAATTAAACACTTACGTGTTTTGTTGAAGTTAAGATGTGAGGGAAGGATTGGATAGACAATGCTGTATCAGCTTCGCGCATTAACCTAGGTAATAAATCACTACACCCTTAGATATGCAAGCATTATCTGGTTTTGATTGCGCCACTCAAGTATTTTTCTTGAAAAGAAATTAATCCCATAACCTTGAGATTGCGATCGGCACTTACTTACGTATTGCTGACAAAAAGGCAGTGATTCCGGTAACGGGATGCTTCTCAGTACAGTTGGGAGTGTAATTTTTTCTGAAATCTTGACCGTAAATCCACTGAAAAAAACATTTCCGAGAATTAGAAAATTTTTTGATTGTAGCTTGGATTTACTACTTGTGGGAGTTGACATTGCCACGAACTTTACTTAATAGGGTTTCATCTCTAAAAAGCTCAGAACCAAGGCTAAACCATACAAAAAGTTACAGAATGTCAGGCAAATTAAGACAAGTGGGAGTTGACAAGTTACACTAATTTATGCTGTAGCGATCGGTTGTCCGCAGCCACAGGCCATGAAACGATCGCACAATTTCCACATTGAACATCAGGTTAGCAGCAAAAGATGTGTCAGATCATACCATCAGGTAAGTGGTGTTCACCAGCAGTTGAAGAGAGGAGTGCGGGTGCGCGCCTAGGGAATAGGCGCACCCAATCCCGCGCTGGTTAAACGTTAATATCGAGTTCGCGCACCAAAAAAGCCCATTCATCTGCCAATTCTTCAATGACTTTAGCGGTAGGTTTGCCACCCCCATGTCCCGCTTTTGTTTCGATGCGAATTAACACCGGTTTTTCGCCTGCGTGCGTTGCTTGCAAAGCCGAAGCAAACTTGAAACTGTGGGCTGGAACCACTCTATCGTCATGATCCGCAGTTGTAATCATTGTCGCCGGATAAGCAGTTCCCGCTTTCAGATTGTGCAGCGGAGAATAGGCGTGAATTGTGGGAAACTCTGCGGGATTGTCCGACGAACCATATTCAGGAACCCAAGCATGACCAATGGTAAACTTATGGAAGCGCAACATATCTAGGACGCCGACGGCGGGCAATGCTGCACCGAACAATTCTGGCCGCTGAGTCATGCAAGCCCCCACCAATAAGCCGCCGTTGCTACCACCTGCGATCGCCAATTTAGCAGGTTTGGTATACTTATTCTCGATCAACCATTCCGCAGCGCTGATAAAGTCATCAAACACATTTTGCTTTTTCAACTTTGTCCCAGCTTGGTGCCACGATTCGCCGTACTCGCCACCACCCCGCAAACAAGCTGTCACATAAACTCCGCCCATTTCCAACCAAACCAGCCTGCTAAGAGAAAAACTTGGAGTCAGCGAGATAGAAAAACCACCATAACCATACAGGTAAGTGGGGTTATTGCCATCTAGCTGCAAGCCTTTTTTGTGCGTGACAAACATCGGTACTTGCGTACCGTCTTTGCTGGGATAAAATATTTGTTTTGTCTCGTAATCCTCTGGATTAAAATCAACCTTTGGCTGCCGATAAATGCTACTTTCATCAGTCAGCATATTGTAACGGTAGATTGTGTTCGGAGTCGTGAAGCTGGTGTAAGCATAAAAGGTTTCGGTGTCGTGCCGCTTGCCGCCAAAACCTCCTGCCGAACCAATTCCCGGCAAGGCTACTTCTCGCGCAAAAGAGCCATCTAAGTTGAAGATTTTAATCTGAGTGTAGGCGTCTTTCAGGTAAGAAGCGACAAATTGATTGTTGAGAAGGCTAATGCCTCCCAGGGTTTCGGCTGCTTCGGGGATGATTTCGGTGAACCCCCCCTTGGTAAGGGGGGGATTCAGGGGGGTGTCAGCGCCCGCTAGGGATGAAGGAGGAGGGTTGTTAGTGTCGATCGCAATTACGCGGCCCAGCGGTGCATTCAAGTCGGTTTGAAACCAGAACAATGAGCCTTCGTTATCAATGAAACTGTACTCAGCCTCGAATTTGTTAATCAGTTCGACAATGCTTGATTCCGGCGCGGTTAAATCCTTGTAAAAAATCAGGTTTTGCGGGTCAGTGCCGAGCCAGACTGATATAATCAAATACTTGCCGTCTTCCGTAACACCACCGCTAAATCCCCATTCTTTTTGGTCAGGGCGATCGCAAATTAATACATCTTCAGATTGCGGAGTACCGAGCTTGTGATAGAATAGCTTTTGGTAATAGTTAACATCTTCGAGTTTGGTTTTTTCGTTGGGTTCATCGTAGCGGCTGTAAAAAAAACCTTTACCGTCGTGAGTCCAGGCTGCACCTGAGAATTTCAGCCATTTTAAATGGTCTGATAAATCTTCCCCAGTTTCCACATCGCGAACTTTCCATTCCTGCCAATCCGAGCCAGAAATTGACAAACCGTAGGCCATAAGTTGGCCGTCTTCGCTGAGAGCTATGCCGCCGAGAGCAACGGTTCCGTCTTCTGAGAGAGTGTTCGGGTCAATTAATACTTTTGGTTCGCCGTCGAGAGATGTTAAAGTGTAGAGTACGGATTGATTTTGCAGACCGTCATTCTTGTAGTAAAAATAGCGATCGCCCTGTTTAAAAGGTATGCCGTATTTCTCGTAATCCCACAGTTTAGTCAGGCGCTGTTTGATTTTTTCCCGCGCCGGAATTTGGCTGAGGTAGCCGAAAGTGACTGCGTTTTGAGCTTCCACCCAGGCTTGAGTTTCCTCTGAATCCGGGTCTTCCAGCCACCTGTAGGGGTCGGATACTTGGACGCCGTGGTAATCGTCTGTTTGCTCGGCTTTGCGGGTTGTGGGGTAGCTTAAAGGGCGATCGAATTGAGTCATATTTTTCACTCTCAGTAACTTTATTCAGTTTAACCTTTTTTACAAAATTGTCATTGCGAACCTCAATAAAGCAATCGCACTTTCTTCTCTCCCATCTTCCTACCCTTCGGGAACGGCTTCGCCGAACGTGTCCTTAGCGTCTTCGCGGTTCATTTCTCTTCTCTTTCAATTCACCTAATCCAATTCCCTCCTTCCTTCCAAAGCACGAGCCAAAGTTACCTCATCAGCATATTCCAAATCTCCCCCCATCGGCAAACCAAAAGCTATTCGCGTAACCTTGGTAAAAGGTTTCAATAAATGACCGATATAAAGAGTAGTAGTTTCGCCTTCCACGCTAGGACTAATCGCAATAATAACTTCAGCAATCTTTTGCTGGCTGACGCGGCGGACTAATGGCTGAATGTTCAATTGTTCCGGGCCAATTCCATCCATCGGCGAGATGACACCGCCGACAACATGATATTTGCCGATGTATTCCCGCGTTTTTTCTAAGGCGATTACATCGCGGGATTCTGACACAACACAAATAGTAGAACCGTCCCGGTTAGTGTTGCGGCAAATTTCGCAAACAGGTTCAGCGGATAAGTGAAAGCATACTTTGCAAAAACCGACTTGTTTTTTGGCATCAATCAATGATTGAGCTAGGGCTTGCACGTCTTCTTCCGGTCGCTTTAAAATATGTAAAGCGAGTCGCTGTGCACTTTTTGGGCCGATTCCGGGCAAGCGCTGCAATTGTTCGATCAAACGGGCTAAGGGTCGAGTGTACATAAAATGAAGGAAGAGGGAAGAAGGAAGAAGGAAGAGGGAAGAAGGAAGAGGGAAGAGGGAAGAGGGAAGAATAACAGAAATTAACCGGGCGCATCTGGGGCGCATGAAAATATATCTGTAGGGGCGAAGCATGACCGCAGTAAATATGAGATTATAACTAATAAGTTATATGCGGTCATGCTTCGCCCTCTTCAAAACCCAGATGCACCCAATTAACCTCCGCTAATTTTAGCTTTGTAGCCCAATTTTTTGAGAATTTCGAGTAGCTTTTGCTTGTGTTCGCCTTGAATTTCAATTTCATTATCCTTAACTGTGCCGCCTGTGCCGCATTGGGCTTTTAGCTGCTTGGCTAAATCTGCTAAAGTTTCTGGTTTTTCTTGAAATCCGCTGATGACTGTAACTGTTTTGCCACCGCGTCCTTTTCGGGATGCTTCTACTTTCAAAGTTTGTTGATTCTGGGGAACTTCCGGGGTTCCTCGTTCGAGAGCAGCCGAGTTTTCGTAGTTACCAAACTCAGAGTAAACTACTCGTTTACCGTCGGTTGTTTTGTTGTCAGAATTTTTGCGTTTGGATGCTGCCATATGTTATACTGCCTGAACTTGTTTTACCATAAATAATTGGTTGAAAGCCCCAAGCCTGCTCGGGAGAAATACAAATCAGACTATTCATTACTCCAATCCTCTTCCTTCTAGGTAGAGGTCGCTCTCAAACTGTCAACTGTCAACTGTCAACTGTCAACTGTTGAAGGGTATTTCTAGTTTTAGTGGATTGGTGTAAGGTTGCGATCGCTCGTTGAGACTCTGATATTATACCTATTGTATTAGCCCATCAAGGGAGAGCGGGAATTATTAAGTGTCTGATTGTTATCGATCGCTTTTGAGTGTTGCGGGTAAAGCCGATCGCTCTTGAATCGGATAGCGGCGTTGGGCGATCGTTTGTGTTAACGTTAAACTGCGATCGCCAGGTGCCGGATGAGTCGATAACAAAGCAATATCTAGACCAGATTTTCGCGCTAATCGCTGGAAAAAGTCTGCTGCGCCCGCTGCGTGCCCGTAATGGGAAACCAGCAGTTGTAAGCCAAATTCATCGGCTTGGGCTTCCTGACTACGAGAAAATTGGGCTTTGCTTAAATTGGAAGCGATCGCAGCGGCAACATTCACCAACCCACCTCCATCGCCTACGAACACCGCCACCACAAACTGTAACGCCAATCCCCGTCCAATTCCCCGCAAATGATCGCGATTGGCGAAATGACCCAACTCATGACCTAAGATCATCATCAACTCGTTTTCCGATTCCAATTGCTTTATTAAACCCCGATAAACAACAATTGTATCTCCAGGTAAGGCTAGCGCGTTTACAGTATCATCGGGAATGTAAAGTAGGCGATAATTGCGATCGATATTTTTTTGTTTAGGTAATTTAGTTTCCAGGCGATCGAGAAGTTGATTGAGGGTATCTTGTGCTGGAGAAGATTCCGCAAGACTTTCGTAAGCTGGGATAACTAACGCCCCCAAACGCTGTTCGAGTTCGGGGGGAATTAATAAAATCAGCCCATCTACCAGTTTGAGGCTTCCCCAAAGCAATAAACATCCTATGGCTAAAAAGATTCCTAATAAGGTTAGCAGTTGCCTGTTGCTTGTGGGTGGATTGCGATCGGTCATTCGATTTTAGATTTTAGATTTTAGATTTTGGATTGACTTGCGTGAGTTTGTAGGGTGCATCGCTACGAGTTATTGAATAGCAGTGGCAGATTATATGGCGACGCACCTTACACGGAATTTCCCAAAATTGTGTGTACCAAATATACATGGAATATGCTGTATATAAAAGCACCAAACTAATTGTTCTTTGTCGGTCGGAAGGGATTTAAAAAATTAATCAGAGGAAACAGATTGCGAGACTGTATCCACAGTTTCCCCTGTCCACTGAAACGACAAACTAAGCCTTCTCCACCTAAAATTCCCGTTCTCAAATTTTTCCAGGATAGTCCGCCCAGGACTTCAACATCATACTTCAGCGTATCCTCAAAGGCAACGATATAACCGGTGTCCACGATATAACTTCCATTGACTGGAATTTCCAGAATTGCGCCATAGGAATTAAACCAGATATCGCCTTGTCCAGTTGCTTTGAGAAAAAACAATGATTCGCCACTAAAGAAACCTTTTAATCCCTGAAATTTAGTATCAAGGTCTACAGTAGAACTCGATGCCACAAAAGCAGAAGATTGCAGCATCAAGCTATTGCCATCGAGGTGATAATGTTGAATATCGCCAGGAACTCCAGGGGAAACGTAAAGTATTCCAGAACGTTCCGGCGAAGTAAATTCGCTGATAAACAAAGACTCACCTGCTAACATTCGCGTGAGGCCTTTCATCAAACCTCCTTTGACTTTTGATTTCAGGGTGATGTGACTATCCATTGCTGCCATTCCCGAAGATTCTACCAACACCGTTTGGTTGGCAGGAATTTTGAGTTTTAGTTGGGCATAGGATGGAGAATGTTCGATTGTATATGAGATGTTTTTAGGCATATAAGTTAGTTGACAGTTGACAGTTGACAGTTGACAGTTGGCAGTTGGCAGTTGACAGTTGACAGTTGGCAGTTGATAGCTCAATAACGTTCAGTTAGAATGATCGTTGCGAGGAACACTTTACATGAATGCGATGTTTTATGAGGGTGTATTTCAGTTTGGCAAATATGTCTGTAGGGGCGAAGCATGACCGCAATCAATATGAAATTATAATTAATAACTTATATGCGGTCATGCTTCGCCCTCTTCAAAAACCAGATGCACCCTTTTATGAAAGCAATCTCCGTTTATGTTTTGCATATCGCGAGTCTCCACGCTTGCTACCTGGGAGGTAAACGATTGCCGACGGCTTGACCGAATGCTATGGTATTGTGGGTTTGACAGAACAGGCGACCGTTACCTTTAAATCGACAAACTAAACCTTCTCCACCGAGAAATGCACTCACCCAACTACTTCCTGGGGGCTTAGTAATTTCAAACTTTAAACTTTTCTCAAAGGCGACAATATGACCTGTATCAACAATGTATTCTCCTTTGACTGGAACTTCGTAAATTGCGCCGAAGGAACTCAATAGTACATCTCCTTGACCCCCCATATCTAGCCAGAAAATACTTTCTCCAGAAAACATCGATTTGAAGCCTTGAAAACCCAAGTCAATATTAACATCTGGTGTGCTAGCTAAATAAGAACCTGCTTGTACTACTAAGCCACTTTTGCCCATTTGATAGTGCAGCATATCGCCCAACATTTTGGGTGCTAAAAACAAGGTATTTTCCGGTGTTGGCGATCGAAATACACTTAAAAATAGCGACTCTCCGGCAATCATGCGTTTGAGTCCGCCGAAAATACCGCCACCTTTGCCTTGGCGCAATGTCGTACTTGCTTGTAGATTGCCACTCATCGCCACCATTGCACCTGCCTCAGCAACGATTTCTTCACCGACATTTAGAGTGATTCGGGCGATCGTGCTGTCGGGTTGTTGTAAAAGTTCAATTTTCATATTTGGTAGTAGGTAATGGATATATTCGCTCGCAAGTCAAACTTTACTTGATAAAAATTGCACCAAACCATCGATACTTCTGGATTGCAAGTAAATTGTTCCTTTACCCGTCACTTTATTCACAAACCCTTCCCCGGATGTAATCGAACCTAATAATCCGCCTGCCATTTTTATCGACATTTTCATTCCCGATTCGTAAGCTACTAAATGCCCTGTATCGACAATGAAGTCACCATTGATTTGCTTGCTAGTCAAACCACCATAGGCACCAAAAAATACTGTTCCCTGTCCGCTGGCTTGCAATTTAAATAAGCCTTCTCCCGAAAACCAACTGGCAAATCCAGCCCAGCGCACGCCTAATTTGATATCGGGGGTACTGGCAATATAAGCACCGGGTTGAAAACAGAGGTTATTTTCATAGACTTGAGCTTCGGCAATATCTCCGATTGTAGATTGAGAAAGAACGACTTGGAGAGACTGCCGTGTTGGATTGATAAATCGATTGACGAACAGCGATTCACCACCAAAAAACTTTTTCAATACACCTGACAAAAAACCTCCATTAAATTCTGTTTTCATTGTGAGTGCTGCATCCATTGCTATCATCGCTCCTGATTCAGCAATAATGCTTTCTCCAGGTTCGAGTGTAAGAAAAATTGTGGCAAAGGAAGGTTTATAACGAATGTCGATATCCACGATTTTGGTTTCCTGTTGTGTAACAATAACTAAAGGAAGTGAGAATTGTAGGTCTACGCTTTTAGTTTACTACGATTGAATGAGCCAACTGTTGCGTTCTTCAATAATTTTAACATATTGCATAAGGGGGCGGGTTTATGTAGATTGTTTGTTGGTATTAAATATTATTTGTAAAACCCGCCCCCGCCCAAGGACATCATTGCTAGTTGGAACTTTTTGTCTTTTGAATCATCTCCTCTATTGTTTCGGTTTCGCCAATTTCATAAAGACAAATCAGACCATCCTCAATGGTAAAGATTTGATGAATTGTTGCATCCGCAAGCACATTGCATTGCAAATCTTTAATAATTTGATGAACGGTGACAATGTTCCGATTGTTTTCGTCAGTCTCGAATTTTAACGTTTCAAGCTCCGGTTGAATATCCTTAAATTGATTTGTCCAATATTCGCGCACCGCATCGCGTCCATAAACGAAACCGCCTTCCACTCCGTTCGCCCATTTCACGTCTGGGCGCATCAACGAGATGATTGTTTCAATTTCGCGTTTGTTAAAAGCATCGTATAAATTTTGCAGAAACTGCTGATTTGAATTCATAATTGTTCACCATTACGAAGTTTCCATTCAATTAGTTTCCCCAGCGAGCGGGAACACGTCAACCTACCAAAAGTAAAGGTCGGGAGATCCTAGTTTCCATTCAATTAGTTTCCCCAGCGAGTGGGGATCCCTCGATTATAAACCCCATACAGCGCAACGTGTCCAGAGGCTATTTGCGAGGACTCCCAAAAATCTCTGTACAAACAACCTCTCATCTACAGAAAAAATCCCTGAAACCCTTACAGGGCAATATCTCGAAGGCTCCGACGAACTTCCGCCATCCTAGCGATTTTTGGCAGCCCTCGCAAAATTACCCGATCGCCCACCGCCCCGCCACATCGACTAGATATAATAAAATCTGTCCCCTTATCCCCACAAAGTCCGTGACTGTCACACCCCTGCGTCTCACCACAGAAACCACCGAAACCACCGCCCAACGCCCCGACTCCCTCGGTAGATTCGGCAAATTCGGTGGCAAATACGTCCCCGAAACCCTGATGCCGGCTTTATTTGAGCTTGAAGCGGCTTTCCACAAATACCGCAGCGAACCGGAATTTCAACAGCAACTCCAAGGATTACTTAAGGATTATGTCGGCCGCCCCAGCCCATTGTATTTCGCCGAACGCCTCACGGAGCATTATGCTAAACCAGACGGCACTGGCGCCCAAATTTACCTCAAACGCGAAGATTTAAACCACACTGGTGCTCACAAAATCAATAATGCTTTGGCTCAAGCATTGCTCGCAAAACGCATGGGTAAAAAGCGCGTAATTGCTGAAACTGGTGCTGGCCAACATGGCGTTGCTACTGCCACTGTTTGCGCTCGTTTCGGTTTAGAATGCGTTGTCTACATGGGCGTTCATGACATGGAAAGACAGGCTTTAAATGTGTTTAGAATGCGCTTGATGGGTGCTGAAGTGCGACCCGTGGCGGCGGGTACGGGAACGCTGAAAGATGCGACTTCTGAAGCGATTCGCGATTGGGTGACAAATGTTGAAACAACTCATTATATTCTTGGTTCGGTGGCGGGGCCGCATCCTTACCCGATGATGGTGCGCGATTTCCATGCAATTATCGGTCAAGAAACTCGCAGTCAGTGTCTAGAAAAATGGAATGGTTTGCCAGATATCTTATTAGCTTGTGTGGGCGGCGGTTCTAATGCTATGGGTCTTTTTCATGAGTTTGTTGGGGAAGAAACTGTGCGGTTAATTGGTGTTGAAGCGGCGGGAGAAGGTGTGGATACGGATAAACACGCTGCTACTTTGACTAAGGGAACTGTGGGTGTTCTGCACGGGGCTATGAGTTATTTGTTGCAGGATAATGAGGGTCAAGTCATCGAGCCGCATTCGATTAGTGCGGGTTTGGATTATCCTGGTGTGGGGCCGGAACACAGTTATTTGAAGGATGCTGGCCGGGCTGAATATTACAGTGTAACCGATCAGCAAGCTTTGGATGCTTTTCAACGGTTGTCGCAGTTGGAGGGGATTATTCCGGCTTTGGAAACTGCTCACGCGATCGCCTATTTGGAAACTCTCTGTCCGCAGTTAACTGGCAGTCCGCGCATTGTCCTCAACTGTTCGGGACGGGGTGACAAAGATGTGAACACTGTGGCGAAGGTTCTGAATATCTAGTTTACCGGAATTTCGGGCGATCGCCCTGTAGGAATGGTCAGACGGCGGTTTCAACCGCGTCTATATAAATGATGTCCGCCTCCGCCGACTTAGAAGATAACGTAATTTTCATCATCCGTTCTTCAACCCGCGGAGGCGGGTTTTGTCTGTGTAGCCGCGGTTTCAACCGCCCGGTCTTCTTTATCTTTAATAGTTCATGTACAAACCTTTGATTTTAATGTCTCTAGGATTCCTGGCAATCCTACCTAATTGTACTCAACTCATTCCTACACAATCGCTCCCAGAAACTTCCATGAATACTAATATTGCTGCTACGAGTTCAATTGCTGAGTTAGAAAAAGCTGTTAACCAACAGATCAATCAATATCGAGCCTCGAAAAAGTTGCCGCCGCTGACTGTCGATCCGCGAATTAGTCAGATAGCCAGAATTCACAGCGAAAATATGGCGAGTGGGAAAGTTAAATTTAGCCACGATGGATTTGAAGGGCGGGCGAAAGCAATTACTGTTCCCTATCAAAGTGTAGCTGAAAATGTTGCTTACAATTTTGGCTACAGCGACCCGGTTGGCAATGCTGTTGAGGGTTGGATTAAAAGTGAGGGCCACCGCAAGAATATCGAGAGTCAATTTAATTTGACTGGTATTGCGATTGCCAAAAATGCCAAAGGGGAGTATTATTTTACTCAGCTTTTTGTCCGTAGTCGATAAGAAGAAGGAAGAAGGAAGAAGGAAGAAGGAAGAAGGAAGAGGAAAGAAGGAAAGATTAATTATCGATTCCCGATTACCGATGCCCGATTACCGATTACCGATGCCCGATTACCAATTACCGATTACCAATTACCGATTACCAATAACCAAGAATGGAATTTCCAGATTTTCAAGTGTGCGATCGCGATATCTCCGATGATCTGCTATCTTATTATTTGACGGCGGAGGCGATCGCCGTTGATACGGAAACGATGGGTTTGATGCCCTGGCGCGATCGCCTGTGTTTGGTGCAGTTGTGCGATCCGCAAGGTAAAGTGGCGGCGGTGCGGATTGCTAAAGGCCAGACGGCGGCGCCAAATTTGAAAAAGCTCATGGAAGCTGAAAATATTGAGAAGGTATTTCACTTTGCGCGCTTCGATCTGGCAACAATGCGTTACAATTTAAGTATTGACATTGCACCTGTTTTCTGCACAAAAATAGCTAGCAAGTTAGCCAGAACTTATACTAACAGACACGGACTTAAAGAGTTAATCCAAGAGTTGGAAAAAGTAGAACTCAATAAAACTTCTCAAAGTTCGGATTGGGGAAATTCCGAGCATCTTTCTGATGACCAATTGAGCTACGCTGCTAACGATGTCCGATATTTGCTGGGCGCTAAACAAAAGTTGACTGCTATGTTGCAGCGAGAGGAACGCTGGGAAGTTGCACAGCAATGTTTTGGGTGTTTGCCAGTTTTTGTAAGTTTGGATTTGTTGCAGTACGATAAGATTTTCGAGCACGGTTCATCTTAGGTGCGATCGCACAACTGCACTCACATAGGTTTGTAGTGAGGAATGCGAGTCCTTCTTCAGATTTTGGATAAGGAAGGACTAAAGTCCTCACTACGAACCTAATTATTGTTATTTATTTGATCGGGCTAGATTTGAGTTAAAGAAAGTTCAAAACTTACAACTATTTCTAATTAGAAATCCTCGGGATTCTGTTCTTGCATCAAAGCTTCAAGTTGGTCGTCAACATTTCTGACAACTTGTTCCAAAGCGGGTAAACCTTCCAAAGGTAAAGGAGAAAGCCGAGTGCGATCGCGAATTTGATTCACTTTCCGCTGCAATTCTTTGGCCAGTTGCAGTGCATCTCGACTCAGAGTAGACAATTGCTGCTGCTGGTAAAACCTCAAAGCTGCTCCCCGCAAGACTTGCAGCGTTGCTTCTTCCTTGCCACCCACGGGCATTACTCGCAAGCGCAACAGCAAATGAGTTTTTCCATAGATGCGTTCTACTTCGACTTGTTTGGGATGTTCCACCGGGGAAACAGGCATATCTGTCAGCCGTTTCAACTCGTCGATGACTTCTTGAAACAGGAAGGGAGAGAGACCTTCGAGGATCGATTTCAAAACGCCGTCTTGACTCCAAAGAATCCTACCTTGGGACTGGTGTCTCTCAAAAAACAGCCTACCGATACCGTCTACGAGCACTCTACCGAGCAATTCTTGCAGCAGTTGGGGCGCGGGTAAAGTTGCCAAAACTTCGACGGGGCTTGACAAGTGCACGGCCTCGACATCCAAAACCGAAAGTTCTGTCGGCGTCAGCAAAACCTCAGCATCGGGAGGTTTCAACCGATCGGGAACCCGAATGGAGGGTTCGGGTACAGACAGCAGGGTGTCTGCTTCGGAGCTTGATGTTGTTGGTGCGGGATTTATTGGTGTTGGGGCTGGTATCGGTGTTGGGGCTGGTGTGGTTTCTGTCAGGCTGGGTTCTCTGACTTGGTTCCCGTGGAGCAAGTAAGCTGAGAGCATCGAACGCTGAGTTTCCGGGGCAATTTGCTCCGTTGTCACCGAGCAATTCATGTATGCTAAAATCCGCTGCACGTAGTCCAAAGCGGAGTCATCTTGCACATCGACTACGCCCAATTTAAATAGATTGCCTTCTAGAGATAAAGGCAAAACTTGATAGTAAAGGCAAGCTTCAAAGGGAACAACTGTATCGATTAGTTGAAATATTCGATCGGAGTCCATTGTAGTCGCCGAGTCTGTTGAAGATGTATGTACCATTAGCTTCTCTGTAGTCGGAAGCGCGATCGCGCTATACCAACCTGATTTATAAAATTAAACCATGCAACTTCCCTGACGTAGCTAGGCATCTGAAACCCGGAAGCTTTTATGAAAGAAAAATATTGGGTCTCAGAATTTTCTCTCTTCTGTATTCCAGTCTCAAATTCTACAGAAAGATTGACAACTAGATGATCGCGGGCGGACTATCGACTAACTATCATTTATCGCCCAAGATTGATTCCTATGGCTGGCAAAGATAGAATTTTGTCTGAATGCCCAAGTATGACAGATACACCAGAACTGATGATTGACGTGCAACTGCTGAACTGAGGATTGGTTAAAAAATCCTGAAGAGTCGATCGTCCTACTAATATCTTACTCCACAAAGTTCACGGTGAGCATCCCCGATCGCGAGCGTCAGTCAATTTGAGATTTGAGATTTGAGATTTGAGATTGACTCCTCTAGATGAATCTGGGATGTGGATCTTTGGTCTAAAATTTGGGGATCAGCGCGATTTAAGTACGTGGGACGGTATCCGTTTTTGGGTGAGATCGCGGCAGCACGCGCGATATCCCGATCGATATTACCTGATTCGATCGCGCGGTTTCCACGGGGAAACTCGCAGCAAATCTGGCTGTTCGGGAATTGATTTGTAGCGCGAATTCGGAAAATTCCTACCGCCAATTAACAATTAGCAATTCCCTCCGCTACGCTTCGCCCGCCACTCATTACCAATCTACTCGTTTCGGAGGGATTGAGCAGCTAAATAGAGTTTGCTCCACTCGCCGATGACTTGATTGGTTTTTAACTTTAATTCAGAGGCGATCGTCTCTACACTTTTCCCTGCTTTGAGCGATTCTATCAACTGTCGCTGCACCGGCGTGAGATCTTGTAAATATTGCTGCCACTGGGCGGGAGTCAAGCCCAAACTGTGTTCTTTGAGCGAAATTTCCAGCCAGTTAGCGACTAATTCTGGTGCTTGTTTGACTGCAAACACCCGAATCGCGTGGTAACTGACTTTTTCTCGCAAGCGGTAAATTTGTTTGACTGGCACCTTCAAATCCTCAGCAATTGCCTCTTGGGAACGGCCTTGCAGGTAAAGCCGCAGCCATCGCGAAGCCAGCGGATCGACTTCAGCAGTCAAGTAATTCTCAAATTCTTGTTGGACAATCTGCCGCTGAGTTTGCCGTTCTTCCCAAGCTTGATGTTCTCGATAATCCGACATCGCCTGTTCGTCTAGCAAGCTGAGCGGTTCGTCTGTATCGTCAGGCAGAACCTGTTCCGACACCAGCCGCACCCAATCTCCCGCCGGGACTTGCGTCAACCCGCCCCGCTGGGAACGCCGCAGGTAGTTGACGAAGCGGTACACCAGCAGCGGCTGGTTGCGGATCGGCCGCAAGCAGTATTCTTCTGTGCTCGCTAGCAGCAAAGCATTTCGCAAGCGCTTATCTGTTGTGCATTCGGCAATCCAGGCGACTTGCTGCTGGAGGTAGCGATCGGAATTCAGCATTTCCTGAATCACTTCTTGCAGTACCTCTACCGCACTGCGCTGTCTGTCGCGACTCAATGAAACCCACGCTTGGATTTTTTGCCGGAGCACCACCAAACCGCCCAGGCGCCCGATCAAGTTGCGGTAAGCTCTTTCTGGCGCTACTCCCAGATAGCGCTGCTGCAAAATTCGATATAAAAAGTCGATCGCCCCAGAAGCGACAGCGAGTTGAGTCGGATTTAGAGTGTCAAATCTTTCTGGCTTGTCTCCCAACAGCCAGCGAACAACACTCTCGCGAGTGCTAGAGCTCTCGTCGGGGCAATCTTGTTCGAGTCGCGACTTCCAATCTTCTGCTAGTCTTTCCGCCAAGGTCATGAGCTGCTGAGAATATCTTTCACCCCCGATTTTAAGTGCTATGCTGATCATTTGAGTGTTTTTTAGCTCTAATCAGACCTGTGACCGGTAAAATAATTCTGTGATGTTATTATCGCGATCGCAATTCCAGGCTATTTTGACGGCCGATCCATAACTTTTGTAACGATCGAATCGGGAGATGAATTGCCTCTTGACAAAAACACCAAACTTTGTTATGTAAAAATTTTAGGTCAACTAACGCACTCACCAGCCAATTACCAATTACCAATTACCAATTACCAATTACCAATTACCAATTACCGATTACCGATTACCGATTACCAATTACCGATTACCAATTACCAATTACCCATTACCCATTACCAATCCGTAGCTCCCTCACTTCACAATTTCTATATGCCTAACTTTTTATTAGAACTCGGCACCGAAGAATTGCCCGCATCTTTTGTCGCAGGCAGCGTCCAACAGTGGCAGGAACTCGTACCTGCAACTCTGGCAGAACAATCTTTGACAAATGAATCAATTAATGTATACGCAACTCCGAGGCGTTTGGCCGTTCTTGTTAAAGGACTGCCAGTTAAGCAATCAGACAGAGAAGAAGAGGTAAAAGGGCCGCCCGCAAGTTCGGCTTTTAAAGATGGCAAACCGACGAAAGCAGCCGAAGGTTTTGCGAAAAAACAAGGCGTAGAAATCGATGCTTTGGAAGTTCGCGCTACCGATAAAGGCGATTTTGTGTTTGTTCTCAAACAGATTCCGGGGCGGATGACGGCGGATATTTTGGTCGAACTTGTGCCGCAGTGGATTAACAAGTTAGAAGGCAAAAGATTTATGCGGTGGGCTGACGGAGATTTGAAGTTTCCGCGCCCGATTCGATCGATCGTAGCGCTGTTTGATGATACTGTACTGCCGATCGCATTGGTCAGCGGTTCAGATACCGTCAAGAGCGATCGCATTTCCCAAGGACATCGGGTGTTGCACACCCCCCCTACACCGGAGATGGGGGGGGTCTCGATTCCGCAAGCCGAGGATTATGTCGAGTGTCTGCGGGCTGCTGGCGTGGAAGTCGATCGACAACAGCGCAAAATCCAAATTCAAGCACAAGTAGAAGCCGCCGCCACCAAACAAGGCGGTTACGCCGACATTACCGAAGATTTGTTAGAAGAAGTCACCGACTTAGTAGAATGGCCCAACGCCGTAGTCGGCAAATTTGACGACGGTTTTTTGATGTTACCGCCGGAAGTAATCACCACAATTATCGTCACCAACCAGCGCTATTTTCCAATTCTCAAAAGCCCAGAATTCCCCGAACTCCTACCCTATTTCATTACAATTTCCAACGGCGATCCGGCAAAATCGGCGATTATTGCCGCAGGTAACGAGCGAGTCGTGCGGGCGAGATTGGCAGACGGTCAGTTTTTCTACAAAGCAGACTTGGTAAAGCCTCTAGAGGATTATTTGCCAAAGTTGGAGACGGTCACTTTCCAGGAAGATTTGGGTACAGTGCGCGCAAAGGTCGATCGACTGTGCAAGATTGCCTCTCTCATCACCAAGCAACTGCAAATCACCGCCGCAGAACAAGCTTACATAGAAAGAGCAGCATTGCTTTGCAAAGCCGACCTTGTAACCCAAATGGTTTACGAATTTCCCGAAATGCAAGGAATTATGGGTCAGAAATACGCCTTAGCTTGCGGCGAACCGGAAGCCGTAGCAACAGGAATTTTCGAGCATTATTTGCCCAAAGGTGCGGGCGATAATTTGCCGCAAACTCTCACAGGTCAAGTTGTCGCAATCGCCGATAAATTAGATACATTAGTCAGCATCTTCGGCTTAGGAATGCTGCCGACTGGTTCCTCCGATCCCTTCGCCCTGCGCCGCGCCGCCAATGCAATAACTAACATTATTTGGGCGGCTCAGTTGCCAATCAATTTGCACCAACTACTTGCAGAAGTTGTCGCAGAATTTACCGCGGTGCGCCCCCAAACATCGGCGGAGTTGCTATCGCAATTATACGAGTTTTTCCTGCAAAGAATTCGCACTTTGCTGCAAGAAGAAAAGAATGTAGATTATGATTTGGTGAATGCAGTTTTGGGAGAAAACGACCCAGAATATACTGAACGAGCATTAAGAGATTTGTTGGACGCGCTGGAAAGAGCAATTTTCCTGCAACAAATCCGCAATGACAAGACTTTGGATCTGATTTACGAAACAGTCAACCGTTCGACTCGTTTGGCGGCTCAAGGTGATTTGGATAAGGTAGAATTGGAACCGAAAACGGCGGTGAAACCCGAGTTATTTCAAAAGTCTTCCGAACAAGCTTTTTACGATGCTGTGGTGCAGTTAGTGCCGCAAACGCTGCTATCGAAGCAAACTCGCAATTACCAACAGTTGGTAGAGAGTTTGACTGAGATTGCTCCGGCTGTGAGCAGCTTTTTTGACGGGCCAGAAAGCGTTTTGGTGATGGATTCTGACCCGGAAATTAAGCGCAATCGCTTGAATTTACTGGGTTTGTTGCGGAATCACGCGCGGGTGTTGGCTGACTTTGGGGCGATCGTCAATCGATTTTAGACGAGGTACGTAGTTGCGCTTCAGCGCTCTTTCATACATAAAGGTACGTTGTTGCGCTTCAGCGCTCTTTCTTATATAGCGGGTGTTGGCTGACTTTAGGGCGATCGTCAATCGATTTTAGACGAGGTACGTAGTTGCGCTTCAGCGCTCTTTCATCTATATAAATAAGAGCGCTTAAGCGCAACAACATACCTTTTTTTGTAAATTAAGCATAATGGCCAATAGGCAAAAATTCATGCAAGGTTAAGATATAAACTTAGAAAACCAGGGAAATTCGCTCCATCACACACATAACGTATGCCGATCGCTCATATAATTGGATTAGGAAAATCAGGGATTGCCGCCGCCAGACTGCTCAAACGCGAAGGATGGGAAGTAACGCTGAGCGATCGCTCATCGGCCCCAAACCTACTCGAACAACAACAGCAACTAGCTAACGAAGGCATCAATCTAGAGTTAGGTAAATCTTTTGAACCTGACAAATCCATAGAATTAGTAGTAGTAAGTCCGGGCGTTCCCTGGGATATTCCAGCATTAGTACGCGCCCGAGAATTGGGAATTGAAACAATCGGAGAAATGGCTCTCGCGTGGCGCTATCTCAAATCTCCTTGGGTAGCAATTACTGGTACTAACGGCAAAACTACAACTACTGCTTTAATTGCTGCGATTTTTGCCGAAGCAGGGCTTCATGCTCCCGCTTGTGGCAACATTGGTTATGCTGCGTGCGAATTAGCTGCTTCCGAGAAACCGCCGGATTGGGTAATCGCAGAAATCAGCAGCTATCAGATAGAATCATCGCCGTCGGTAGCGCCGCGCATCGGAGTTTTGACGACTTTGACGCCGGATCACCTCAGCCGCCACAAAACTTTAGAAAATTACTACAACATTAAAGCCCATTTGCTGAAAAATTCGGAATTGCAAATCATCAACGGTGACGATCCTGGTTTGCGACAGCAAGGAGTTGACATTTGGCCGGATGCGTGTTGGACGAGTGTTAAAGGTGAAAAAGATTTGTTGGGAAAACACGCTTTTGGAGCGTACATCGAAGACGGTTGGGTAATTGCTCAAGGCGAGAAAATTTTGCCTGCTGAGTCTTTGCGGATGGTGGGCGAACACAATTTGCAAAATTTGTTGATGGCTGTGGCAGCGGCTAATTTGGCAGGGATAGATCAAAGTGCGATCGCCCGGGCGATCGCGAAATTCCCCGGAGTGGCGCACCGCCTCGAACACATCCGCACCTGGGAAGGCATAGATTTCATCAACGACAGCAAAGCGACTAATTATGACGCAGCGCAAGTCGGGTTAGCTGCTGTCAGCGCGCCGGCGATTTTGATTGCGGGCGGCGATCCCAAAGAGGGCGATGATAATGCTTGGATTGATACAATCAAGGCGAAGGCTGTTGCAGTGCTGTTAATTGGGGATGCAGCGGGCCTTTTTAGTGATCGGCTAGAACAAGCAGATTATAACGCTTGGGAAATCGTCGAAACAATGGAAAGAGCCATTCCCAGAGCCGCAGAATTAGGCAAACAAAACAAAGCTAAAGTCGTACTGCTTTCGCCAGCTTGCGCCAGCTTCGATCAATACCAAAGCTTCGAGCAACGCGGCGATCATTTCCGTCAATTGTGTCTCGAATCGCTTCCCAAAAAGTAGGGCTGCATTACGCGATATCCGCAGGGACACGGCAATGCCGTGTCCGGTGCTGGAACCTACAACTTTATAAACAGGCCATCCCTCAAACACTCTTCCAAATATCCTTAATTTTTGCCTGCTGTTCCCATTCCAGCTCATCAAAAACTAGCATCATTTCCTCATGAGTGTAATCAATAATAATCGCAGCCAACTGAGCCACCGTTTTCGCTTCCAGCAGCGCTAGTTTCAATTTAGTCATTACTTCTTTATCCATTAACGCTAAAACTTTAATCTTGACCTCACTTTGACTTTATTTCTGCCTGCAAATCTCATTTAATTTTGGCTGAAAACTGGCAATCTCAGCAGCACTGATTGTATCATGATACCGCGAGGAGATTAAAAAATCTTCCCGACAAAGCTGAGAGCGCAATTTTTCATCAATCTCCAGAATCTTGCCTTCGGAAGCAACATTTTTTCGCAACAAAGCTGCGATTTCCCGTTCCAGTTGGCGATTTCCTTGCTCGAAGAAATCTTGAGAGTTAGAACGAAATAAACCGCTATTAACTTGTTGAACTTGGCTGATTGTCAACGATTGAGCCGAGACAGCAGCCGGAAATACAAAAAAGAATACTGCCAGCCACAAGCTAGGAATTATTGGTTTGAGAATGCTGTTCATCACTATCGGGAGGACTTTTTACCTCTATTGGTTTCTCGTCTTCTGACTCGCTGGCTAATTCATCTTCTAGTGCGAGTTTTTGTTGCCACTCGGTAAGCTGTTGAAAAAGTTGCTGGTTAATTTGAAATACAGGTTTGTTAGTTTCAGACATATTGACTCCTGAACGAGATTGAAAGAGTTAGATTTACATAAAAAGGTGCGCGCGGCGCACCCTACTAATATAAATTATAGCTGTGAAACTTTTACCAGGGACATGATGATGCCAATCAATGAACCGCCAAGCAAAGTTAAAGTAGCTAAGGTACTAATACCAAATCCTGCGGCTCGTTTTTCCGCCGCTTGGTAATAACCCCAAGCAAACAAAATGCGTCCAACTATCCAAACTGCACCGATACCGGCTGCCCAAATTGGGCTGACAAATTGCGAAAACAGCCATAGCGAGGGCAAAAATAGAATCATTTGCTCTAGGGTATTTTGCTGAACTCGCACTACTCGTTCAAAGTCCGGGTTTCCTGTCATCTGCGGGGGAGAAACTTTGTATTTGAATCTGGCTCTGCCAACGTTGATGGTAACAACGAAGTATAGAATTAATGCTGAAACAGTTATTAGACTAGGCCAGAGTGTGGCGTTTGCTTCTGCGAGCATGATTGGGGATTATTGGGGTGGACTAGATATATTCATTATACTATTTTTCTTGACGACGATTGTAGACTGCGTGGAATCGCAGACGAGGAATTTGTTAACTTAGGTGCGCTGACAGACAAGCTTCAAGAGCACCAGCAATTTTCCGAAATCCTTCTCGGTTGGGATGAACGCCATCGGGGAGATCGTCAAGGCTGAGGATATTATATAAATCAACAAAATCTATGGGCTTCCCTGCTTGTTGTTTTTCCTTGACTAACTCCTCGCTGTTTTGATTGTATAGTTTAACTCGCTGATTTAAGGTGGGTTCAGACATTGGCGGAATTGCAGCGACAAAGAGTTTAACATTGGGTGCAGTTTCAAAAATGCGATCGATTAATTGGTTGAGGCGATAGCTTGCAGTTTCTACTTGATACCATTGTCCGATATTATTGGTGCCGATGAGGAGCAAAATAATATCGGGTTGGAAGGTTTGCAGCCACTCCACAACCCGATCGCAAATTTGTTCGATCAGCCAACCGGAATGTCCCTCGTGATGCTGAGAGAGTAAGGTATCGGGGCCATTGCTTAGGGAACCGACAAACTCAATAGCATAGCCTCGATTCTCCATTGCAGGCTGTAAATCGATGCGATATCCTCCTGGTACGAAGTATCCATCGGTAATTGAGTCACCTAGGGGCATTATTTTGATGGGACTATTTCCCGGTGAATCAGTGTTGCTGGAGAGGCTTGAAGGATCGGGATTTTGATTTTCCACGACTATGTTTGATAAATAACTAAGTTAACTACGCTTCAGTTTGTAGTGAGGACTTCAGTCCTTTTCCCTTTGTCTGAAGAAGGACTAAAGTCCTCACTACGAACCTGGATGAAGAAGGACTAAAGTCCTCACTACGAACCTGGATGAAGAAGGACTAAAGTCCTCACTACGAACCTGTCAGTGCAGCAATTCTTCTAGTTTTTGCTGGTTCCACAAATACTGATAAAGCCCTGTTTCCTTTACCAATTCTGCGTGAGTGCCGCTTTGCACTATTTCTCCCTTTTCCATGACGAATATGCGATCGGCACTCGCGGCTGCTGACATTTGGTGCGAGATAAAAATTACGGTTTTGCGATCGGTTCCGGTTGCCAAGTTCTGCAAAATATCGGTAGCAGTTTGATTGTCCACGCTGGAAAGAGCGTCATCTAAAATTAGCACGGGAGCGTCAACTAACAAGGCTCTAGCTAGTGCTGTTCGCTGCCTTTGTCCGCCGGATAAGGTAATGCCGCGCTCGCCGACAACTGTTTTGTACTGTTGCGGAAAGTTGAGGATTTCGGGGTGGATTTGTGCCTGTTTGGCGGCTGCTTCAATCTGGGGTTCTTCTGCTAAAGGATTGCCGTAGCGGATGTTATTCTTGATGGTAGTACCGAACAGAAAGCTTTCTTGGGGCACGTAGGCGATCGCCCCGCGCAACTCCCTCAACTTCACCTCGGTAATATCCTGCCCGTCTACAAACAACTCACCCGCATCGATATTCAGCAAGCGCGGCAGGGCATTAGCCAAGGTTGATTTGCCAGAACCGATCGCCCCAACAATCGAGACTGTTTCGCCCGGTTTGATGGTAAAATTGACATCTTTGAGCGCGGGTATCTTAGCGCCTGGATAGGTATAATTCAAATTGCGAGCGACTATTTCACCTTTGACAGGAGTTGGCAAGTCCGCTGCATCGGGAGCATCCTTAATTTGCGGTTCCACAGTCAAAATTGATTCTATGCGATCGACACTGACTTCTCCGCGCTGGTAAGCAGTAATGGTGAAACCCAACAGCGCCGTCGGAAATACCAAACGCTCGACATAAATCAGCAATGCCACAAAATCGCCGATGCTAATTTCGCCCTTAGCAATTGCTCCGCCACCTGCTGAAAGTAGTACCAACAAACTGATGCTGGCTAAACCGCCCAGTAGTGGAAAAATAAAGTTTCTAGTTTGGGCTAATGTCAAATTTGCTGATAGCAACTTGGCGTTACAATCGCGAAAAGCTCGACGTTCGTTTTCTTCTTGAGCATAGATTTTAATTACGGACATTCCGCTCATATCCTCTTGAATTAAATCGCTCATCGCCGATAGTTCTTCTTGGACTGCTAGTTGCTGGATGCGAAGTTTGTCGCTAAATAACTGTACCAAAACTAGCATTAATGGATAAACTGCGATCGCCAACAGCGTCAGCCGTACATTAATCCCCAGCATCACCGGCAAAGTCAAAGCATAAGCAAAGGCTGTATTCGCCAAACTCAGCACTGCAAAACCCACCAAGCGGCGAATATTGTCCAAGTCGGAAGTAGCGCGATTAATTAAATCCCCTACAGTATTGGCAGCAAAATAAGACGGTTCTAATGTTAATAAATGATTAAATATTTGCTGTTTGAGGTCAAATTCTACTTGACGCCCGACGCCAAACAGCAGAATCCGCGATGCCATCCGAATTCCCCACATGATTGAAGCTAGTACGAGAATCAGTATCACGTAGTTGAAAACTTGGTCAAATTTAGTCGCCACTTGGAGTGTGTCAACTGCATTCCGAATCAGTAGGGGAATGTAAACGCCCACAGCATTGACAATTAATAAGGAAAAAACGCCCCAGAATGTCGGTTTCCAGTGCGGGCGCATATAAGAAATGAGTTTTTGCAGTCGAGAATAACGAGCCATAGGTATAACAGTTGACAGTTGACAGTTGACAGTTGACAGTTAGTACCGAATTTAACCGTTGATGCGTATAGCAGTTGACAGTTGACAGTTGACAGGGGGCACTCCAATATCCGATCGGGCGATATGTCACAAACCACATTATATCTATGAGGACACGGCAGTGCCGTGTCCCTACAGCGGGTATGTAGGGACACGGCAGTGACGTGTCCTGGGCCACCGTTGGGGCCCGCCCTTTTCCCCAAATCCGCCCCCGCCAGCCCCACACTTCTGAGGGACACGCTACAATCTAAAGTCGATCGACTTAGCACTCAGAGTCAGAGAGTGCTAAATTTGCTAATGTAAGCGCAAGGAGACAAACATGACCAAAATAGTTGCATTTAGCGACAAATCTCGGCGGGCACTGGAACGCGGCGTCAATCAACTCGCCGATGCAGTCCGCATTACCTTGGGCCCCAAAGGCCGGAATGTCCTACTCGAAAAGAAATTCGGCACTCCCCAAATCGTTAACGACGGTATCACCGTTGCTAGGGAAATCGAACTCGAAGATCCTCTAGAAAATGCTGGCGCTCGCTTAATTCAAGAAGTCGCCTCCAAAACTAAAGATATCGCAGGCGACGGCACCACCACCGCTACCGTGATTGCCCAATCCCTCATTCGCGAAGGTTTGAAGAATGTCGCAGCAGGCGCCAATCCAGTCGCACTGCGCCGCGGGATTGAAAAAACGATCGCCCATTTAGTCCTAGAAATCGCTAAATTAGCGAAACCAGTCGAAGGATCTGCCATTGCTCAGGTCGCCACTGTCTCCGCCGGTAACGACGAAGAAGTCGGCGACATGATTGCTCAAGCAATGGAAAAAGTCACCAAAGATGGCGTCATTACTGTTGAAGAGTCGAAATCTCTGTTGACAGAATTGGAAGTTGTCGAAGGGATGCAGTACGATCGCGGATATCTTTCCCCGTATTTCGTCACCAACAACGATCGCATGGAAGTTGAGTACGAAAACGCTCGCATCCTGATTACCGACAAAAAAATTAACTCCATTCAAGAACTAATTCCGCTTCTTGAAAAAGTTGCCCGCACCGGTTCACCGCTGATCATTATCGCCGAAGATATTGAAGGTGAAGCTTTGGCAACTTTGGTCATCAACAAAGCACGCGGTGTATTGAATATCGCAGCTACCAAATCTCCTGGTTTTGGCGAGCGACGCAAAGCCATGCTACAAGATATCGCCGTTCTGACCGGCGGTCAACTGATTTCTGAAGAAGTCGGACTCAGCATTGATACCGCAACACTAGAAATGCTCGGTACCGCCCGCAAAATTACGATCGACAAAGAAAACACCATCATTGTCGCTGGCGACGAACACAAAGCAGACGTGTTATCACGGATCGAGCAAATCCGCAAGCAGCTAGCAGCGACGGATTCTGACTACGATAAGGAAAAATTAACCGAACGCATTGCCAAACTTGCTGGCGGTATTGCTGTAATTAAAGTAGGCGCAGCTACCGAAACCGAACTCAAGGATCGCAAACTCCGCATTGAAGACGCCCTCAACGCTACTAAAGCTGCTGTGGAAGAAGGTATCGTCGCTGGAGGCGGTACGACGCTGATTCACCTGATTACAAAAATTGATGCCATCAGAAGCACTTTAGACGCTGAAGAGCAAATTGGCGCTGATTTGGTTGCAAAAGCTTTGGAAGCACCTTTGCGTCAAATCGCTGATAATGCCGGTGTTGAAGGTTCGATCGCGATCGAGCGAGTGCGGGCTAGCGAGCTGAACATTGGCTACAACGCTCTCACCGACGTTTACGAAGATATGATTGCCGCTGGAATTATCGATCCGGCTAAGGTAGTGCGATCGGCTTTACAAAATGCCGGTTCCATTGCTGGCATGGTTTTGACCACTGAAGCTGTAATTGTCGAAAAACCCGAGAAGAAAAAAGCTGGTGGCGACATGGGCGACATGGGCGGCATGGGCGGCATGGGCGGCATGGGCGGCATGGGCGGCATGGGCGGCATGGGCGGCATGGGCGGCATGGGCGGCATGGGCATGATGTAGTCATTAGTCATCAGTCATTAGTGCGAACGTCCCCCCCCCGAGCGAACGGGGAGCATCTGGGTTTTGCATTTGTAGTGCTGTCCCGCTCGCGTGCTTTATAAAGCACGCGAGCGGGGACAGCACTGAAAGAAAAAATGCTTTTTGCAAAAATGAGATGCTCCCGAGCGAACGTTATTAGTCATCAGTCATCAGTTAGCAGCTAAAAACTGCCTGGTGACTGCTGGCTTTTGATCCCAAAAATGTCTCTAGCGTCTTTCGGGTGCGCACTGCCCACCTGAAGCTATTAAAGATTTTTCCAAGCAAACGCCTCTTTCCCCATCTCCCCCTCTCCCCCTCTCCCTCTCTCCCCCTCTCCCCATCTCCCCCTCTCCCCATCTCCCTCTCCCCCTCCCTCTTCTCCTTTTGTATCCGATGCGTCTTGTTGAAAAAAAGAGCAGATGCTCTAATTAAGTTATATTCCAAAACATACTATTTCCTGAAATTTTTTGTATTATAGGGAACGGGCCGAAAATTGTACCGGGAACGCCAGCAGTAAAGTGCGAAAAAATATTTGAGTGAGTTAAACTAACTTTAGGAAAAATTTAAAGCTTAACTTGCAAGTGATCAAAAAATACCCATGCAGGAAGTTATCAACTCGTTACAGTCTTTTTTCTCTGACTCTGTTGATGCTTTCCTAGAGTGCGATCGACAGCAAAAGTACATATCGATTAATCCTGTAGCTGCTGCTTGGATGGGATTGGATCCGGCTGAAGCAGTCAACAAAACGAATCGGGAATTGTTGAAATTATATCCCAATAATACAGCTCTAAAAAATATAATCTCTCAGATTGATTCCTGCCTGCAACAAGTATTTATCACAGGGGAAAAAAAGCTGGCAATTCACGAGGTGACGGCGGCAGATGGCGGGATTAAAATTTACGAAACGGCTTACACGCCAGCGCTGGATGTCGCTAACAATCAGATGCGGGTGTTGGGTGTCGGTAGAGATATAACCAGGCACTACCGCTGGCAGCAGCAGAAAACTCAACAGTTGCGTCGCTCGAATCATTTACTGTGGTTGAATGCAGCTAACAGTCCCCTGGCAATGGTAGGCTGGGATGAGAATTTTCGGATCGTTCAGTGGTCGAAACGTGCTGAAGAAATATTTGGCTGGACTTCCGATGATATGCTGGGCAAGCATTTCGGCGATTTGGATTTGGTTTGCGAGGACGATCGAGAGGCTGTAAGTGCGATCGAACTCGAACTAGCCTCCGGTAACGGCAATACTTCAATCAATCAAAATAAAACCAAATGCGGACAAGTTATTTGGTGTCGTTGGTTCAACTCGATTATTCGCAGCGGCGACACTTTTACAGTGCTTTCTTTGGTGGAAGATATCACGGATCGCAAACGGCTGGAAGCAGAAAAAGCCCAAGCTTCTCGCCTCACAGCAATGGTAGCCGATGTCGGTATTGCCCTCACCAAACACCCTCAAGATATCCTGCTTCCCTGTTGCGAGGCAATGGTACGAAATCTCGATGTCGCCTCTGCTGAAATTTGGACTTTTAACTCTCAATACAATATTTGCGAGTTGCAAGCAACCTCTGGAATCTACAGCCGCACAGACGAGGTTGCTAGATTTATTCAAAATAAGGTTAACTCGATCGCCGAACAGCAAAAACCACTATTTGACTGCCGATTTGAACTGAATCATTTGGGGCTAGAGGAGCAAGAATGCGGGGAAGCCACGCCAGCACACAGTTCGCAATTAGCAATTATCGACAGCAGTCACAATCGGGGAAATTGCCAAATCCCCAAGCAAATTCTTACCTTCGCCGGCTATCCTTTAATTGTCGAAGAAAGGCTAGTGGGAGTCATGGTAATTGTCAGCCACCAGTCGCTGACAGTACCCTTTGAAGAAACTTTAGGATCCGTTGCCGATGTCATCGCTTTAGGCATCGAACGCAAGCGTGCAGAAGCTGAATTAAAATCAGCTAGAGGGTTCCTCAATTCCGTAGTAGAAAATCTGCCGTTGGGAGTTTTTGCTAAAGATGCTTCTTCGCTAAAATTCGTGCTGTGGAATAAGGCGGGGGAAACGATCGCAGGTGTGACATCTCAAGAGGCGATCGGCAAAAATGACTACGATATTTACCCGAAAGAGCAAGCTGACGTTTTTACCGCTCAAGACAGGGAAATATTGACCAGCCATCACAACCAATCTCTGGTTAAAGAAATAGCCGAAGAGCCGATCCAAACTCGCCACAAAGGTATGAGAATACTGCACACCCGCAAAGTGCCAATTCTCGACGCTCAGGGCGAGCCTCAGTACGTTTTGGGGATTACAGAAGATATCACCGAACGCAGGCAGGTAGACGAAAGCGTGCGCCTCTACGACCAAATTGTCGAGAATATGCAAATTGGTTTGTACGTCTACCATTTGGAAAATATAGACGATGATAGCACCTTGAGGGCGATCGCCTCGAATCCCGCTGCTACGCGGTTTACCGGGCTAGAAATGGCCGACGTTTTGGGCATGACAATCGACGAGATTTTTCCGCATTTGCGATCGAAAAACATTCCCCAAGCATTTGCTGAAGTAATTCGCAACCAAAAAGCTGTAGAAGTTGAAGATATTGACAGCGACGAATCGGGAAAAATAACTCGTGCTTTTTCTATTAAAGCTTTTCCGTTACCTAACAACTCCGTAGGCGTGGCATTTGAAAACATTACAGATCGCAAGTGCCTGGAAGTAGAACTGCAAGTAGCATTGGCACAAACCGAACGTTCGGAACAACTTCTGCGGACGGTAATCGACAAAACCAGTGACTGGATTTTTGCCAAGAATAAACAATTTCGCTACATTTTGGCCAACAACAGTTTAGCCGAAGCGATCGGTAAAACAGTCGAAGAAATAATTGGCAAATCAGATTTAGAATTAGGATTCTCAGAAGAGCTAGTATTTGGAAATTCCGCACAAAATATCCGAGGATTTCGCACAGACGACTCTGCTGTACTGGCAGGCGAAATCATCCACAATCCCTGCGATGCCGCAACAGTTGCTGATGGTTCAATACATATTTTAGATACCAAAAAAGTCCCTCTGCGCGATACTGAAGGTAATATATTTGCAGTGCTAGGTTTTACTAACGATATTACAAAACGCCATGAATCGGAAGCAGCTTTGCGTAGGAGTGAAGCCAGATTTAGGTCTTTGGTTGCTAATATTCCCGGGGTGGTTTATCGCTGGCAGTGCGATTTTTCAACAAGTTTTATTAGCGAGGCAATTTACTTAATAGCGGGCTACCCGGCTGGGGATTTTATTTCGCGTTTGGACAGCAAAGGCAGAACTTTTGCTAGCATTATTTACCCCGAAGATTTGGCAAAAGTAGAAGCAACTATTCGGCAAGGAATAGAAAATAAACAGTCTTATAATTTAGAATACCGCTTGCTAGCAGCAGACAGCACCGTTAAATGGGTGTGGGATAAAGGTTCTCCAGTGTTCGACGCCGATGGGAGCGTTTCCTGTTTGGATGGGGTAATTTTGGATATTAGCGATCGCTACTACGCCCAAGAAGCATTGCGCCAAAAAACTTCTGAGTTGGAATCTGTTTTTCTAGCATTGCCGGATCTGTATTTCCGCCTCAATGCTGACGGCATTATTTTGGATTATTTGTCAGGAAATTCAGGGGATTTGTACCTGAATTCCGACTCTTTTCTTGGCAAACAAGTGACCGATATATTGCCAACAACCGCCGCTAGCCAGCTAGAACAGGCTCTACTGGAAGTTGCCAAAAATAGAACTCCAGTTAGTCTAGAGTATTCCCTATCCATGCCGTCTGGGGAAGAAACCTATGAAGCGAGATTGCTACCTTTTAACTCGAATCAGGCAATAGTTATCGCCCGCAATATTACCAAGCGCAAACAAGCCGAATCAGAATTAAAAGATAAAAATCGCGAACTAGAGCAAACCTTGGAACAATTAGGCCGGACTCAAGCTCAATTAATTCAAGCAGAAAAGATGTCGAGTTTGGGACAGCTAGTAGCCGGAATTGCTCACGAAATCAATAATCCTGTTAGTTTTATTTACGGCAATATTATTCACGCTAACGAGTATGCAAAAAATTTGCTGCAACTGTGTAGTTTGTATCAAAAAAATTACCCGCAACCAGTGACGGAAATCGCGAATTTTGCTCAAGAAATAGAAGTAGAATTTATGCAAGAGGATTTCCCGAACCTGCTGAATTCAATTGAAAATGGAGCCGATCGCATTCGCGAAATTGTTCTGTCTTTGCGAAATTTTTCCCGGCTGGAAGAATCTGATATTAAGCGTGTTGATATTCACGAAGGAATTGACAGCGCGCTGTTAATTTTGCAACACAAAATCAAAGAAAATGGTAAAAATCGCCAGATTGAAATAGTCAAAGAATATGGAATACTGCCACCGATACAGTGCTATGTCGGACAGTTAAATCAAGTGTTTATGAATATACTAAGTAATGCAATTGATGCTTTGGCAAATGTTAGAAATAGAAAATTGGAATTCGCGAGTGCAACGGATGGGGAACGGCAAAATTTTCCTACTTTACCTTTGGCTTGTGACGCATTTCCTTTGATTCGGATTCGCACGGAGGTGTTGGATAACAATCGAGTGGCGATCGCAATTTCGGATAACGGGTCGGGAATGGCAGAGTCTGTTAAATCTCGGATATTTGACCCGTTTTTTACTACTAAACCCGTCGGTAAAGGTACTGGTTTGGGACTGTCCATCTCCTATCAGATTGTGGTGGAAAGACACAGGGGCAAGCTGGACTGTATTTCCGCGCCCGGTGGTTAATTGGTAATTGGTAATTGGTAATTGGTAATTGGTAATTGGTAATTGGTAATTGGTAATTGGTAATTGGTAATTGGTAATTGGTAATTGGTAATTGGGGGTGCATCTGGCGCAAGGCGAATATATCCGTAGGGGCGAAGCATGACCGCAATCAATATGAGATGATAACTAATAACTTATATGCGGTCATGCTTCGCCCTCTTCCTCTTCCAAAACCAGATGCACCCGTGATTGGTGATTGGTGATTGGTGATTGGTGATTGGTTATTTAATATAGCGGAGGCAAAACAACAGATTTATTATAAAACATTTATTTGGCTGCGATAATTATACAAAAAAAACTGGTTTTCGATACCTCCCTAATAAGTCACATTCAAACTTATTCATGCCAGATTTAATTGGTAATTATCCAAAAAAAATGATAACCTAATTAAAGATACTAAAAGTAAGGAATATCAACATGGTATACAAAAGCATACATACTTCTAGTGCCGTCACCAAACCAATTAAAGATGATGATGATTCCTACGTTGACTATTTTTATGACGATCCGGGAGCGCTACCGGGAACTCTCGATTTAGAACCCGATGCGCCACCTCCTGAGATTGTATTAATTGACTATTGCGAGACAGGAGCTACCCGAGTCCAATTGGCAAATCCTAGAGAAGCTGCTGCCTATTTAGATACAGAATCTGTTTCTTGGGTGGATATGTTGGGATTGGGAAACAAAGAAACCTGGAGACAAATGGGCGAAGTATTTAATTTGCACGTTATGGCTCAGGAAGATGTAGTTAATGTTCCTCAACGACCGAAAGTTGTAGACTATGAAGAACACCTTTTAATCATTGCTTGGATGGTGATGATTAAACCAAATTCAGATAATTTTCATAAAGAACAAGTAAGTTTTATTTTGGGCAAGCATTACCTACTAACTGTTCAAGAAGAACCGGATTATGATTGTTTTGACCCGGTGCGAGTTCGCATTCGCAAAGGACAAGGAACTATTCGCAAGCACAAAGCAGATTATCTGGCTTATACTCTCCTAGATTCGATTATAGATGGATTTTTCCCTGTATTAGAAGTTTACGGAGAGCGGATTGAAGAGTTAGAGGATGAAGTGGTGGTGCGCCCAACGCGAAAAACTCTTGAAAAAATTTATAAAATCCGGCGAGAATTGCTGACGCTGCGCCGCGCCATTTGGCCGCAGCGGGATGCAATTAATGTTTTGATTCGCGATAGCAGCGATTTGATTAGTCCTGAGGTGCGAATTTATCTGCGCGATTGTTACGATCACACGGTGCAGGTGATGGATATGGTGGAAACTTATCGGGAGTTGTCTTCGGGTTTGATGGACGTTTACTTGTCTTCAGTGGGGAATAAAATGAATGAAATCATGAAATTGCTGACGGTGATTTCGAGTATCTTTATTCCTCTTACTTTTGTGGCGGGAGTATACGGGATGAATTTCAATACAGAGAAATCACCGTTGAATATGCCGGAACTGAATTGGTATTTTGGCTATCCACTTTGTTGGGGGCTGATGCTAGCGATCGCCTCTACTTTAGTTTACTTCTTTTGGCGGCGCGGATGGTTTGAGAATTTTTCTACTCTTAAGGATGACTGAACCCAGGAATTCGATAGAATGCGATCGCCACCCAGGACATTTTTCGGGAGAGGGTGTTGATATGTTTGTTAGCTCTGATTTATTTTAATGGGAGATGCTTCGGTTCAGGTACAATAAATCTGGGGAAAAAGTAGGCGCAGGCGGTTGCGGATTAGCGAAAGCTAGTCTGAGGAAAGTCCGGGCTCCCGAAAAACCAAACTTGCTGGGTAACGCCCAGTGCGAGCGATCGTGAGGATAGTGCCACAGAAAGATACCGCCCCCCATTTAGAGATTGCAGATTGGAGATTGGAGATTGCATCAAAAGTCGATCGTCAAAAATCGCAAAGTGTTAGGGGTAAGGGTGCAAAGGTGCGGTAAGAGCGCACCAGCAGCATCGAGAGGTGCTGGCTAGGTAAACCCCGGTTGGGAGCAAGGTCGGAGGGACTATGGTTGGTTTTTTACCGGTTCCGTTCTTTGGTACCGCTTGAGGCGTCTGGTAACAGGCGTCCCAGATAGATAACTGCCCTCGAAAACTGCTTGCAGTTGAGAGAACAGAACCCGGCTTATGTCCGACTTTTTCCCCTCCAATTTTTCGGTAAGGTTCGCCCATCAGCACCCGCACAAATATTTGGGTAACGGAACATTTGGTTTTGTAATGACAAGCTTTTTTCTTAAAATGAATTTGATATTCTTTTCAACAATTCATGCTACTTTATACAAGCTCTAAACCTGGATAGTCATCAGCAAAGGAAATTCGCAATTATAATAAAATCCTAAATGCCCAATCCCCAATCCCCAATCCCCAATCCTAAATCCCCAATCCTAGGGTGCATCTGGTTTTTCAAGAGGGCGAAGCATGACCGCATATAAATTATTAGTTATAATCTCATATTTACGGAGGTCATGCTTCGCCCCTACAAACATATTTGCAAAACCCAGATGCACCCCAATCCCCAATCCCCAATCCCCAATCCTAAATCCTAAATCCTAAATCCTAAATCTAAAATCTAAAATCTAAAATCGTATGATTTATCCAGGTCGCCAAAAGCAACTTGAAATATTAATTGAAAAATTGGGGCTACCGAAGGATGCTTCGATCAAATGGCATCTTGTAGATTTAGCTTTGACTCATGCTAGTGCGTCTGCTAAGGCAAATTACGAGCAATTAGAGTTTGTCGGCGATGCTGTGGTGCGGCTGGCGGCTTCGGAATTGTTGTTTGAAATTTATCCTGACTGTGCGGTGGGGGAATTTGCTGCTATTCGATCGATCTTGGTGAGCGATCGCATCCTTGCTAAAATCGCTGACAGTTACGGGTTCGATCGCTATTTAATCGTTTCCAGCAGCGCCGCCTCGGACAAAACAGGCGCAGTGCCCAGGCTGGCGGATTCTTTGGAAGCCTTGCTGGCCGCCCTTTATTTGAGTGCCCAGACGTTAGAATTAATTCGCCCTTGGCTAGATCCTCACTTTCAGCGCCTAGCGGCGGAAATTCGCAGCGATCCGGCCCGCCAAAACTACAAAGCTGCCCTCCAGGAGTTGACTCAAGGCAAATATAAAACTTTGCCCAAATATAGCGTGCGAGAAACCGGGACAGTACAGGGCGGCGAGGATCGTTTTACCGCCGAGGTTCACATTCAGGGAGAGTTGGTAGCAGAGGGAAAAGGTCGATCGATCAAAGCCGCAGAACAAGCAGCGGCTCAGGCAGCTTTCAATAAATTAGTCAGTAGTGAGTTGACAGTTGACAGTTGACAGTTGACAGTTGTAATTGGGGATTGGGGATTGGTAATTGGTAATTGGTAATTGGTAATTGGTAATTGGTAATTGGTAATTGGTAATTGGTAATTGGTAATTGGTAATTGGGGATTGGGTGCAGCGGCTTGTGCAAGCAAATATGTTTGTAGGGGCGATCGCATGACCTCCGTCAATATGAGATTATAACTAATAAATTATATGCGGTCATGCTTCACCCTCTTCAAAAACCAGATGCACCCTTGGGGATTGGGGATTGGAATTGGCATTTTTTAGGATTCAAAGAGATCCAATTATTACCAATAATGCTATAATTGGCGTGCGATTTTTGAAATTATTATCAATGAAAATCGGAATAGCTGTATTGGGTGCCGGACGCTGGGGAGTTAACCTAATTCGCAACTTTCTCGAACATCCCAACAGCGAAGTTTTAGCGGTGGTAGACCCGAATCGAGATTCATTGGTGGCTGTCCAAAAACAGTTTCATCTGCATCCCTCGGTGATTCTAGCTACCGATTGGTCACAAATAGAAGCATTGCCGGGACTAGATGCTGTGGCGATCGCCACTCCAGCCTCCACACACTACACCCTCGCAACCGCCACGCTGCAACAAGGCTACCACGTCTTAGTAGAAAAACCCCTCGCCCTCAACCTCAGTGAAGCAATAGAACTCTGTAAATTAGCCCAAAAACAGCAGCGACAACTCTTCGTCGATCACACTTATCTGTTTCATCCCGCAGTCGATCGCGGCCAAACGATTATTCAGCAGCATCAACTCGGAACCTTGCGCTACGGTTACGCCCAGCGCACCCATTTTGAACCCGTGCGGCATGATGTTGATGCCCTTTGGGATTTGGCCGTTCACGATATCGCTATTTTCAATACTTGGCTGGAACAAACCCCTATTCAAGTCAGGGCGACTGGTACTGTATTTCCGAAGTCAGAAGTCAAAAGTCAGGGGGAAGAAGCAATAAATCAAGCAGAAGGATTAGCAGATTTAGTTTGGGTAACGCTGACTTATCCCGACGGATTTCAAGCATTCATTCACCTGTGCTGGCTAAATCCCGACAAACAGCGGCGCTTAACAGTTGTTGGCAGTTTGGGAACTTTGATTTTTGATGAAATGTCGCCGGAAACTCCTCTAATTTTGCAGCGTGGTGGTTCAAATCGGGGGGGCGATGAGGATAATTTTGGCGAAAGTGCGTTAGCGAAGCCCGCCCCTACGGGGGCTACGCCAACGAAGAGGATCGGGACACCACCCACAAATCTCAGGTACCGGGAAGTGTTAAATTTAGAACCAGCAGAGCCACTGCGGCGAGTGTGCGATCGTTTCCTCAACTGCGTGCAAACAAATACCCCTTGTCCTAGCTCTTCCGGTGCGGCTTCCGTCGAATTAATCCGCATTCTCAGCACTTTGAGCAAATCCCTCGAACTTGGCGGACAGCCCCTGATACCATTTTAGATTTTAGATTTTAGATTTTAGATTAAGAAAATTATATTATAGCGGTTCTCAGAAAGATGAGGTACGTTGTTGGGCTTCAGCCCTCTTAGTTTAGTGGTTATACAAGATGTCAGTCATACCTCATCTTTTTGAGAAAGGCTATATGTCCGTTGGAACGATCGCCCTAAAATTGGTTTGTAGTGAGGAATGCGAGTCCTCATAAAAATCCGAGGACTCCCATTCCTCACTACCAACATTTTTTGTAATTCACCAGACATAATATCAGTCATAACTTTTGAAATTTCCCTTTTCCTTTACCAAGTCCGGGCTGTGAAAATAAAAACTTGACTGCTGATTGACAGGCAAAGAAATCATCACCGCAGTACCTTGATCCACACCCGCGCTGTGCAGGGTAATGCTTCCGATCATAGATTCCATGATCCTTCGGGAGATAGCCAAGCCCAAACCGTTACCGCCAAACTTGCGAGTTGTAGAACCATCCGCCATCACAAAAGGTTGAAACAATTTCTGCTGCTGCTCGGGATCTATACCAACTCCGGTATCTTTAATTGTCACCACAACCCAATCGCTTTGGGTGTTGTTGGCGATCCTCTCCGAGGGCTGCGCTAACGCATTTTCCGGCACACTCCCGTTAAAACTACCAGAATTAGTCCTGGCTTCTAACCGCACAGATATACTAATGCTGCCCGACTCTGTAAACTTAACGGCATTGCTCAACACGTTTAAAAATACCTGTTTTAGCTTCTCCGGATCCGCATGAACAATAATCGGATCGTGAGCAGGTGGCAAGTTTAATTTTAAACCTTTTTCCTCAATTTGAGCCGCTTGCAAATCAATCGCGTCTTCAAGTACCTGAGTAATATCAACTACTTCTAACATCAGGGAGAAAGTGCCGGATTCTATTTTAGCAATGTCCAAAATATCATTAATAATATTGAGCAATTGCATTGAAGAGTCATGGGCGCGCTGCAAGAACTCCATCTCTTCATCTCGGTCATCGCAGTAGCCGTCACGCACAATTTGAATAAAACCAATAATTCCGTTGAGTGGCGTTCTCAATTCGTGAGAAATATTTCCCAAAAATTCATTTTTTAACTGATTGGCAACTTGCGCTTCCTTGGTTGCGATTTCCAATTCTCCTGCCCAGGTTCTGAGGCGCTGCACCATGCTGTTGAGAGCTTCTGATAGTTGATTAAATTCTCTAATTTGAAAATTTTCCGGCACTGCTAGGGGCGCTTCTGCTGTATCCACTGTCTGCGCGTAGTCTCTCAGTTTTTCCAAAGGACGCGCTAAGTCGCGAGACAGATATAAAGTCGCGATGATACTAGCAGCAACCAAACCCACAATTAAATTAAATAAAACTTGCTGAATTTCTTCCAAACCTGACAGAGCATAATCTAAACGAGAGACAGCTAAAATAATCCACTTGCTGTTCTCCTTTCTAGTTGAAGGACTCGGGATAGCAGCGTATCCTGCTAGCAACTCTACGCCATTTCTTTCAAAGGAAAATAGGTGGAGAAAAGCCTGTCCGCCAGCCATCGCCCTTCTGAGAATACTTTTTAGTCGATCGGCATCTGCCTCAGCATCGATATTGCGGCCCACGCGGTTGATATTCGGATGCGCCAAAATCGTCCCATCTTGGTCGATCGCCACCGTATAGCCAGCTAGAGAACCCTTCGGAGCACTGGTTTGCACCGGCAGGGCCGACTGCAAACTCAAAGCATAACTCAACTGCCGGGTGTTGCCCCGACGAGTGTAAACTGGAGCGCTCAGCACCAAACTAACTTGGCTGTCGCGAGCTTCTTTACTCGCATCTGGAAAATCCTCACCACCCGAAGCCACCTTCTTGCTGCTGGCTTTTCCCTGTCGCTGGAGAGGCCACGACAGACTGATGTAAACGCTCTTGTCATCCAGCAGAGTTTGCTGCTGCTGCACAGGCGGCCAAAACTTGGCAGGTAGCGACTGAATCGGCTGCTGCCCGCAAGTGCTAGCTATCACTTGATTTGTCTGTACATTAGTCAATTGCAAGCAATCAACCTGGGCTGGCAACCGCTGCCCTAATTGCGCGATAAACTTTTGATAATCCTTCGGCTCTACAGACTGCAACATTGAGTTTTCCGAAGCGCCGATCAGATTGGACTTCAGCGATTTCGACCACTGTTCAATAGTTTCTGCTTTTCTGACTGCACTTTCTGTCAAGTTTAGACGAGCAGTTTCCAGAAGCGTCGAGCGTGCCTTGCGATAGGTAACATACTCCCCCACCAGTAGAACAGGTACGCTGAGCAACAAAATCCGCGACAGTAAAATACGGCGAAAGGAGGATTGACCTAACTTAACCATAGGACATATCAAAATTAAGGTGCAACACCAACAGCGACCATAGTGCAATCAACCAGACGGAAAGCGCGAATCGGTCTAGGGTGCCCTGCTGACCAGACAACACAGCTTCAAAACAACATTTAAACACAATTATAGAAGCCACTGTAGTAATCTCGATTCTAAGTGTGCAACACAAAACTTACTCAAATCAAGCATTTGGCTTAAATTGACGTTTGCTTCCTGCTTCAACCAAGGATGACGGCATCTTGTTGTTCGCAGGCCTTAATTGGGCGCTTGCCTCAGGTACAATGCTCTGGCGGGCATTTTCCAGAATTATTGCTGCATTTAGATTGCAATTGAGGGAAACACCACATCGATCGCAGCTATATACAGGTTCCTTGAGAGGCATTTGCTGAATATTGCCACAGCAAGAACAGGTTTTAGACGAAGGAGACCACCTGTCAACCAGTTCTACCTTGGTTCCCCAAAATGCCACTTTGTAGGTCAAAATTCTGCGGAATTCATCAATACCTAAGCTCTCCAGGTCGATCGCTAATTTTTGATTAGCGATCGTGCCAGAGATATTGAGGTCTTCAATCCGAATCTGGTAGTATTTTCGGCTGATAATATCAGTTGTTATTTTTTTTTGCCCCAAAATTCGTCTGAGGTTAGCAATATCTGCGGGTTTTATTGGTAATTTTTGGTAGTATTTCCAGCCATTGTTAGATGCTCTAATTGTTTGAGTACGGTTCCCTGATTTCTGGTTGCGGTTGTACCACCGATTCTTGATCGACTTGATTTTTGATATTTTCAGGATTTGTGGTGCGATCGTGAATAAGCCATCTGACAACGTGGCAAAGCATTTGACACCTAAGTCAACACCAACAGTCTGAACTTGATGCACTCTGTGTAAATTTTTGTCATCAACAGGCAGATTCCAGGAGACCAACCCTTTGTCTGCTGCCCTAGAGATAGTGAATGTTTTGCTATAACTCACAAATGCTATTGGTTGCTTGAGTCTGAATTTTTCCAAACCAGGGATTGTGCTTTGCTTCCTCTTGAGTCGGACTTGGCGATTAGTAAATGGCATCATTGCTTCACCCTTTGCAGGATATACTCCTGATTTGTTTTTGCTGGTGAAACTATCACCTTTCTTTTTAAATTTGAATCGAGTCAAGCCTGATTTACCTAGTCGCCACCCTTGGATAGCTTTACCTAAATTATTCAGTGCTGATGGATAGATAGCTAATGGATAGCCTTTTATCCAAGCATACTCAGGCTTGATTTTTACCTGATTGGTAAAGACTTTCTGAATATCAGCTAATTGTTGAGAATCACTGGCTTTGATTTCTTCAAATTGCCATGACTGGGTTAGTATGGATAATCGCAAGTTATAAACAAGCCTCGCCAAACTTGCACAGCCATCTAGCAAAGAGCGTTCTTTATTATTCAGTTTTAGCTCTTGTTTCAGACTGTACATTGTTTTACCCTATTTGCAGGTATATCTGCAAATATATCAACAGCTAATAGAAAATGTCAATGACTTTCAAAAGGCACAATAGATTAGGTTTCCTCCCACACAATGAAGAACCATTTGATAAAATTCCACTACAAGCCAATGTAAAAGTAGGTGTGAGATCGAAAATAAAGGCGAGAGGGGATTGGCACAACCGTCTGAGACAAAAATTGGATGAATGGCTGCAATAATGGGAGCGAGATACGGAGATTTGAGGGATTTAGGCAGAAATTTTGCACGTCTGGTGACCAGTCTTTACTTAAAGATGCTCAGCAATTTGTTGGGCAAATGGCTGTGATTTGAATCACACTTCCATTTTCAATTCTCGGCTCGATTTGCAGCCGATCGCCCAGGGGTAAAATCTTTCAGGCTGACAGACGGCAGTGGGTTGAAGGTAGAATGGCATAGATGCACGGTTGCGACCGAAGGTAAGAGGCAAAAACTTGTGTCTCGGGCTAGCGATCGAGAGAGACTTCTGGCTCGATCGCACTTTGGGTCGCGAATGCCTTCGAGGGATACCCCATCAAATGGGCGATGCGAGATTTTGCACCCTGGGAAAGATTTTTTGTGACATAGGATTGATGCGGTAACAATAATTTACCTGTCAAACAATGAGACGATCGAGTCGCCGATCGACTCTCACAACCGTAATTCTGACGAACATTAGCCCAAACAGTGCATCCACGCCACGTCAATTTGCGACCTCGACAATAGTCTCATAGAGCGATGAAAAAAAACTCCACCAATTATACGTATTATTACACAAACAACCGTCCCAGATATCATCACGCTTATTTGGTATCTCCCCTTCTAGAAATGCTGGCGACACTTCAGGATGCCAGCCCGACAAAACTCCGAGTTTTGGATCTCGGCTGTGGCAATGGCAGCCTCAGTCACGTCATCGCAGAGTACGGCTGCGAAGTTGTCGGCGTTGACACTTCTGCACCCGGAATTGCCATCTCCCGTCAAAGTTTCCCAGAGTGTCAGTTTATCCAAGCAGATATTTATGAACTCCCCGATACCGATATGCTGAACTCATTTGATGTTGTCTTAGCCATTGAAGTAATCGAACACTTACTTTATCCGAAAGAACTGGCTAAAAATGCCAAATTATGTCTAAAGTCGGGAGGGATGCTAATTATTTCCACACCCTATCACGGCTATTTAAAAAACCTGATATTAGCTATTTCCGGCAAGTTAGAAAAACATTTTACCGTGCTTTGGGACAACGGACACATTAAATTCTTTTCAGTAAAGACCCTGACTAAATTATTGACTACAGAAGGATATACCGACATTAATTTTAAATTTGCTGGTCGGTGTCCCTATCTTTGGAAATCAATGCTATGTTCTAGTAAATTCAAAGAAAAACCTGAAAATCTATAAACTTTTATTGTTTTTAGTGGCGCTCAGTCAGCCGAATTAATTTCCTTAATTGACAATCAGCCATCAGTCCAAGTAAAAGATAAATTTCAGATTCAAAAATAAAATGACTGTTGGCGTTTGGCGCTCGAAAGGCTATGGCGGTTCTCGAAAAAGTAAAGTATGCCCACGGAAGCCACTCCAGGCCTATGCCTTATGTACCTCATCTTTTTGAGAAAGGCTATATTGTCGGGTCGGGGGTGCAAGTTCGATCGGGCTCGATCGGGCGAAAATGCCTGAAAAGACCAATGACCCATGACCCATGACCCATGACCCATGACCCATTAATCGCCTTTGCAATTCTTATTTTTTCCCTGACTTTTCCCTCAACATTCCACAGCGTTTCCACAGGCAAGTCTGAGGTTTTCCACAGATTTCAAAAAGTTTTCCACAGAAATTAACGGTACGGTCGGATCTTGCTGCGGAATTGGGGATTTCGTTAACCTCTTGCCAAATCCCTGATATAAACCTCTCATATGTAAACTTATGTAACAAAAAAGCCTCAAAAGGCTTATTTTTGCGTAAATCTTTTTTTTACATAAAGGAGTTTGTAATATTTTGCAACATTGACAAACCCACCTATTGATACGCACAATGATGCGACCGACCTAAAAAAAGCGCTCTGATTTCGGCTGTGCCTGTACCTGTATCCGGCCGAAAAGGGGGTTCTATTTTCAATTTATTAGCGAGACTAAAAAATGATGAACCCAACAGTCAGTATTTTTGCCGAAATTCCCGAAACGCTGCACGATTCTCTCAAAATTTACCTGGAAACTCATCCCGAATGGGATCTCGATCGAGTATTCTCCGCCTCCCTGTCGCTGTTTTTGTTGCAGAATGCCGATAGCGGTACGCCGGAAGCTTCCCGCAGCTACCGCCAAGCTGCCAGGGTTTATCTGGAAACTCTGTTTCAATCGCCTCAAGACTTGCACAGCAATAATGTAAGTCCTTTTTAGTTAAAGAGAGGGAGAGGGGGAGAGGGGGAGAGGGGAAGATTAATCGACAATTTTTGAGAAAAATGCTTTAGAAATACGGGAGAATTTACCGATTTTCAATTCCCGATTCCCAATTCCCAATTCCCGATTCCCGATTCCCAATTCCCGATTCCCGATTCCCGATTCCCGATTCCCGATTCCCAATTCCCAATTCCCGATTCTCAATTCCCAATTCCCAATTCGTTAATCTGCAAGCGGTTTTGCGGTATGCCCAGCAAAGAGCACAAGCCGTGCAAACCCATGTAACATAAAGATTGCGATATTTTTATATATGTAACATGGAAGTTTTAGATACCTTGATTGTGGGTGCGGGGATTAGCGGTTTGAGTTTGGCGCACGCACTTCAAAAAGAAGCAACGAGTGCATCGCCACGGGCGATTTTGGTGGCTGAGAGTCAGGGACGTGTGGGCGGGAATATCACGACTGCGACAGGGGAGGGGTTTCTCTGGGAGGAGGGCCCGAATAGTTTTTCGCCGACGCCGGAGTTGCTGAAGTTGGCTGTGGATGTCGGTTTGAAGCAGGAGTTGATTTTTGCCGATCGCAAATTGCCTCGTTTTGTTTATTGGGAAAAGAAGCTGCAACCGGTGCCGATGACTCCTGGGGCGATGATTCAGTCTCAGTTGCTGAGTTTTCCGGGGAAACTGCGGGCGCTGTTCGGGGCTTTGGGGTTTGTGGGGCCGGCAATGGGTTCTCAACTTTCGCAGCAGGGTGATGAGGAAACTGTTTCTCAATTTTTCCGCCGTCATCTGGGAAAGGAAGTGATGCAGCGCTTGGTGGAACCTTTTGTGTCTGGGGTTTATGCGGGGGATCCCCAACAACTTAGCGCGGCGGCTGCTTTTGGCCGGGTAACAAAGATGGCTGATGCGGGTGGCGGGCTGGTGGCGGGGGCGCTGCTTTCTGCTAGGAAAAGACCCCCCCAACCCCCCCTTACCAAGGGGGGGCTAAAGACTGTTGCAGACCCGAATATTCCGAAGACTAAGCCGGGGGAGTTGGGTTCGTTTAAAGGGGGGTTGCAGGCTCTGCCAGAGGCGATCGCTGCGAACTTGGGCGATCGACTGAAACTCAACTGGCACCTGACTCGACTCGATCGCACGGAACGCGACACTTACATAGCTGTATTTTCTACGCCCGACGGACAGCAGGAAGTTGAGGCCCGAACCGTAGTTTTGACAACACCGGCCTATGTTACAGCCGAGTTGTTGGAGCCTCTGCAACCGTCCGTTAGCAGCGCTTTACAAGCTTTTACTTATCCTACGGTTGCCTCCGTTGTATTGGCATATCCGATGTCGGATCTCAAGGGTAAATTAGTGGGATTTGGAAATTTAATTCCGAGGGGGCAGGGAATTCGCACTCTGGGGACGATTTGGACATCGAGTTTATTTGCCGATCGCGCGCCTGCGGGCTGGCAAACTCTCACCAGTTATATCGGCGGGGCTACTGATTCGGGAATTGGCAATCTTGACGCCGAACAAATTGTTGGGGAGGTGCACCGAGATTTGTCTCAGATTTTGCTGAAGCCGGAGGCGGCGCAGCCGAAAGTGTTGACTGTGAAAATTTGGAAGCGGGCGATTCCTCAGTACAATTTGGGTCATTTCGATCGCCTGCAACAGATCGATCGGGGCTTAAAATCTTTGCCGGGGCTGTATTTGTGCACCAACTACTTTGGCGGTGTGGCTTTGGGAGATTGCGTGCGGAGAGGTTTTGAGCGGGCTCAAGAAGTGGACGAGTATTTGAACGGATAGTATCGATAGTTTTGAGTTGCTCCGGGTGAGCCACAAGCACTCGATCTAGCGCGTGGGAAGGGTTGGCTTACAAATATCTGGATGTCAATCGAAGATATTGGTTAACCAACCGCTCGTAAAAACCTGGACAAAGCTACCCAAAAGTAGTCAATGTTAGACATCTACGTTAGTAATTTTAGTCCACAGTCCTAAAACTACAGGAATA
>RDXX01000062.1 GCA_004292955.1 Oscillatoriales cyanobacterium | reverse complement strand
TATTCCTGTAGTTTTAGGACTGTGGACTAAAATTACTAACGTAGATGTCTAACATTGACTACTTTTGGGTAGCTTTGTCCAGGTTTTTACGAGCGGTAGACTCGCACCAAATATTCAAACCAGCCCTCCGAGTCCATCATCCCCGACCGCTTTTGAATAGCGCCAGCCGCTGCAAGTTCTGGTTGAGTTCGATCGTTCTCTAACACGTTACAAATTGTTCCAAAACGCTACATTTCTACAAATCATAAAGCAAACTTCAGGCTTATGCTTAACATTAACCCACTAGAGTAATACCAATTTTTTATGAAGCTGCATAGAATCCGATCCCCCCTAGCCCCCCTTAATAAGGGGGGGACAAGATTCCGCTCAAAGTCCCCCTTCTTAAGGGGGATTTAGGGGGATCAAGATATGTGCAACTTCACATTAAATTGGTATAACAACGCCCTAGTAAGAGCGCCCCACAACAAAACTCAACTGTTTTCACACCAAAAACCATGATAGAAAAAATTTTAGTAGCCGTCGCCGGTCGCGGCTTGTGCGAAGAGATGTTTAATATGTTGATGGACATCCCTTCCTTGCAACAAAGCTCTGTCACCGTTTTGCACGTCGTGCCGCAGCAAGTAACTTCCGATGGCATGGCCGACAAGTTGGAAGAAGGAGGGAAGATTTTAGCACAAGCAGTGCAGTCTTTGAAAATAGATCCCAGCAAAGTCAATCCGCGGCTGAAACAGGGAGACCCGAAAACCACAGTTTGCCAAGTCGCAGAAGAAGAACAATCCGACTTAGTGATTATGGGTTCGCGGGGATTTGGACGGCTGCAATCGATTTTGGAAAACTCAGTCAGTCAGTACGTTTTCCAGCTAACATCGAGACCGATGTTGTTAGTAAAAGACGACATCTACGTCAAAAAAATTAGGCGCGTCATGGTGGCGCTCGACAAGTCAGAATCTGCCAAACAGTCATTGCAGCTTGCGCTATCTTTGGTTAAAGAAGTGAGTGGCGGGCAGATAATTCTAGTACACGTCACCAAAGATTTGACGGGAAAATACACCGAAGATGTGACAGCAAATGCTGAAAAAGACCCCGTATTGGCTGAGGGAGTAGCACTGGCGAAACAAATGGGAGTTAGCTACCGTTGCGTGAGTGCTACAGGTAAGCCCGGTGAAGCAATTTGTCAGATTGCAGAGGAAGTGAATGCAGATTTGTTGGTCATCGGTTCCCCGGATCGGCGGCCAAACGTTGCTAAAAATTTCCTGGATCTCGATCGACTCCTAGGAAATTCCCTATCAGATTACGTGCGAGTCTACGCCAACTGTCCCGTCTTGCTAGCCCGGACGATCGTCAGCTAAACTCTCAATACTAATAGTTAACAAAAAAGCGCCCCAGCAAAAAACTGTTGGCGCTTTTTTTACAACTAGCTTTCACCAGAAATAAATAGCAGCAGTTGCTACTCTTTTCCGCCTTGACGGCTAGCGGTTTGAATGTACAGAATGATTAGAAAAACACTGGGAACCAATACAAACAGAATGGTTGCCACAAACCCTAAATCGTTAACTTCCATGAAGACCCCCGCCTGTATCGGAAAATAGGAAAATACACACCACTAGGATATCACTCAAAGGCAAAAGGGAAACTGGAATGGAGCAGAAGGTAGCACCAGACAGTTGAATAGGTAAAAAATCCACATTCAAAATCCAAGAATTTTTATTTCCTAATGCCCCATGCCCCATGCCCCATGCCCCATGCCCCATGCCCCATGCCCCATGCCCCATCCCCCATCCCTCCGCTTCACTTCGCCCACCGGCAGTTAAGGCTTAGTCTTGACGCTCACCGGGCCGTTGACCATAGTTTGACAAGCCAACCGATAGTTTTCGGGCTTTTTCTTGAGCTTGCGGTTCTCAAAGTCAGTGCGTGGCGACAGATTTTCACTACCCTCAACAATTTCCACAATGCAGGTGCCACATTGACCGATGCCCCCGCAATTCATCATCTTTCCCGAAAACGTGTATAAGTCGATGCGGTTTTCTAGAGCTTTGAATCTCAAATTGGCTCCGTCTGCTGCGATGACTTCCTGATTTTCCTTCACAAACTTGATATTAGCCATTGCCGATCCTTTAACGCAGTTGACATAGAACTCTATTACAAAATATTAAGTGAAGTGTCGGATATTTAACAAATGTCTAATTGCCTTTTTTGATTCAAGGACACGTGGCCTAGCTATCCCGACAAGGAATAGCCCCAACCCAACTCAACCCAACCCATTTTAGATTTTAGATTTTAGATTTTAGAATTGGGAATGAGTGATGAGTGGGATTGACTGATGCAGATCGTGGCTTGGAGTTGAGGTACAGTGGGCTTTTTTTACCAGAAAGAATTGGTTGAAAGCCGGAACCCTTGTCGGGAGAAATTAAAATCAGACTATTCATTCTTCCAATCCTCTTCCTTCAAGTTACAGGTCGAGGTCGCTGTCAACTGTCAACTGTCAACTGTCAACTGATATCAAGGAGCATCCGAGAGGTTATTAGTGGGAAGATTGCTCACAGCGCGCTGGAGAGACGATAGCCCCAGGTTGTAGTTGACAATTGCCGACAATCGGTTTCTCTCAGCCCTAGTCAAATCTGTTTCCGCCTGAATCACATCAGTCTGAGTGCCTACGCCAGCTTGAAACCGGAGTCTGGCCAGACGCAAAGCTTCCCTCGACTGCAAAACTCCGGCTTCAGAAGTTTCGATATTCTCAAAACTCGACTCCAAACCAAAATAAGCTTGTTCAACTTCTCGGCGCACCTGGTTGCGGATTTGGTCAAATCGACTTTCGGCGATCGAGATATCGGCATCCCGCTGTTTCACCCTCGCCTTCACCGCGCCCCCGTCGAAGAAATTCCAAGTCAAATTGGCTTGTACCGCATACCCACTCGCCCAGCCGCGAGTTGAAAACGGTCTTGTATCGTCAGTAGTTAGCCCTTGAAAGTTGTAGGAACCAGTGACATTAACTTGAGGTAGCCCCCCCGCCCGAATCGATCGCCTTTGTTGCTGGCTGATATTCCTCTGTACTAACTGCTGTTCCAACTCAGGGCGATTCTTAAAAGCCTGCACGATACTCTCTTCCAAAGACAGCCTCCAGGAGCCAGCTTGCTCCACCGGGTCAGCCGCCGTCAAGTTCGCCGACTGACTGATATTCAAAATCTCAGCCAGCCGCCGCTGGGCCACCCGCTGATCGCGACGAGCCACGGACAGTTGCTGCACTTCGTTGGCCACATTTGACTGAGCCTGCAACACAGCAAAGCGGGTTCCCACCCCGGCGCGTTCCAAAGCTTCCGCATCCCGCAAACTTTGCTGGGCATTTCTCACCGAAGCTTGGCGGATAGCAACTTGTCCGTCGGAGTTTTGCAGGTTGTAGTAAGCCTCAGAAGTGTCGAAGCGGAGTTGCTCGGCTTGGCGTTCCAAATCCAGTTCCCGAAAGCGCAACTGTTCCCTAGCCGCGCGGATATTAGCGTTGCGGCGGCCGAAAATGTCTAGATCGTAGCTCAACTGTAAAGTGTTGTTGAGACCGATGGTGCCGAAATTTTGAAACTCGGGAGAATTGGTCGGAAGTTGGCGGCTGACGGGTAAATTTGCATTCTGGCGAAGTCGAGTCTGCACTCCAATCTGTCCGCTGGCGCTGACTTGGCGGGTTGCGGCCATTTGAAAAGTCAGATCTGGAAATAAAGCAGCCTGCTGTTCGCGCACGCCCGATCGATTTTGTTCGACTTGTTTCTGGGCGATTTGCAAAACTTGACTGTTGCGGCGGGCCAGATCGATCGCCTGCTGCAAAGTAATTGACTGAATTTCCTCGATTCTGACATCCTCGGGCTTTGTCGGAAACTGTAGCGGATTCGGGTTGGGTGCTAGGGAAGCCGGGGGCTTGGTGTCTAAAATGCCCTTCGGGGTCAGAGGCGGGAAAGTTTCATTCGGAGTGCCGCGGGGAACTGGTGCTGGTAAATTCGGCACCGGAACATTGTTGGGGTTGCTCGGGACAGGTTTCTGCCGATTGTTTGCCGGTGCTGGTTTTGGAGACTGCGCCAAATACTCCTGCTGCTGGGTTGATGGGGCAGCCGGAGCAGCCTGTTGGGGCTTTGATGCTTGGTCTGACTCGGTTGGGAGAGTTGCTGCCGTAGCTTCCCCAGGTTCCTGAGACTCCGAGGTTGGTGGGTTTTGGGCGATCGACTGTTGTGGATCTTCTGATGTTGGTTCTGAGGATGTGTTGGAGGTCGATCGAATATTCTGCGCTAATTCGATCGGATTGCTAAGGGGGGAACCGTCCTGAGATTGAGCCGGAGGCTGTGCTGAAGCACTCTGTCCGGCGTTGCTGAAAGTAATTGCAGCGCCCACTCCGACCACCACGATTTGACGAAAAACACGCATAATTTTTTAATTACTTTGCAATTCTAGAGACAATTTTAGAGCAAGATTGAGGTCTCAAGTTTCTAGTTTGGTTCCTGAACTCGACAGTTGCAAGTCACAATTACCGTACTTGTCTTGCTTGTAAAGGCTTGATTCAAAATTTACAATTGAACTTCAGCAGTTGCCAGACCGATCGCCCCCGAGATTAGTTCCTCTACGCCACTTACCGGCAAAATCCGGGTTTTCAGCGATTTTTCGAGCTGTTCTACGGTCATGTCGTCAAGAAAACGAGGTTCCCCCTGTTTTAGCATAACCGAGGGCAGGAGGATACCATCTCCCAAGTCTTTTCCCTGCAAAGCTTCGAGTAAATCTTGCCCGGTGAGCAAACCCGTAACAGTGATAGTTTGTCCCCAGTAGCGGCTGGACAGTGCCACCATGTTGACAGACAAGCCGGGAATTTGGTTTAGTTGTTGTGCGATCGGCAAAAAAGCCTTTTCAACAGCATTTCCCACCACCCAAACCAACCGGCGCGGCCCAATAACTGGCAGCGGTTGCAGCTTAGCAAAAGCCGTTTCAAACTGCCCAATAAACTGCCGAATCGAACCCACACCGTTACCAATTTGGGGATAATCTTCATAATCCGCCGCCGACGGCAAATCCAAACCCGCGATTAAAAACCACTCATCAGCCAGCCAAATACAGCGCGATTTTGAATTTCCCCTTACCACAGGGAAGTTTAAATCTTCTAAATCTTCTAACTCTTCTCCCCCCCTTAGTAAGGGGGGGCTGGGGGGGGTGAATTTTGAACTTTTTTTATTAGCCTTTTTACCGCCTTTCCCTTGACTCAAAACCGCTTGAATTTTCTGCACTTGCGCGATAACTTCCCGCGCTTTTTCCGCAGTTACAGCAATCAATTCATCTTCAGCAGGACGAAAGCGAGTCAAACCCACCGGCACCACAGCCACCGACGCTACAGCCGGGATATTTCCAGTATGAAACTTTGCCAAATCCAACAAAGTGCGTTCCAAATGTTCGCCATCATTAATCCCCGGACAAACCACAACTTGAGCGTGAATTTGCAAGCGGCGCTCTTGAAACCATTTAACTTGTTCTAAAATCTTCCCAGCCCGAAAATTTTTCAACAAGCGAATTCGCACATCCGGTTCCGTAGCGTGCACGGAAACATAAAGAGGAGAAAGTCGCATTTGTTCGATTCGGTTCCATTCTTTTTCAGTCAGATTGGTGAGAGTCAGATAGCTGCCATAAAGAAAGCTGAGGCGGTAGTCATCATCCTTGAGATATAAAGTTTCGCGCTTTCCCGGAGGCTGCTGGTCGATAAAGCAAAAAGGACAGCGGTTGTTGCACTGAATTAATCCGTCGAAGAGGGCGGTTTCAAATTCCACACCCAAGTCTTCGTCATACTCTTTTTCTATTTCCAACTTGTGAGTTTTGCCTTTAGCATCTAAAACTTCTAGTTCCAGAAATTCATCGGCGCACAGGAATTGATAGTCGATCAAGTCGCGGGGTTTTTGGCCGTTGATGGCGACGATGGAGTCTCCGGCATCAAATCCCATTTCCGCGCAGATGCTGTCGGGGATAACTTTGGTAATTAGGGCTGGTCTGGTTGATAATTCGCTCATAAGTTCGCGATGATTTTTTATATTTAATAAATTATTTTTGACAATTTTTGGGAGATTAGGACTTACGCACGGGTGGCGATCGACAACCTGGTTTTTATCCAAATACTTGCTTGAGGCCCTCTATCTCGGTTGAGAACCCGGTTTCTTTGTTTGGAGTGGGTCGATAACTATAGCGGTTCTCAGAAAGATGAGGTATGTTGTTGGGCTTGGGCCCTCTTAGTTGAACTGGTTATACAAGCTGTCAGTCATACCTCATCTTTTTGAGAAAGGCTATATATATTTGAATGTGTAAATATTATTATCACAATTAGCGTCCTTTGTCAACTTTGTTGCCCAGCATCGAGCGTAGTAATTTGTTAGACTTTATATTTTTTTGAGAGTTACGATACCGCTGTCTACAATCTGAATTGTTAGCTCGTAGCCATCCATCAATGACATACCAATAAGTGGATCTGAATCAGCTTCATCAATTGGTATAGTAACTGGCTGACTATCCCAGAGAATAGTTGCTTCATAGATATCAAATATACTCTCACTGCCGTCAGCTAGTATTGCCCGTCCTCGTCTCTGCCAAGGCAATCCTAAAATAACAACCAAATCTGGTGGTAGAGATAGCCAGCCATTAAAACCCGTATCTACAACAGCATCTCGCTCGTATAGTTCACCGTTATTGCTGTAGATGGATATGCGAAGAATTGGTTCATAATCGCCGTTAACTACTCCTGTAATCATTTGGCTTTTTGGATGCGACCGGCACCAAAACGACGCACATAGGTTGAACCAACGCGCACGATCCATATCTGAGCAGTGGGGTACTTTGTTCGGAGTCGGCTACAGGCAACTATCTCGTTACTATCGATCTCCCATGCAGATGTCTCAATATCGATCGCCACAATTTTACCTTTGTTACTCGGCTCAACTTGCGATCGCACTATGCGATCGTATATCTCATCGCCAAGTCGTGCAAACTCTTGCTTGCTATAACGGGGTTTCAGAATAGTCATCGCAGTTCTCTGTGGTTGTCAACTTAATTATACACTTTTAACTTTCAGACGATGTTTACATTTACCAAATCAACTGAATTAGCTTTAATATAATGCTTAATGTTGGGCAACAGCATAAAGCATTATATTTTTTCCATACACTGCCCTGCAATTTGCACGCGAAAAGTTATTCCCGATCGCATTGGCTGCCATCCGAGTTGCATCGCTTGCCGTATCCATTGTGCTACATCAGAGGGTGTTACTGGTATTACTTTGTTGGATCGAAGACAATCTTGAGGGTGAGGTCGATCGGTAATAATAACTAATACCGAACCAGAATTTTCAGCGTGTTCGACAGCAACATGAAGCTTTCCGCAACCGTAGTCTGCTTGCATATTACTAGCTTGTCTGCGGATGAGCCAGATGAAAGGCTCCCCGTCAACAAGGATTTTTCTTGTTCCTTTTTTCGGTATTGACATAGTTTGCTTCAAGCTGGCTTACTTGCGTGATTAAAACGAAAAAACTCAAGCATCTGTTTCTTCAGGAGTTGTGCTGAACCCTTTGATAATTTGACGAATCTCCTCTATCTCAATGTCTTCGCGCTCTGATTTTGAGTAAATGTCCAGTAAAACAATCAGCGTGGTTGATGAAATCCAGTAAATTAGGCGATAACCACCACTCTTACCTTTTTGAGTATCGCTGTTTCTAATCCGCACCTTCATAACTGGGAAGCCAATGTCAGGGATTCTATCTCCCAGAAATTCTCCAACTTGTAATTGTTCAAGCACAGGTTGAATATTGGTTGGAATTTGGCGGTATTTCTTGGCGAGGTTTTTCAGTTTTCGCTGAAATTCAGGTGTGAGACGAATCTCAACAAGGGGAGAATTAGTCAACGTCGATTCCCTCCCACAGTTGAGAAAGGGGTAAGGTTTGTCCGGTTATTGCTTGCTCCCAAGATTGGCGAAAGCTGAGACGTGAAAAATCTGTATCTTCCTCTGTTGTTGCAGCTTGAGTTTCCAGAGAATGGGTGCGTTGAATAATATCGGATAGTGTTTTAAGTAGTTCAAGTTGTTCTGTCAATGACAGTGACTGAGCAAGATCGATCGCTTGTTGAAGTTGTGAAGTCATAGTAAATCCTCCTTGTTTTATTTTACATTAATTTCCCACGATCGCATACCACAAACTCACCATCAAACACAAACTCGCTAAATGCTGAGGCATCAAAGATTTAATCGATCGCTTGGCAATTTTCTGAGTCACAAATATCGTCACCAACAATGACACAATTAAAGTTAGACCTTGCAAGAAACTAATCACCGCCGGATCTCCCACAAAACTCGGCAAATCATCTCTAATTTGTCCGAAAGTCGCAAAAGCTACGGGAATCACTCGCCCGCCTTCCTGCAAACCCAATCGCCAATAGTGAGCCAAACTACCGCCCCAAACTAGAGGTAGATATCCGTAGGCGAGACAGACAAATGAAAGGGGTTTAGTAATTTTAAATGGGAGAGTTTCTGCTTTTCCCAATCGATAAATTGCTTGCATGACTGCATAGGCAAATAACGGAATCATCGGCGGAATAATTAACACCGCGATTGACATTCCTAAATGTGGTAAAAATTGTTCTAAATTGATGCCCAGCCCCAACAAAATATTTATCTCCGGCAAGCGGTGGATATAAATTCCGCCTAATAATAGAAATAATAGTGCAACTTCATAACCGTGGGGAACGTGGGTTGTCCACAATTCAATTCCGGGAGGGCGCAGATTTAATTCTACCGATCGATGCGGACAAGCTTTTAAGCAAGTCATGCACAAGACGCAATCTTTATTATCGGTTAATTGGGCGGGATGGGAATAAACCGGACATCCATTCGTAGTTAATCCTTCCCCAAAACCTTTGCCTCCTTTATAGCAATGGTAGGTGCTGCATTCCGCCGCGCAGGTTCCTTGTTGGGCGCGCAGTTCGATAATTGAGAGTTTAGCAAATAATCCATTCATGCCGCCGATCGGGCATAAATAACGGCACCAAAACCGCCTCTCGAATATCAGCGAAAAAATTACTGCGCCCGCCGTAATTAGCAATAACAAACAACTGGATAAATAGGCGGTATTTTCTAAATTCCACAACTCTTCCCACAGAAATATCAAAGTAAACATTCCGAAGAGAAACCATCCGCCCCATTTTTCGGCTAATTGGCGCGGCCATTTATTGAGAGTTCGTGGGAAAATTTTCAGCGATAGTTTCTGGACGATTTCTCCATAAATCATAAAAGGGCAAAAAGCACACCACAATCTCCCGATGATGGGGAATAATAATAAAATTAACGGCCACCACCAAGCCCAAAAGATATTTAGGGCAAAATTATGCTGTCGATCTTGGGGAGCAACAAACAGGATAGTTACCACTAATGCAAATACCCAAGTGGTAAACCAATAATTCACGCGATCGGGATACCAATCGCTCCGTAAAAATTGCCGAAATTTGGGATATATCTTGAATAAATTGAGTCTAAATTTTTGTTGCTTTGCCGCCTGCGCCCAAAAGACTTCTTCTGTTAATACCTGACTTCCTTGTGCTTGAACTAAAGCGCGATCGACCATTCCCTGCAATTCCTGCAAGTTTCCCGGAAAATCGTAGGCTTGCAAGCGGCGAATTGCTTCCGGCGTGACTTGGGGCTTGACTAATTTCTTTTGGCGACAAAAGATGTTGAGATAATAGTTGACTTGTGCTTCTAAATCTTCTTTACGCACCCGCAATGACGGTACTTTAATCTTGTGTTGCGTTAGCTTATCTAGCTGGGGTTGGACGATTTCTGAGATTAAAATTATTCGGGCATTGCTAGAACGCGGTGGCCGCGGTATTTGTCCTTCTCTGACAACTGGTGTATAGGTTCCCTGGCTTAATAGTTGCTGAATTTGGGGGCTTAATTGAGCGGGTAATTCTTGAACGTCATTTAAAATTAACGTCCCTTCTCCCAACCATTCCAACAACCCTGGCTTACCGCCCAAACGCCCGAATAATTCTGCTCCATTGCTCTGAAGCAAGGCACTTTTGATCTGAATAATTGGCTCGTTGCGGCGACTTGAACCGAAATGAATTAAAGCGGCTAAATTATCTTTTTCTAAACCGGGTTCGCCAGAGATTAATACCGATCGCGCGTCACTCGATGCAGTGCGAATTTGTTGCCGCAATTTTACCGCATAACGGCTATTCCCAATGACTCCCCGTTTCGCCTGCGGTACTAGATAGCTGCGGAGGGCATTTTGACGCTCTTTTTCGTAGGCGATTTCTGCTTCTAACTGCTCTAATTTCGCAGCCAAACGTTGGGCGTAGGCTTCGACAATCTGCGGATATCTTTCTAGTAAATTGCGCCAGCGATCGGCACTAATGACCCAAAATTGACATTCTGTACGAGTAATAATTCTACTATCCGCAGCTTGCGATCGCTGGAGTGCCGATAAATTGACGATCGCCCCCGGTAACAAACTACTCCCCCACATTAAACCCGGTTGTTTGCGGCGGTAGCGATCGGCTTGTCCTCTTTCTAGGATGTAGAGATTGGTGACTGGTGTATCTTCGATTACCACTCGAAATCCCGGGGGAAAAGTTGACATGGACATTTCCAGCGCGATCGCCTGTAAGATATCGCGGGATAATATGCCTAATTCCGTGTTCTCTTCGAGCCAGTTAACTAATGTTTCGGTAGACATCGCTTAGCGCCGGCGAAAGCCGAATCGTGGTAGTTGGTGTAGGATATATCATTGTGCTACATCAATCAATATTAACTGCTGGAACTAGCCTTTTGAGTTTTAGTGTGGTGTGAATTTTTTCTCTTCAGTATAGGCGATCGACACTCCCAGTTCTAATATATTTTTTCTACGCATCCTCGGGCAATCTGCACGTGAAAACGTTTCCCCAGTCGCTGAGGTTGCCATCCTAAAACGATCTCGCAAACTCCACTTGCGGCAGCAATATTTTAATAATTCGCCAATGTTCATCAGCATCATTTCGGTGGCGAAAACGGGAAAAAATCAAGCGTTGCAATTTCGGTCAAAGTCGGTAAATCATCCACCGGTAAAGCTGTTGTTTGTAGTTGTCTCTAAGTTATACTGAGGATTGCAGTCATTTACTGTAGAGTTTGAATAAATGCAGGGCAAATTTTTTCGCAAGCCAGAATCAGATAACAGCGATCGCGTCCCCCCGGGTCAATACCTCGCCAACGGCTTTCCCGTTCTGACTTACGGCGATACACCCTCCGTCAGCATTGAGACTTGGGAATTTAAAGTCTGGGGATTGGCAAAACCAAAAACCTTCACTTGGTCTGACTTCCAGGCCATGCCCCAAAGTAACTTTACTGCGGATTTTCACTGCGTCACCCGCTGGTCAAAACTAGACGTGCAGTGGACGGGAGTCAAAGTCACGGATTTTATGAACAGCATAGAAGTCGATCCTAAAGCCCTCCACGTCCTGGAACACTGCTACGGCGACTACACTACTAATATTGCGATCGCCGACTTCCTCCGAGAAGAAAACTTTTTCGCCCACACCGTCTTCGGCGAACCGCTATCCCCCGATCACGGCGGCCCGATGCGGTTGGTAGTTCCGCACCTCTACGCCTGGAAAAGCGCGAAATGGATTAACGGCCTGGAGTTTACAGAAACCGAACAACTCGGTTTTTGGGAACGCAACGGCTACCACCGCAGGGGCGAACCTTGGGCTGAGGAACGCTACAGCGGTCTTTTTTGATGCGATCTGACGATCTATCGCGAATAGGGCTTGCCAAGCGCATCTATATATGGTATTTTCTGATGGAAATCTGCTTTTTGGCAATTTTCAAAGCAGAAAGCCCCTCTCGATCGCATCTTTGGGATCCATCACGGTGCGGGCTCTGTGTTGTTCAACCACAAGACCTAAACCAAACGATCGCACTTTGTAAGTAATTTACCCGAGCGATCGACTACTTTAATTCCCATACGCGAGTCGGAAACAACAAATATTCCTAGTTTCTGGATTAATAGAAAACTTTTATAACTGTTAGATTCCCAGACAGTGACCCTGCCCAAAAACAGGTACCGTCCCACGTGCACGAGCGTCAGGGTACAAGCCAAAATTTTCTACCCGAGTTCAATCTCCCAGATTCAATCGTGCAACTAAATCTAAAATCTAAAATCTAAAATAGACTGACAGTGTTTGTACCTAAGTGTTGGCTGTTAAAGATTTAGACTTGGAAGAAAATTAAAAATTAGGATAAACTCACCGAAATCTATGTTGGGGGTTAGCGCTCGCATGACCGCGAGTGCAAGGTTTATAGCCCTAATTTTTATAATTTTTGGTGTGTATTTTTAGGGAGCGATCGCCCGCTTACCGATTGGCTCGACAGCATTTATAAAGGTATTGTAAAGGCTTGATAAAGAGTTGGTCAAAATTCACATAAAGTGAAAAAAACAAACACAAACTATCAGATAATGAAATTATTAATTAATTATTGCAACACAAGGAATCAGGTCATGAATACCAAACTCTTATCCGCCCTAACAGCTACCGCAGTCGCCACCGCTTTGTTAGGGGCAGGATCTCCAGCCCAAGCCTTCTCCTTTGGTACCAACGGTATCACCTTCGCCAACAATACAGATGTCAAGTTTAACTTCAAAGAGTCTCACGGTGGCTACACTTCCTCTTTGGGAATTTACAGCGTGGGCTCGGTGACATCTCTAGTTAGCACGCTGTTTTCGGAAACTAAATCCTCTGACAATGGCGACCAGAACGAATGGAAAGGATCTTTGGGCAATACAGTCTTGGGTTCGGGAACAGCAGTATTCACATTCCTGGCAAATCAAGTTTACACTTTGGGACTCAACAGCGGCGATGGCGGCACTGTCTACTCGACCTCGGCATTGAACGCTGGCACCCAACAAGCCGTGTTTGGCGGATCCTCGTTGTGGACAGCGCTCGGCAGAGAAACAACAAACGCTTTCCAAGCTGCTGGAAGCTATACAAATGGAACAGCTTCTCTGTCTAACGGAGGCACTCTGATCTCCTTTGACGATCGCGGTGGCGGTAACGACGCAGACTTCCAAGACTTCACCGTCAGCGCAGAAGCAGTTCCAGAACCGATTACCATGACTGGTTTGGCTCTCGGTTTGGGCGGTTTGGTTGCAGCCCGCCGCCGCCGCGCTAGCAAGACAGTTTGATAATTTTTTGAAACGGAACGATCTGTTCGATTACGTTTGACAAAAAAAGCATAAAATTTTCAGGCGCGCTGATGGGAAATCGGCTCGCCTTTTGCTTGAAGAAAGAAGTCATTAGTCAGTAGTCATCAGGAATAAGGAAGAAAGAAGAAGGAAGAGGGAAGAGGATGTTTCGCAGGGAGAATCTCTGTTTTGCATTTGTAGTGCTGTCCCCACTCGCTTGCTTAGGATCGCAAATTAAATAACTTACAATTTTAATTGTTATTGTGGGATGGGCGTCCCGCCCGTCCAAAAAGCACGGGCGGGACGCCCATCCCACAAACTTGTGGAAGTTATTTAATTCTCATTCCTTATAAAACAATACGGTTGACTTAAGAACAATCTGACTTTCAAGAAATGCCTGTATTGCCTAGAAAATCCTGAGATGACATTCGTCAAAAAGCGTTAAGTCAACCGTATTGGCTTATAAAATACGCGAGCGGGGACAGCACTAGAATAAAAAATGCTTTTTGCAAAAATTGAGATGCTCCCATCTCCCCATCTCCCCCTTTCCCTCTCTCCCCCTCTCCCACTCTCCCACTCTGGCAGTAGCTTAGGAATGAGAATTAAATAACTTACAATCTTTATTATTCTTGTGGAATGGGCGGGACGCCCATTCCACAAACTTGTGTAAATTATTTAATTTGCGATCCTTAATTATGCGTCGCTAGCTGAATTTGACGCAGAGTTGTTCGAGGAGTGTAACTCATACAAATTCACCGGTACGGGTTGAGGAATTTTAATCTCCGCTCGATCGCACGCTGCTTTAATCGCCACCACAGCCCTAGTTTTTGTCCGTCGCACCTGTGAAAAGTTCCGGCAGCGTCCAATAACGGACAATCAGATGCAAAGAACCATCGTTAAGACCTGAAATATCTACTTCTGGGGTTGGTTGCGAAAAAACACCTTCGACTTCAGAAATAGCTTTGACCAAGGTTTCAATTGCCAAGGAAGGTTCGGTATCGTAGTCCAAAATTAAAGGCAAGTCAGTTCGCCTGTGTGGCATGGCAGTGAGTACCCGCACTGAATTGGTAAAGACGATCGCATTCGGCACAATCACTCGCTCTCCCTGATAAGTCATAATTTGAGTTGAACGCATCGAAATCTCTTCGACTGTACCTTCAAAGCCTTCTACAACTATCTGGTCGCCTAATTGAAACGGTTCGTGCAACAGCATCAAGATGCCTGCTAAAAAGTTTTTGAAGATATCTTGGAAGGCAAAACTAACAGCTACTGAACCCAATCCTAACAAACCGATGATGTCTCCGGGACGCAAAGCCGGGAAAGCAATGACGCAGGCGATCGAACTGCCAGCCGCCCAAGTGAGGGCAAAGGCTATCTGCACCAAGAGCGATCGCAAGGATAAACTTTTGACAGTCTGTTGAGTAGCTGCCGAGACTGCGAGGCTAACAAACTTTGCTGCCGTGTTCGTCAGCACAATAACTACCACAGCCGCTGCTATTGAAGGCATTGCCTCGATCGCTTGACCCAGCAGATTTAACAAGCTAGTTTGGATTTGTTGAATTATGGCGCCCATTGTTAAATTTGAACTAAAAATTTTTAGGTAAATATATCGATCGCTGGCTAATTTATTATTTTGCCTGACCCTCGTTTATGCTATATTCAACAGACAATGATATCCGAGATGTCATATGTACTGCTGAGTTCATTCCCCGGAAAAACAGAAAGATGAATTTTGATTTGCAGCAACTGATTAAAACCTTCGGCTATTTGGGAATTTGGGCTATTGTGTTCGCAGAATCCGGATTGCTGTTCGGTTTTTTTCTGCCGGGAGACAGCTTGCTATTTGCTGCTGGAATTGTGGCGTCGGGGCCAAACTCTATGAATATTTGGACGCTAATTTTTGGGTGTTTTGTCTGCGCGGTGGCTGGCGATAATGTGGGCTATGCAACTGGACACCGCTGGGGCCGTCGCTTATTTAACAAGGAAGATTCCTGGCTGTTTAAGAAAGAATATTTAGATAAAACCGAAAACTTCTACGAAAAACACGGCCAAAAAGCAGTTGTACTGGCGAGATTTATGCCAATTGTCCGCACTTTTGCACCGATAGTGGCGGGAGTGGCGGCAATGAAATACAAAACTTTTATGTTTTACAACCTGATCGGCGGGTTTGTGTGGACGGTGGGGCTGACTCTACTCGGTTATTTTTTGGGAAAGATGATTCCTCCGGACAAAGTTGACCAATATTTACTGCCGATTGTTGGTGTAATAATTGTACTTTCTTTTGTGCCTTCAGTTATTCATATAATTCAAGAACGCCGCGCTAATAAGTAGAAGGAAGAAGGAAGAAGGAAGAAGGCATAGACAGCAAGCTTTTTCGCGATCGGTATTTTAGGTTAAGTTAGGCGGATTGACTTGACAAAAAAGATTGACTCCGCCGGACAGTAAGGTTTGAGATCAAAGTTGAAGATTCCAGATTGATCTGTGGAGTCAATGTAAAATCTCAAATCTAAAATCGACTGACTCTGGCTGTGTGGGTTACTCCTCGGTGCTGATATCGCAAATTGGTCGATCGCTCAGAATCAAAATTTAAGATAAGCACCGCCGATCGCGATCGACTAAAATCACAGCACTTGCCCGCTGATGGGTTTATCTGCTAAAACTAACAAAGTTTGATGATTTCTGGGAAATAACATAAATGGTAGCTACATCCGTCAAAATTAAACACGAAGTCAAAGACTTATCCCTCGCCCCGTTGGGCAAGCAACGTATCGAGTGGGCCGGCCGCGAAATGCCGGTATTGCGTCAAATTCAAGAACGCTTCGCTAAAGAAAAGCCCTTCGCAGGCATCCGTATTTCAGCTTGCTGCCATGTCACCACAGAAACAGCTCATTTGGCGATCGCGCTGAAAATGGGCGGTGCAGACGCTGTACTCATCGCTAGCAACCCCTTGAGCACCCAAGATGACGTAGCAGCTTGCCTAGTTGAAGACTACGGCATTTCCGTCTTCGCCCTGAGAGGAGAAGACGCGGCTACCTACGAACGTCACGTTAACACAGCCCTAGATCACCGTCCAAACATCATCATCGATGACGGCAGCGACGTGGTAGCAGCCCTGATCCAGCACCGCCCCAACCAAATTGCCGACTTGATCGGAACTACCGAAGAAACCACCACAGGCATTGTACGTCTGCGGGCGATGTTGAAAGATGGCGTGCTGACTTTCCCAGCCATGAACGTTAACGACGCCGACACCAAGCACTTCTTCGACAACCGTTACGGCACCGGTCAATCCACTCTAGACGGCATTATCCGCGCTACCAACATCTTGTTAGCCGGTAAAAATATTGTAGTTGCAGGCTACGGTTGGTGCGGCAAAGGCACGGCACAACGGGCTCGCGGCATGGGCGCTAACGTAATTGTCACCGAAATCGATCCGATTCGGGCGATCGAAGCAGTGATGGACGGTTTCCGCGTGATGCCAATGGACGAAGCAGCCACCGTCGGAGACATTTTCATCACCGTCACCGGCAACAAACACGTCATTCGTGCCGAACATTTCGACACCATGAAAGACGGCGCAATGGTTTGCAATTCCGGTCACTTCGACATCGAAATTGACCTCAAATCCCTCGGTGCAAAAAGCACTGGCGTGAAGACAGTACGTTCTTTCACTCAAGAATACCGTCTCAATAACGGCAAGTCGATTATTGTCTTGGGCGAAGGCCGTTTGATCAACTTGGCAGCCGCCGAAGGACACCCTAGCGCCGTGATGGATATGAGCTTTGCCAACCAAGCTTTAGCCGCCGAACATCTTGTCACAAACAAAGGCAAACTAGAGCCAGGTATTCACTCAATCCCTGTGGAAGTTGACAGAGAAATCGCGCGTCTCAAATTGGAAGCAATGGGTATTTACATTGATACCTTGACTCCCGATCAAATTGAGTACACCAACTCCTGGACTTCGGGCACTTAATCATAGTATTGAGTTGTAGCGGCAATCCCATTGCTGGCAAGTTAATGTTAAACCGATAGTCTTTCTTGTTTGTGTCGAAGTCTAGATCCCCCCTAACCCCCCTTAATAAGGGGGGAACCGGAATCTTCTCAAAGTCCCCCTTCTTAAGGGGGATTTAGGGGGATCTAGACTCAGGTAAAAACGACATTTCTCAGGGCTTTCAGTCTTAAGTTGTCACCAATGGGCAGAGCCTAGGAACGAGCAAACTACTGACTAATGACTACTGACTACTGACTACCTATTACCAATTATTAAATCAAAATGGTTGAATGGATAACTAACACAATGCAGTCGATGGGCTATCTCGGCATTGCACTGTTGATGTTCTTAGAAAATTTGTTCCCGCCGATCCCCTCAGAATTGATCATGCCGCTGGCAGGATTCACCGCATCGAAGGGCGATATGGACTTAACCCTGGCGATCGCAGCAGGGACAATCGGCACCATTCTCGGAGCACTTCCCTGGTACTATGCCGGCAAATTATTGAGCGAAGAACGCTTGAGAAATTTAGCAGACAAATATGGCAAATGGATTACAGTATCCGGTGCAGATATTGACAAATCAAATAGATGGTTTAACAGACACGGCAACAAAGCCGTATTTTTGTGTCGCCTGGTACCGGGAGTTCGCACTCTGATTTCCCTGCCCGCCGGCATCAACAATATGGCTTTAATCCCGTTTTTAGTCTACTCAACAATCGGCACAATTTTGTGGGTGAGTTTCCTCACTTTTGCCGGATATAAATTAGGTGAAAATTATGCACTTGTAGATGATTACCTCGCTCCCGTTTCCAAAATAGTTGCCGTGACTATTGTCATCGGCTTTATTTTGTGGGTTGTGAAAAAGAATATGCAGAAGGAAAAATATCGCAAATAAAGACATCATCAAAAGAATCTGCGTTTATCTGCGTTCATCTGCTTTGCTGTGCGGTAAAAAATAAAGTCATCCAAATTTTTGGCAATTATTTAGAAAAATTTGAGGTTTAGACAGATAATCGTGGCAAAATAAGGAGAATTGCTATCCGCACTGTTAAGATATGTACGAAAAGATTGTAGCCCCCACAACTGGTTCTAAAATTACATTCAAAGACGGTTCGCCGATCGTCCCCAACGACCCAATTATCCCCTTCATACGCGGTGACGGTACGGGCGTAGACCTCTGGCCAGCATCCCAGAAAGTCATGGATACTGCCGTAGAAAAGGCTTACGGAGGCCAGCGGAAAATCAACTGGTTCAAGATTTACGTAGGCGACGAAGCCTGCGATGTCTACGGTACTTACCAGTATTTACCCCAAGATTCCCTAGATGCCATCAAAGAGTACGGCGTCGCCATCAAAGGCCCGCTGACAACCCCAGTAGGTGGCGGAATTCGATCGCTCAACGTAGCATTGCGCCAAATATTTGACCTCTACGCCTGCGTGCGGCCCTGCAAATATTACGATGGCACCCCATCGCTGCACAAAACTCCCGAACTGCTAGATGTAATTATTTACCGGGAAAATACAGAAGATATATACCTGGGAATTGAATGGAAACAAGGCAGCGAAATCGGTAACAAACTAATTGAATACCTCAACAATGAGTTAATTCCTGCAACGCCAGAACACGGCAAAAAACAAATACGCCTCGATTCTGCGATCGGCATTAAACCAATTAGCAAAAGTGGTTCTCAGCGTTTAGTGCGGCGGGCAATTACCCACGCTTTGCGGTTGCCAAAAGATAAGCAGCAAGTAACCTTGGTGCACAAAGGCAACATCATGAAATACACCGAAGGAGGTTTCCGAGATTGGGGTTACGAGTTGGCAACCACCGAATTTCGTGCTGATTGCGTAACAGAAAGAGAGTCCTGGATTCTCGGCAACAAAGAGCACAATTCCGAGATTAGCTTAGAAGAAAATGCCCGCCAAATAGATCCGGGCTACGATGCTTTGACTCCGGAAAAACAAGCAGTAATTTGTAAAGAAGTTGCCGATGTTCTGTCCGCAATTTGGGAAAGTCACGGTAGCGGAAAGTGGAAAGAAAAAATCATGGTCAATGACCGGATTGCTGACAGTATTTTCCAACAAATTCAAACTCGACCAGCCGAATATTCAATTTTGGCAACCATGAATTTAAACGGCGATTATTTGTCAGATGCTGCCGCAGCAATTGTCGGCGGATTGGGCATGGGCCCCGGTGCGAATATTGGTGATGAATGTGCTGTTTTTGAGGCGACTCACGGTACTGCACCGAAACACGCCGGTCTCGATCGAGTTAATCCCGGTTCCCTGATTTTGTCGGGGGTGATGATGTTAGAATATATGGGATGGCAGGAAGCCGCAGATTTGATTAAGAAGGGTTTGGGCGCGGCAATTTCTAACGGTGAAGTTACCTACGATTTGGCAAGGTTAATGGAACCGCCTGTACCTGAGTTAAAGTGTTCGGAGTTTGCTGAAGCGATTATTAAGCACTTTGCTGATTAGGTTTGAGGGATTTTTTTGAACGGGCTAGAAGCCCGTTCCACAAAGAAAGAGTGAAGTTGATTGTGGGGTGGGCTTCTAGCCCGCCCAAAACCAGAATATTTGATTGTGGGGTGGGCTTCTAGCCCGCCCAAAACCAGAATATTTGATTGTGGGGTGGGCTTCTAGCCCGCCCAAAACCAGAATATTTGATTGTGGGGCGTTGCTCCTAGCCCGCTACAAAAAGTGCTATTTTTGTATAGCTGGAACAGCCATACCGCGCTCAACGGCGGGACGCTTCTGCAAGGTTTCTACCCAACGTTTGAGGTGGGGATGGTTGTCGAGGGTTAATCCTTGAAATTCGTAAATAGCCACCCACGGATAAGTCGCGATATCCGCGATCGAATATTCGCCGCAAATGTATTCGTATTTTGCTAGTTGAGAATCTAATACTCCGTAGAGGCGCAAGGTTTCTTTTTCGTAGCGTTGAATTGCATAGGGAATTTGTTCGGGTGCAAAACGTCTGAAGTGGTTTAGTTGTCCGAACATTGGCCCGACGCTGGCCATTTGAAACATCAGCCACTCCATGACTTGAAAGTATTTGTGTTTGTCGGTGGGCAGAAATTGGCCTGCTTTTTCGGCTAGATAGATCAGGATGGCGCCTGACTCGAAGACTGTAATGCTGTTATCGCGATCGACTATAGCGGGTATTTTGCTGTTGGGGTTGATGGCGATGAATTCCGGGCTAAATTGGTCGTTTTTGCTGATGTCTATGACGTGCACGTTGTAGGGTAAACCTATTTCTTCGAGCATGATCGAGACTTTGCGGCCGTTCGGTGTGGTAAAAGTGTAGAGGTCGATCATAATTGACAGTTGATAGTTGACAGTTGACAGTTGAGGACAAGGTTTTTAAGACTGGAATTTATACCCTGTTCTAAAAACTTGGGGAATCCTGGGAACCCGGATGGGAAACCCTATTTTTTGGTATGATTATATTATAGTGATTTAAGGCGTATGATTAATAATAATGAATATTCTGGAAATTCTTAAAGATGACTACCGCAGATTTCCTGAAAATCAGACTTACAGCATTTATGCAAAAGATGTTTATTTTGAAGACCCAGTAAATCGATTTACTGGAGTCGATCGCTACCGAAAAATGATCGGGTTTATGGGAACTTTTTTTCAACAGATTAAACTCGACTTGCACGATATTTCTCAGTCTGGAGATACTGTACAAACTCGCTGGACTCTGAGTTGGATCGCGCCTCTACCTTGGAAACCGAAAATGGCGATCGCGGGTAGAAGCGAACTGAAGGTTAACGGCGACGGTTTAATCGTTTCCCACATCGATTACTGGAACTGTTCGCGGTTGGATGTGCTGAAACAACTAATATTTGCGATCGACAAATAACCGCCTGTAAGTAGCCTGTAGGGTGTGCACTGCGAGCGGGTTGAGCTTGTAGGGCGCTCTTTTGGAGGACTGAAGTCCTCACTACAAACTTTCTGCCTGCGATCGGGGTTTTTAACGGATATTCGAGGTTTGAAGTAAGTTTTTTGGTTGAAAACCGCGTTTTGGGCGATCGGGCTATTGACCTTAGCCGATATTTGTGCTACAAATATACTACACAGTAGATCGAGTTAAATATATTTAAACAAAAATGCCCTACGAAAAATTAGAAATATCCACCCCAAAACCAGTATTATCCTGGGCAAATCACGCCCTGGGCGACAAAGAGACCAAGATGGCAACCAATGTAGCATCTTTGCCCTTTGTATTCAAACACGTCGCATTAATGCCCGACGTACATTTAGGAAAAGGAGCTTTAGTCGGTTCAGTAATTGCCACAAAAGAAGCAATTATTCCTGCTGCTGTGGGCGTGGATATTGGTTGCGGGATGATGGCCGTAAAAATGCCATTCAGCGCCAACAAATTAGAAGGCAAACTCAAACAAATTCGCCTCGATATCGAAGCAGCAATTCCCGTCGGATTTGCAGAAAACAAAGAAGTCGAAAAATCTGTCACCAACTGGCAAAGATGGGGCGATTTCAAGGAACTGCATCAAGGAGTGCAGCGCCAAGATAATAAAGCTTTAAAACAGTTAGGTTCCCTCGGCGGTGGCAATCATTTTATTGAGGTTTGCGTTGATACGGAAAACTCGGTTTGGCTGATGCTGCACTCTGGTTCGCGCGGTATCGGTAATCTGCTAGCCCAACACCACATCGACACTGCTAAAGATTTAGCTAAACTGGCAGAAATTAGTTTGGCTGACAAAGATTTGGCTTATTTTGTAACAGGTACGCCGGAGTTTGCTGCTTACTGGCACGATTTGCAGTGGGCGCAAGATTATGCTCGTTTTAATCGCGATGTGATGATGAATCGGTTTAAGCACATTGTGCAAAAGCACGTTGCGGGTGGCAAATCTACTAAGCCGTTATTAGAGGTGAATTGTCATCACAATTACGCGGAAAAAGAAGTACATTTTGGCGAAGATGTGTATGTGACTCGCAAAGGTGCCGTGCGCGCGGATGTTGAGGATTATGGAATTATTCCGGGTTCGATGGGAACAAAATCTTTCATTGTTAAGGGCAAAGGTAATGTGGAAAGTTACTGTTCTTGTTCTCACGGTGCGGGTCGATCGATGTCTCGAAATCAAGCGAAGAATGTATTTACTCTTGATGATTTTGTACGGCAGACTGAGGGGGTTGAGTGCCGTAAAGATGAGGAATTTTTAGATGAAATTCCGGGGGCTTATAAGCCGATTGAGGAGGTGATGAGTCAGCAGTCGGATTTGGTGGAAGTGGTGGCGACTTTGAAGCAGGTGGTTTGCGTTAAGGGGTGATGGGGGAAGTGGGGAGAGATTTTCAGCCTATTTTAGGGTTGAAGTTTTGCGATCGTCTCCTCTTTCTTCCATGCTACAATATTGCTCAACTGCAACAATTTAAATATTTTTAGCAATTTGAACAAAAAGAATTAACTTATGAAAATTATTTCACTCCAATTAAAAAATCATTTTTTGGGTTGGGATTTTGATGAAATTAAATTTTCATCCAATTTAACTCTTTTAGTTGGCGTATCAGGTGCAGGTAAAACCCAAATCTTGCGTGGAATTATCGATTTAAAACGTATAGCCAATGGAAAAGCTATCAATGGATTGGAATGGAAAATCATATTTTCTACTGTAAACGGCACTGAATTTATTTGGGAAGGTGGTTTTGATACTGTTGAAACCAATGAACTAAATTTTGACGATCCTGAAAAAGAAAACCCAGATGAAAATGAAAAACCATCATTTATTTATGAAAAACTGATTTCAAAAAATGAGGTATTAGTTGAGCGGAATCAAGAAGAGATAAAATTCAAAAATAGCCAAATACCAAAGCTTTCTTCACATCAATCAATGATATATCTATTGAAAGAAGAAAGTGTTATAAAAGAAGCCTTTGATGCTCTAAATAAAATAGAATATCGCGACCATACAATCAACGGTCTGCGTCTTAGAAGCTCAAAGCAATCTTTGCACTCGATTAAAAACAAATATCAAACCTTAGAGAGCATAGTAAATAGCGATGAGGATATTAGAACTAAGCTATATCTGATTTATGAAAATAAGTTAGATATTTTTGAAGCAATTAAGTCAAGATTCATTGATGTTTTTCAACAAATCGAAGATGTCAGAGTTGAGCCTTTTAAAACAGACGACTTCCCCAAAGGATTTGCTGATATATTTGTCCCTGTTATTTCTATCAAAGAGAAATCTGTGCCTAAATGGATTAGGGAAGATAGGATGTCTTCGGGTATGTTACGTACAATTATTCATCTTGGCGAAATTTTTCTTTCAAATGAAGGTTCGGTAATATTGATTGATGAATTTGAGAACAGCTTAGGGATTAATTGTATTGATATCTTAACTGATGACCTGATTCACGAAAATAAAACCTTGCAATTTATTGCCACCAGTCATCATCCTTATATTATCAATAATATTCCCTATGAATATTGGAAAATTGTTACCCGACAAGGCGGACACATTAAAACCTGTAATGCCTCGGATTATCATCTAGGTAAATCTAAACAAGACGCATTTATTCAGTTAAACAAAATTCTCGAAAAACAATCGTAGTATGAATTTGTATTTTGTATTTGAAGGAAAGACAGAACCGATTGTTTATAAAAAGTGGTTATCTGTGCTGCTTCCAGAATTGACGGAAGTGGATAGTTTTGATGCGGCAACTCAGAATAATTATTATTATGAAAGTGATATGGGCGTTCCCAGTTGCTATAGAGTTACTGCTAATGCTATCCAAGAAATCAACCTATTTCCTCAATATAATTACTTGGTTTTATTCACAGACGCAGATCGTTTTACAGTTTCGGAGAAACAAGCGGAAGCTGATGAGCAAATTAAGTCGGAATTAAAAGATAAACCTTTTCAATCTCTACCGGTAAATTGTCAACTCGAAGTTATTGTGCAGAAAGTTTGTCTGGAAACTTGGTTTTTAGGAAATCGAAAATTTTTTGTGAGAAATCCACAACATAATGAAATTTTGAAGCAATATATTAAATATTTTGATGTCAGTCAAGATAATCCTGAAGATTTAGCGAGTGAATTTGTTCAAGATGGGGAAAATACAAAGGATATTTTTGGATATAAAACAAAAGCTTTGTTTCATGAAGGTTATCTTAGAGAAATTTTTAAAGAACGTAGTTTGGCTTCAAAAACGCATTTTTCTTATAGTAAACCTAGACCGAGAGAAGTGCAAGAAGAATATTATCTTAAACAACTGATGGCAAGAGTTGAGGCAAATTCAGATCATTTACTGAATTTTCAAGATTTTATAAGTTTTTGTTTAAGAATCAAGGAGCAATTAAATAAATAATACATAATCTCTTTATATTTTAGCCGTTTCGATGTGAGTATTTAATTATTATAGTGGGCTTTTATCCACTTAAGTATTGCCCCAATTAAGTTCTATTTTTTGGCTGTTTGTTGGCGTCAGGGTGTCATGCGTTCGACGCGGTTTCGTTTCTGGTGGCAAATGATGGCGATCGCTCTGATTAAACCTCGTCTATTCTACGATTACATGACTTTTTTAGGCCTAGGCGAACATTTCTTTAATTACCGTCATGAAGTGAAAGCGCAACTGCTGCAACAGCTAGAAACCATCGATCGCGCAAAACAGCAAAAAGTGCTGGAACCAGTTTCAGTTATTTAAATCGGTTTCGCCCTTGAGATCGTGTTCGATTTATAGCAATCCTAAATCATTTGCATAATTCTTGTAGGGGCTCGCGGGCCCGTAAGGTACGTAGTTGGGCTTCAGCCCTCTTTAGACATATAGATAAAGAGGGCTGAAGCCCAACTACGTACCTATTTCTATGATGACTATAAAACCACCCTGGTGGTTACCCGATAGATAGGGGGTAGGCAAAGAAAGGCACTACCCCTACAAATCTTCATGAATCATTTAGGAGTGCTATATTTTGGCAAACCCGCTCTACAAAATCGTGGTATCGCGAACGCTATTTTATTCCCAATATGTCTCCCAATCATTTTTAAACGCTTGTTGCAGTTTTTTCATGTAAGCCATAGTTTTAATCTTGACCATCCAGATACTGTTAGCCTTATCCTTTCCTTTACAAACAACTCCTTCGGCTACACCGTATTTTCCTTGACGGACTTCATCGATAAATTTGCCTGTCAACTTTCCGCGATACACAACTCTGGCAATGTTTACTAAACTGAAATCTCGAAGGAATTGCTCTGGATCGACAATACCTCGATCGCCCTGCACGTCTAACAGCACCAAATTTTTGGGTTCCTCCTGTTTGTGCATTCCTGCAAATGAGCTAGCACCAAAAAACTCTGTAAATACCGTGATTTCTGGGCTGTGATATTCTGGGTTCGCCTGAAATACAACTTCCAGAGATTTCGCGAAGTCTCTGACGAAAATCTGCGGCGCTTCCTCCAAACCCGGATGTGCAGCGTTAAATTCTGCAATTCCCCGATCGTCTAAATCAAATCTGTCGCGACGTGTTCCAAACGCATACCAGCCCAGTTGCTGTTCCCAAACCCAATGCAGATTAGTGCCATCGTACTTTTCAAAGGCTGTGCACTTATCTAACGGAGCGTTTTTGCTGTCGGGAATTTTGGGATAGGCAAGTTGGATTTTTGTCACTTTCTTGACTTGCTTTTGATGCTGAATTTAAGATCGTAGTTTATATTATCTTCGGTTAGTTAAGCGCGATCGAGGTGCTGTAGTGAGGAATGCGAGTTTTTTGATTTATGCGGACTGAAGGGGAGTATCTCAGTTTTGTATTTATAGTGCGAGCGTCGTCGCTCGCGAGCTATAAAAACTCGCGAGCGAGGACGCTCGCACTACAATAAAAAATGCTTTTTGCAAAAATGAGATGCTCCCGACTGAAGTCCGAACGATCAAAGCTATTTTTTGGTTATTGAACCGGGGATTGTAATTTTCCCAAGCTATCTCCTAACAGGCCATTTGCTGCCACTCTCTTTCTAGCAAGCGCAGTAATCTTTCATCACCTTTGGCTGTGGCTACTTGTTTCCGTCGATCGAGAATACTGCAAATATGCACCCGGTGAACTTGGGCTAAATCCGCAGCAGTTGGTGCAGATTCAACCGCCGCGCAAGCTGCGCCAACTGTTGTGACCTGCTGCTGGGCTTGAAAATCTCGCTTTGTGGTAGAGTTGATACCGCCGTATTTTTTGGGGACAGCTAGGTGTCTCGGATACCGATAGTTCCAGTCTTGACCCCGATATTTGCCCGCGACTTCCCCTTCGATCATATCCACTGTCGGAATGTCGTACTCGTAGTTGGCACCGCGATAAGTGAGTTTCATATTTTTCGATCCTTATATTGAGATAAAAACGATCGTCAGTCGATTTTAGATTTGAGATTTTAGATTTACTTCACAGATGAATCTGGTAGCTGGGACTTTGGTCTAAAATTTTGCGATCGACCCTCATGAGTGTCCCGGCTTGTACCCGTTTTTGGGCGGGGTCAGGTCAGGTTTGCTTTTTGTTACCTAAAACTTATTTAGTTTCTGTATTCAATTATACTGTTTTTTAAGTAAAGCGCGCTTATTTACAAAAATTAATATTTTGAGGGTGAGAAGGCAGGAAAAAACCCGCCATAGCGGGTTTAATCGAGCTTTGACTAATTCGATCGTACTCAGAACGAAACGGATCGAGATCCGAAGAACTACCCGACTGTCACTTGATCGGTTTGCACGCCCGTCGCACCCTCTTCAGCAGAGGCAATGGCCACCAACTTGTCAAGAACTTCCTGACTGGGAACTTGACCCTTGAGAACAACCGTGCCGCTGAGCTGAGCAACCCAAACAGTCTCGATATCAGCAACTTCTGAATCGCCGTCAAAAGCCAAGGCCACCCGCTTCGCCAGGCCGCTTTCGTCAAAATTTCCGTCTGGGCCGACTTTAGCAGGAGCAATCGATTGTGCTTCGGCAGCTTGCTGTACTACTTCTGCCATCGGTTGAGCCTGCTCTTCAGGCTTTTCCATTCCAAACAGTCTTTTAAACCAACCCATAGAAGTTGAGTCTCCAGAAAATACACTTTTTCCAAGATAGCTCTAGAATTCCAAAAGAATCGTAATTGTTGCAAAACTAAGCGAAATTTCTGAAAATGCTTTTTCGACCGACTTTCAGAATCTAAAATCTCCAATGGTATCCCTATGTTGATGTTACTTTTTTATGTCGGGGACGATCGCTATGCCCTCGATAGCAGGCGCGTAGTCGAAGTAGTTCCCACTGTCACCTTGAAAAAACTCCACAACGCGCCGGAATACATTCCCGGCTTGTTTAACTACCGAGGACATCTCGTCCCGGTCATTGATTTGTGCCAAATGATACAGGGGACGGCCGCCCGCGCTTACTTGAGCACGCGCATTGTCTTAGTCAATTGCCAGTTTCCCAATACTTCTGAGGGGAACAACCACAGTTTGCACGGCCCCCTAATTTTAGGGCTGATGGCGGAACGGGTGACAGAAACTCTCGACAAACCAGAAACCGAATTTGTTAGTCCCGGCATTAAGATTGACAGCACTCCTTATTTGGGAGAAATGATTGCAGACGATCGCGGTATGATTCAATTTGTCAGGGTAGAACATCTGCTGCCTGAATCCCAAAAAACTTATCTGCTTCCCCAGCAGGAAGACTGAGATTTAGTCATTGGTCATTGGTTATTGGTTATTGGTTATTGGTTATTGGTTATTGGTTATTGGTTATTGGTTATTGGTTATTGGTCATTGGCAATGGGTAATTGGTCATTAGTCATTAGTCATTGGCAATGGGTAATTGGTCATTAGTCATTGGCAATGGGTAATTGGTAACTGTCAACTGTCAACTGTCAACTGTCAACTGTCAACTGTCAACTGTCAACTGTCAACTGTCAACTGTCAACTGTCAACTGTCAACTGTCAACTGTCATACGAGCTAAAATCAATGACACAAGTAGCAATTGAAGCTCTACTCAGACAAAAAATTGGTTTAGATGCCCTGACTATTGGGTCTAATACAATTACTAGAGCCGTTAACCGTCGGATGGAAGATTGCAGTTTAACGGATATCAGTATTTACTTGACAAAATTGCAAACATCCGCTCCAGAATTGGAAGAATTAATCGAAGCTGTCGTGATACCGGAAACTTGGTTTTTTCGCGATCGCGAACCTTTTGTTTTTTTGAGCCGCTACGCGCTTTCGGAATGGTTTCCACAAAATCCCGGCAAAACCCTGCGCGTGTTGAGCCTTCCTTGTTCGACGGGAGAGGAACCTTACTCGATCGCGATCGCCCTACTAGACGCTGGTTTAAATCCGATCAACTTCAGCATCGATGCGGCAGACATCAGCAAAGTTGCTCTCAAAAAAGCCCAGCGCGCAGTTTACGGCAGAAACTCTTTCCGCGACAAAAACTTAGATTTTCGCGATCGCTATTTTACTCCGGTGCCGGGAGATCTTTATCAGTTGAACGACTTGGTGAGAAGGAAAGTTAATTTTATTCAGGGTAATATTCTAGATAGCTATTTTTTATCTAACCAACTTCCTTACGATGCAATTTTTTGTCGCAATGTGTTAATTTATTTCGATCAAACAGGCAGAAATCAGACCATTCAACTGTTAAATCGATTGTTAAACAAAACAGGAATATTATTTTTGGGTCACTCAGAAAGCGGGCAGAAACTGCCTCCTCAATTTGTCTCGGTGCGTCATTCCCTAGCATTTGCTTACCGCAAAACAGATATTCCATACAGCCCGCAAGTTCAGGTCAAAAAAGAGCCGACTAATATCAGTTATTCGCGGATTGTTCGAGAGTTTAAACACGCGGGAAATAGGGAAAATCTTCGCAACGATCAGTTGCCAAGTATTAACAGTAAATCCTCTACTTCCCATCAAAAATATCCGAGAGAGAATGAGAATTCGGGGATTTTGCCAATTCGGGCGATCGCCCCACCACCAGATCCTGCTAAGTCTGCGAGTGCGGATTTAGACGCAGCGCGACGTTTGGCCGATCGCGGACAATTGCAGGAAGCAGCCAAACTGTGCGAAACTTACCTCAGTCAAAATCCCACGAATGCTGATGCTTACGTCTTATTGGGCCAAGTTTATCAAGCAAGGGGCGATCGCCAACAAGCTGAGCAATCTTTCCAAAAAGCAACTTACCTCAAGCCGGATCACTATGAAGGACTAATTCACCTAGCTTTGCTCAAAGAAGAGCGAGGAGATATTGCCGGTGCTGCGATCGTCCGCCGGCGCATTCAGCGAATGGAAAAATAGCCTAAGAATTCAGTTGACAGTTGACAGTTGATAGTTGACAGTTGACAGTTGAGGGCGACCTCTACCTACAAGGAAGAGGATTGGAGTAATTAATAGTCTGAGTTTAATTTCTCCCTCAAAGGGAGAGGCTTTCAACCAATTCTTTCTGGTAATAACTGAGAATCGAAGCATGGACAATATTTTTAAGCATATGACTTTGCAAAGACGCATGATCGCTGCGTTTGTGTTCATGGGGGCGATCGTGCTTGTTGTAGCTTTAGTCGGCGCCAGCGGAAATTTTCGGCTATCCGGGCACCTGAAATCGATCGCCAACGATGCTTATCCCAGCACCGTCGCTTTGTGGAAAATCAACGAAGGACAAACACAGGTGCAGTCTTCCGATCGGATGCTGCTCAACGAAGCAATCAATGCTGACCAAAGACGCCGAGAAATCGCGAGAATAAATAATGCTTGGAATCAGATAAATCAAGGTTTTCAAGAGTACGATAAACTTGGGCGCAACGAGGAAGAAGACAAACTTTATCAAAAATTTAAACCGCTGTGGCAAAAGTGGACTGAGGCTCACAAAGAATTCCAAGAACTCAATAAAGAATATGAAAGAATAGGCATTGTCAATCCCCGGCAAATCCAAATTGATTTGCTCAAACAGGGTAAAACTAAATCACCTGAACTAGCAACTGCTGCATCAGCAGTTGAGGTGCTTAACAGAATGAACGACAAAGCTTTGAACGAGAAAGTAATTACATTTCAAGCTGCGACAGAGGGAATGCTGGAACTCCTGAACTACGATCGCCAATTAGCAGCAGACTCAGGCAAAGCTGCCACCGAAGATATCAGTCAAACTCGGTTCTGGGTGATTTTAGGCACGCTGCTGGGCCCTTTAACGGCCGTACTGTTTGGACTGTACTTTAGCAATACGATCGCCAAACCGTTAGGGGCTAAAATTGCCGGAGTGGTGGATGTAGCAGAGAAAATGTCGATCGGCGATTTAACAGGAGAAGTTCATGTCAGCGACACCAAAGACGAAATTAGCAAATTGGAGAACTCCTTCCGCAGCATGAATCGCGGTTTGGCCGGATTAATCAAACAAGTGCAAACATCGGGCATACAAATCACTTCATCAGCCACCCAAATAGCCGCTTCTGGCAAACAATTAGAAGCCACAGTCAACGAACAAGCAGCATCCACCAACGAAGTTGTAGCTACTGCCAAAGAAATCGCAGCCACCAGTGGTAAACTCGTAAAAACGATGGATGAAGTTTCCCACATGGCAGAGTCAACTGCCCGCGAAGCTAGCACAGGTCAAAAAGAGTTAGTTCGCATGGAGAATACCATGAAAGTCTTGGGAAATGCTACCATTTCTATCTCTAACAAACTCGGAATCATTAGCGAAAAAGCCAACAATATCAACAGCATTGTTACCACGATTACAAAAGTAGCCGATCAAACTAATTTACTTTCCTTAAATGCAGCGATCGAAGCCGAAAAAGCCGGAGAATACGGCATGGGTTTTGCCGTCGTCGCCCGCGAAATTCGCCGCCTAGCCGACCAAACAGCCGTTGCCACACTCGATATTGAAAACATGGTTAAAGAGATGCAGTCAGCCGTTTCTACTGGGGTGATGGAAATGGATAAATTCTCCCATGAAGTCAGCAAAGGGATGGAAGATATTCGTAACATCGGCGTGCAATTAGCCGAAATTATTCAGCAAGTACAATCTCTCACTCCCCGCTTCGATTCGGTAAATAGAGGCATGGAAGCTCAATCGGAAGGAGCTCAGCAAATTAGCGAAACTATGGCGCAGTTGGCCGAAACTTCCCTGCAAACGGCTGATGCTTTGCGGGAAATCAATAGTGCGATCGGCCTTTTGAACGAAGCAGCCCAGGGGATGCGCCACGAAATTTCGCGATTCAAAGTCAATTGATAGTTACTCACACCGAATAGTCGTCAGTATCTAAAATCTAAAATATCAAATTTTATTCGTTATTTGTAGCAGGCAAAAAAGAGGTAAATTAAGTGCAGAAAAATTCAACTATTCAACAAATTTTGTGGAGGGGGTTTGGTACAATCTTTACGTTAATACTTATAGCAAATATTGTAGCACAACACACTAAAAATACTTTAGTTAAGTCTTTAGATAACGTTACTTCGAGCCATAAAATTTTGCAAGAATTGGCACAGTTAGATATGCTTTTGCTGGAAGCTGAGACTGGTCAGCGCGGCTATCTGTACACGGGAAAAGAGAATTTTTTAGAGCCATACAATGAAGCAAATGCAAGCATTAACGTGCAACTAGCAGAGTTGAGAGAGAAGATGAAAAATCCGACACAACAAGAAAAACTCGGTCAATTGCAAATCCTGATTAGAGAAAGAATCGATTATTTAGAAAAAACTATTCAACTCCGCAAATCTGGTCGAGAAGAGGAGGTAAAAAAAATAGTAAGTGCTGGAACAGGACTAGAAATTATGGCGAAGTTGAGGGGTAAAATCACAGAAATCAAAGAAACTGAAAATCGATTCTTGGATGAAAGAAAGAAATTCGCCCAGGAAGCTGAAATTTTTTCAACTTACTTTGCTGGGGCGAGCACTTTGATTATTGTCGGAGTTGGGGTGTTAATTTCTTGGGTAATTATCCGGAATATCGCGCAATCCTTGGGAATAGCAGTAAAAGTTGCAGAAGAGGTATCGGCGGGCAATTTAACTGCCAATATTTCAGCAAATTATCAGGGAGAAGTTGGCAAACTACTCGCCGGATTCCAAAGCATGACTCAAAGCCTAAGTTCCTTGATCGGGCAAGTACAAAATTCTGGCCTTCAAGTAACTGCTTCCTCTCATGAGATTGCTGCCTCTGGCAAGGAATTGGAGGAAGTAATCGCCAAACAAGCAGCTTCGATTAGAGAGGTGGAAGCTACTACAAAAGAGATAGCTGCTACTTCTCGACAACTGAAGCAAGCAATGCAGGGAATTACTTCTACCTTCCAAACTACCACAATAGCAGCAGAGGGCGGTCAGCGGAATTTAAGCCACATGGAAAATACCATGCGGGAATTATCAACCGCCACAACTTCTATTTCTAGCCAACTTAGCAACATCAGCGAAAAAGCTAATAATATTAGTCGAATTATTATTACAATAACCAAGGTAGCTGACCAAACTAATTTACTTTCTTTGAATGCTGCCATAGAAGCAGAAAAAGCAGGAAAATATGGTATGGGTTTTGCTGTAGTTGCTAGAGAAATTCGGCGTTTAGCCGATCAAACTGCTGTTGCTACTTTAGATATTGAAAAAATGGTTAAAGAAATGCAGGCAGCAGTTTCTACTGGGGTGACGGAAATGAACAAGTTTACTGAAGAAGTAAATGATAGCGTTGAGGATGTGGAAAGTGTGAGCTGGCAACTGACTGAAATTATCGAGCAGGTGCAGGCTATCACTCCGCGTTTTTCAGTGGTAAATCAGAGTATGGAGGCTCAATCGGAAGGCGCTCAGCAAATTAGCGAGGTGATGGTGTATCTGAGTCAATCGTCGTCGCAAACGGCGGGCGCATTGCGCGAAATTAACGGTGCTATCTCTCAATTAAATGAGGCATCTCAAGGTTTGCGTCAAGAAATTTCTCGGTTTAAAGTAAGCAATAAGGATGTAGAAAATGTTTAAAAATATCAGTTTTAAAAAGCGCCTGAATGCTGCATTTATTTTTCTAGCTGTGATTGTTTTAGCTGTGGCTTGTATTGGTTGGAGTGGCACTTATCGGCTAGGTGGACATATTGATACGCTAGCTAACAATAGCCTGCCGAGCGTTAGTGGATTGTGGAAAGTTAATGAAGGACAAACGCAAATTGAGTCGTCGGAACGGGCATTACTGGATCTGGAACTCAGCCCAGAGGAAAGGAGAAGTGAGTTGACGAGAATTCAGAAAGCTTGGGAGCAGATTAATGAGGGTTTCAAAGAGTATGAAACCACATCCAGAACTGCGGAGGAAGATAAGATATACAAAGAATTGCAGGCTAAATGGGATATCTGGAAGAAAAATCACGAAGCTTTTTTAGATTTAAATAAAAGATTTGAGAGTTTAGGAATTCTCAACCCATTTAAAAGGCAGATCGAACTGATTGGCCAAGGGAATACTAAGTCGCCCGATATCGAGGCTGCTAGAAGGGCTGGGGCGTTTTACAATCAATTGAGCGATCGCGCCAAAGCGAATCGATCCTCGTTTGAATCAGCTACTAACTTAATCTTGGAAGACCTCAAAATCAATGAAACAACGGGACAACTAGCTAAACAGCAGTCTAAAAACGATATTAGTCAAACCACATTCTGGGTAATTTTGGGCATGATTCTCGGGCCGCTAACGGCTGGACTGTTTGGACTGTTTCTCACGAGTACGGTATCCCAAACTCTGGAAAATCAAATAGATCTGTCGGGCCTCAGAATTAGTGGATCTACGAACCAAATTGCCTCCTCCGGCAAGGAATTGGAAGCGACGATGAATCAACAAGTGGCTTCGACTAATGAAGTAGTAGCCACGGCTAAAGAAATTGCTGCTACTGCTATGCAACTGGCGAGGACAATGGATGAAGTTTCGGAGATGTCCCACCAAGCTGCTCAATCTGCCGGCGGCGGTAAACAAGAAATTGGTCGCATGGAATCCACGATGAATAAATTAGCAGATTCTACCAGTGCGATCTCGGGTAAATTGGGAGTTATTAGCGAAAAAGCTAATAATATTAACAGTATTATCACGACGATTACGAAGGTGGCAGATCAAACTAATTTGCTTTCGCTCAACGCGGCTATTGAAGCGGAAAAAGCGGGAGAGTACGGGTTGGGTTTTGCGGTGGTGGCTAGGGAAATTCGCCGACTGGCAGATCAAACGGCGGTGGCTACTTTGGATATTGAAAATATGGTTAAAGAAATGCAGTCTGCGGTGGGTGTTGGCGTGATGGAAATGGATAAGTTTACTAATGAGGTGCGCCGCGGGGTGGAAGATGTGCAAACTATTAGTTTGCAGTTGGAATCGATTATCCAGCGGGTGCAAGCTTTGACTCCGCGTTTTGAAGAGGTGAATGAGGGGATGGATGCACAGTCTCAGGGTGCTGTGCAAATTAGCGAGGCGATGGTGCAGTTGAGTGAGGCTTCTTCGCAAACTGCGTCGGCGCTCCGGGATATCAATGGGGCGATCGGGCAAGTTAATGATGCTACACTCGGTTTACGCCACGAAATGCTAGCGTTTTTAAAGTAAATAGGGAGTCGGCGGATCGAGTCGGTTTTTTTAGCTAGTCAGACGGGAATCCCCACACTATATCGCTTCGATTAGTGTGGGATGAAAGGCGCGTGAACCGAGGATTCCACATCTTCATGTCCTCGTCAGCATAGCGGGCGAGCAATGAAGGTGTGGATGACGAGATCAACAAATCTTTATCTGCTAGCATCATTACTCGACACAATTATTAAATTACTACTTGACTTTATCTAGTATTTTCTGGTATTTTTATGACCAGCAAATGCGTAAAGGTCGTAGCGCAATGAAAGTAACGTATCAGTATCAGTTCTATCCCGACACCAATCAAAAATTAACCCTCAACCATTGGTTGAGAATTTGTCGCTATTGGTACAACAGACAGCTAGGCGATCGATTTGATTGGTGGGAAAGAAACCGCACTGCTATAAATGCTTGTCCATTGGTTGCTAGCATCTCTGCGCCTCGCGAAAAGCCCAACTACTACTCTCAAAAGCAACAATTGCCCGCCCTCAAAAAAGACCTAGTAAAAGTCTTCCACAGTGGTGAGCTATTGGACTTCAAGCAGGTAGATTCAACTATCCTGCAAGATGTTTCTAAACGAGTAGATAAAGCCTTTGAACGGTTTATAGTAGGGGATAGTAAAGGCGGTCGATCGGGTAAACCCCGATTCAAGACTGAAGCTGATTACCGGACGATGACTTTTTCTACGGCTAACAGCGATTGGATTAAGTTGGTTCGCAAGAATTGGTTTTATATCCGATTGCCGAAGTTGGGCGTGATAAAAGTTCGGAGGCACCGCCCAATCCCCGATGGATTTACCGTCAAGCAAATTAGTGTAACTAGAAAGGCTGATGGTTGGTTCGCCCAGATAATGCTTGAAGACGCTTCAGTACCCCAGTTTATTTCTGACAAAGTTACCCCAAACTGGGATAACTCAATTGGGTTAGATGCGGTGCTGCATGAAGATGTCTATTTAGCAACGTCATCGGGCGAAAAGTTGCCTTCATTGAAACCGCTTCGCAAAAACCAAGCTAAGTTAGACCGCATTTCAAAAAAGCGGAATAAGCGGAAGCGTGGCTGTAGCGCCCGACGGAAATTAGCAAAAAAAGAAGCGAGACAGCACCAAAAAATAGCGCGTTCTCGCCAAGACTTCCACTATAAAACAGCTCACAAACTTGTCAGGTCTGGAGCTAAATTCTTTTTTCACGAAGATTTGAACTTAAAAGGCTTAACGAAGCGGAATAAAGTTAAGCTTTCTGGATGAGGGTAACTACCTCCCAAACGGTCAATCAGCCAAATCAGGACTAAACAAGTCTTGGCTGGATGCTGCGTTTGGTCAATTTTTCAAGACGCTGGAATACATAGCCGAAAAAGCTGGATCAGCCGTCGTTCCGCAAAAACCTGCTTATACCTCAATGCTTCTGTGCTATCGGAATGAAATCGTTTTCACCGATTGCGGTATGCGAAGCTATTGGGACGAGCAACATTCTTTAATGGTCGATCGCGATATCAACGCTTCGATTAATTTGAAGAAATTGGGGTTGGACATTTTCCCCAAAATAAAACGCCGTAGTGGGAATCTTTCTGTAGTAGGAACTATAGATGACAGTACCGCGAAGGAAATTTTGGATACCCTTCATCGGGCTGCAAAGATGCCCACGTCATAGCACCACGAGGCTTGACGTGGGAGTATGTCACAAGAATAACAGGTGTAGCAAGGCTCAGTCTAAAATCTATTTTTTTGTACAATAGTTATTGTAGGGTGCGGTCGAGGGCTGAATGTGACGATCGCAAAACTAAACATTTCTCCCCGCTGGCCACCCTACGGTTAGTTAAATCAACTGGTGCGCGGTGCACACCCTACAAACTACTACAAACTACAAACTGGTGCGCGGTGCACACCCTACAATCTAAAATCTAAAATCTAAAATCTAAAATCGAATGACTGATGATTGCTGGAATCGGATCGGAGTTGGGGGCGATCGCACTTGTCCTCAATTAAAAACATTTATTCACTGCCGCAACTGTCCAGTCTATTCCGACGCGGGCCGGAGTTTGCTGGAACAGGAATTGCCGACTGGATATCTGGAAGAGTGGACTAATTTATTGCGATCGAGTCAAGGAGTAACTAACGCCGTCACGGCTGCGGGTACTATATCTGTAGGTATTTTTAGGCTTAACGGCGAATGGTTGGCTTTACCGGCGGCGCTGTTTAAGGAAGTGACGCAGATTTCTGTTATCCACACTTTGCCACACCGCAGTAATAATATACTTATCGGCTTGGTGAATATTCGCGGTGAAATCCAGTTGTGCGTTTCCCTAAAAGCACTTTTGGGATTGGAAGCAGCAGATGCTAGCCGACAAAATATTAGTCCTGTTGTTTACGAAAGGATGGTAGTTGTTGAGAGAGAAGGCAGCCGCTGGGTGTTTGGAGTGGATGAGATTTACGGCATTCACCGCATTCTCCCGGAACAAATCAGAAATGTTCCATCTACTGTTTCTAAAGTGCCAGAAACTTATACTAAAGGGATTATCAGTTGGCAGGGGCAAAGTGTTTGTTATCTCGATGATGATTTGCTGTTTTATACGTTGAATAAGAAGATTATCTAATGAATTGGGAATAGGGCATGGGGCATTGGGAATTGGGCATGGGGCATTGGGAATTGGGCATTGGGTGAATGGAATCTGGCGAATAAAAGCGGGCGAAGGTCATTCGCGCCTACACAGACGAAACCCGCCTCCGCGGGTTGAAGAACGGGCGAAGGGAATTCGCGCCTACATGAACAAAACCGGGCGAAAGTGGGTTGGAATAAATTAAGGACTAATAAAAAATGAGCAATCAAGATATGAGCAATTTCTCCATGATGGATTTATTTCGCATGGAGGCGGACACTCAAGTAGCAGTATTAAATGAGAACATTTTGGTATTAGAAAATAACCCTAATTCTCCGGCTGAACTGGAATCTTTGATGCGGGCGGCCCACTCGCTCAAGGGCGCGGCGCGGATTGTGGGACTGGATGCTGCTGTGCGAATCGCTCACGTGATGGAGGATTGCTTTGTGGCGGCGCAGGCTGGCTCGATCGCCCTAGACTCACCTGATAAGATTGATGTGATGCTGCGGGCGATCGACCTTTTGGCCCAAATCAGCCAGATTCCGGAAACCGAGATCGAAAATTGGCTCCCGGTTAATCGATCGCAAATTGAAACCTTAGAAACTGCCATCTTAGCAATTATCAATAACGAACAATTAGATTTGGGCAACCCAGATGAAGCAGAAACAATAGAACAAGAGACCATTGTTGAAACAGAAATTCTGCCGGAATGGGAGCCGCAATTACCTGTTGATTTTACCGCAGAAATAACAGACCACGTACAATTAAATTCTGATATTCCTCATGAAATATTGCCCGATTTGCCACAGGTTGAAAGTCCAGAAACTCGGTTGCTTAAAACTGATTTATCGATGTTAGCTTTATTTGCCGGAGAAGTAGAAGCACAATCAATACTATTAAACCAAACTTTACTCTCGCTCAAAAATAACCCCAATGAATATTTAGACTTAGACTCCCTTGTTAAATCCGCTCATTTAATAAAAGGTGCTGGCAGAATAGTTCAGTTCCATGAAGTTGTTAAACTTGCGAAGGCGATAGAAGATACATTTGTGGCACTTCAGAAGCACAAATCTAGCTTAAATCCCAGTCAAATTGACACCCTGCTCGCCGGAGTAAATTTTCTGGTAAATATGCAGGAAATTCCGGTACTGAAAATCGAAGCTTGGCTGGCAGAAAAAGAGGCAGAAATAGATAATATTGTCGCAGATATAAGTAAGATTCTTGAATTATTAACAACTAAACAATCGGCAACAACTGCCGCAGTTGTTTCACAAAAATCTGCCGAAGCAACGAGTCCCCAAACAACCCCGACACCACAACCAAAACCTCAAGATAATGCTTCCCAACGCACAAAGAATAGCGGTCAAATTTCCCCCGTCGCCAATTCTACAGCAGTAGCTGTAGAGCAACGACCGACTAAAATTGTTAGCGCAAAACCTGCACCTTCAAATCTCAGGGAAAACGCTCAAAAGCCTAAAACCGCTGACCGCGTAGTACGAGTAAATGCGGAAAACTTAAACCGAATTATGGGTTTGGCAGGCGAATCTTTAGTAGAAGCAAAATGGCTGCAACCGTTTGCTGATTCATTATTAAAACTGAGAAAAAACCAAGGACAGCTTTATAATTTGTTGGAGAAATTGCAGGAATCTTTAAGCGATTCTGTTCTAGATCAGCGATCGGAAGATTATCTCGGCAGTGCTCGCAAAAAAGCTAATGATTGCCGCCATATTTTGTCCGATCGCCTCAACGAACTAGAACTGTTTGCCCGCCGTTCTGCCAACTTGTCCGATCGCTTGTACCGAGAAGTTATTGCCAGCAATATGCGACCGTTTGCTGACGGCGTTTCAGCTTTTGGGCGAATGCTGAGAGATTTGGCGAGACAGTTGGGTAAGCAAGTGAAATTTGAAGTTGTTGGCAAATCTACTCAGGTAGATCGAGATATTTTAGAAAAATTAGAAGCACCGCTAACACACATTTTGCGTAACGCTATCGACCACGGTATTGAACTCCCAGACGCACGTTTGGCTGCGGGAAAATCGGCTGAAGGTACGATCCGACTGGAAGCTGCACATCGGGGCGGGATGCTATCAATTACCGTCTCGGATGATGGAAAAGGAATAGAACCGGAAAAACTCCGCCAAAAAATTGTCACGAAAGGTATGGTAAGTGCGGAAATGGCTGCGAAATTGACTGAACCGGAATTGATGGATTTTCTGTTTTTGCCTGGTTTTTCTACTGCTAGTCAAGTGACGGAAATTTCGGGCCGCGGTGTTGGTTTGGATATTGTGCAAAGTATGGTGCAGGAGGTTGGTGGCATTCTCCGGGCGACATCTATGCCGGAAAAAGGTATGAGTTTTCATTTGCAGTTGCCGCTAACTCTGTCGGTAATTCGGACGCTGTTGGTGGAAATTTCGGGGGAACCTTATGCTTTTCCGCTGACTCGGATCGATCGCATTGTGATGGTTGAGTCTGCTGATATTGCGATCGCCGAAAACCGACAGTATTTTACTCTTGACAACCAAAACATTGGTTTGGTGACAGCTTATCAGGTGTTGGAGTTAGCTGCGCCACCTGAAAAGTTGGATTTGCTGCCGGTGATCATTGTGAGCGATCGCTCTAGCAGTTATGGTTTAGCTGTGGATAAGTTTCTGGGCGAACGCGATTTAGTTGTCAGGCCTTTAGATCCGCGTTTGGGTAAGGTAGCGGATATCAGCGCGGCTGCTTTTATGGAAGACGGTACGCCGGTGCTGATTATCGATGTTGAAGATTTGGTGCGATCGACTGATAAACTGCTGGCTGAAAGTCAGTTACAGAAAGTTAGTAAAACCGAACAAACTGCTGAATCAACAACTCGCAAGCGCGTTTTGGTAGTAGATGATTCAATTACTGTTCGAGAAGTAGAGCGCAAACTTTTAGAAAATCAAGGATATGAGGTTGAAATAGCTGTTAATGGTATGGATGGTTGGAATGCTCTGCGTACCGGGCAGTTTGATTTGGTAATTAGCGATGTTGATATGCCGCGCATGACGGGGATTGAGCTGGTTAGTCAAATTAAAAATCATTCGGCCCTAAAGTCGATTCCGGTAATTATTGTTTCTTACAAAGACCGCGAGCAAGATAGAATCAGAGGATTGGAAGTGGGAGCGGATTATTATTTAACTAAAAGCAGTTTTCACGACGATACGCTGTTAAATGCGGTGGTTGATTTAATCGGTGAGGCTTGAAAAAAAATCTCGGGTTAAGTTTTTTTAATTAAAAACTAAAAATACGACCAAAATGTGGTATGAATAGTGGTAGGCTGCGTGATAGTTCGTAATTCAATCGGTAATTCAATACGCTTGGCCCCGAGCCCGGAGATCCCCCCTAGCCCCCCTTAAGAAGGGGGGAACCGGAAGCACTCAAAGTCCCCCTTCTTAAGGGGGATTTAGGGGGATCTCCGGGCCCGAAAAAGTGTTAACCCAACAGTATCGATCGCTAATTGAGAAGCGGTTTGCTGCCTCCGTCTACAAGTTTAGTTTTAACTGACCGACGAACACCATTCTCAGGAACAGGCAAGATGCCTGTTCCACAAAAAAATTCATCTCTTGTGGAACAGGCATCTTGCCTGTTCATAAAAGGCTTATTGACAATAGTGCAATATCTCAGTTTTAAAGAAAAGGCCGCAGCATAAAAAACTGGATCGGCCGACTTCGACAACTACCCGCAACTGAAAATTAATTAACTATGAGCAATTTCAACATGAAAATAGCGATCGTCAACGACACGTTGATTGCTGCTGAAGCTTTGCGCCGAGTTTTGGTGACGGTACCGGAGTATGAAATTATTTGGATAGCGGCGGATGGGGCCGAAGCTGTGTCCAAGTGCGCCCGCAATACACCGGATGTGATATTGATGGATTTGATCATGCCGGTGATGGATGGTGTTGAGGCGACGCGCCTGATCATGAAGCAATCTCCCTGCGCGATTCTGCTAGTGACATCTTCGGTGACAGGTAATGCGGGCAGGGTTTTTGAAGCTATGGGATATGGAGCTCTGGATGCTATTAATACGCCAATTTTGGGGTTGATGGGCAATTCCCCAAGCGGCGGTATGGAGTTGTTAAAAACTATTTCTAAAGTCGCTAGATTGATTGGTAAAAGTAACTCGACTTCTTTATTTCACAGCGCAACTCCTAAATGCTTGACTCCGCCGCTGCTGGCGATCGGCTCTTCGACTGGCGGGCCCCAAGCTTTGGCAACTCTGCTATCGGCTTTACCTGCCAATTTATCGGCGGCTGTGGCGATCGTCCAACACGTAGATGCTGAGTTTGCTCCTGGTTTGGCAGATTGGCTGAGTCAAAAAAGTAAGTTGGCGGTGAGTGTCGCAGTTGCCGATCGACCTTTGGAAGTCGGTAAGGTGATAATTGCCGCGACTAACGACCACTTAGTATTACAATCGAATTTAACACTTAAGTATACGAAAGAACCTTTAGAATATCCTTACCGCCCTTCAGTGGACACTTTTTTTGAGAGTGTCGCTCAATACTGGCCGGGCAAAGGGGTGGCAGTGCTGTTAACCGGTATGGGCAAAGACGGCGCTAAAGGGCTCAAAGTTTTGCGATCGGCAGGCTGGCACACGATCGCCCAAGACCGCGCTACCTCAGTAGTTTACGGGATGCCGAAAGCTGCTGCTGATTTGAATGCGGCTGTGCAGGTTTTGCCGATCGAGGCGATCGCCCCAGCCTGCATGAAATATCTCGTGTAGAAAATACTAGAGATGTTTGGGCCATAAGGCTTAAGTGGTTGAGCACAATGGCCGAGGTCGTGCCAGACTCTCAGCGATCATAATCAATCTATTGGGGTGATGTTTTGGGATCGCGATCGCGCGTGTATCTTGCCAGCAGTCTGTAATTTCACGGAATGCTGCGGTTACCGGGCACCTGCTAGCAAGCAGCAGTCGGCTGACCCAACAATTAGCGATCGTAGCCCTTGCAATCAATGTCAAGCGTGCTAGGCTGTGTAAAGATTTTACAAAAATCAGCGGATAAAACTTTACCAACCTGGTATTATCACCTGGTAAGCGTACTTAAATAATACCGGGTCGCTATTGACACTTAGAAAATATTTAAGTAAAAGTTTCGATCCTCTCCAGACAATGGCCGTTGCCCGATCTAGTTATGAAATTAACTCACTCTCAGGCTATTGAATTCGATTGCAGTTGTGCACTAAATCAACGAGAAAGTCAAATAGTCAACGGCAACGTGGTAAAGTTGAAGTTTGAGGATAGGGGAAACAATGGGAAAAACCCAGTTACCGCCAGAGATAGCGCCATTCTCAGTAACCTCAAATTGGAGAAAAGCCGTCACTCGATCGACTTAAATTTACCTTTAAATTCAGAAAGCAAAAAAATATCTAGCTTGACCGAATACACTGTTACAGTTTTACTGATTGACGATCAGGAAATGATCGGCGAAGCGGTGCGCCGAATGCTTGCTAATGAAAAAGACATTAAATTTTATTACTGTAACGATCCAGCTCAAGCAATTAAGAAAGCATTAGAGGTGAAGCCAACAGTCATCCTCCAAGATTTAGTAATGCCAGAAATAGATGGATTGCAGTTGCTGCGCTTTTTTCGAGGGAATTCGCTGACGCGAGACATTCCGATGATTGTTCTCTCCAGTAAAGAAGAAGCGGAACTAAAAGCGCAAGCATTTTCCTTGGGTGCTAACGATTATTTAGTAAAACTGCCCAATCCAGTCGAACTCATTGCTAGAATTCGCTATCACTCAAAAGCTTATATGCACCTGCAAGAAAGGAATCTCGCCTATCAAACCATGCAGGATTATCTAGTCAAATTAGAGATAGAACAAAAAAAATCTCAGGAGTTGCTGTTAAATATATTGCCAGAGGCGATCGCCGAAAGATTAAAAAAAGAACAAGGTGTAATCGCCGACGAATTCGCAGCAGTTAGCGTGATGTTCGCGGATATTGTTGGCTTCACCCAGTTGTCAGCATCAATATCGCCCAAAAAATTAGTACATTTACTCAACGATATATTTTCCAAGTTCGACGATCTCGCCGAAAAACACGGTTTAGAAAAAATTAAGACAATTGGTGACTCTTATATGGTAGTGGCGGGGTTGCCAAATCCGAGAGCAGATCACGGAGATGCGATCGCCGAAATGGCCATAGATATGCAAGAAGCCATAGTGAAATACAGAGAAGAGTTCGGTCTCACTATTAGCATCCGCATCGGCATTCATTCGGGCCCAGTGGTAGCTGGAATCATCGGGACAAAAAAGTTTATTTACGATTTGTGGGGCGATACAGTAAATACCGCTTCCCGCATGGAATCTCACGGTATCCCGGACGGAATTCAGATTTCCGACGCAACTTATTTGCTTATAGAAGACAAGTATGAGTTTGAAAAACGCGGTTTAATCAATGTCAAAGGTAAGGGCCAAATGGCTGCTTATTTATTAAAAGGAAGATTGGAAGTTGATTTTTAATTGGGAATTGGGAATGGGTAATTGGGAATTGGTAATTGGGAATTGGTAATCGGTAATTGGGAATTGGTAATTGGGAATTGGTAATCGGTAATTGGGAACCGGTAACTGGTAATTGGTAATTATTGATTAAGGGGTGTGAGATATGAGTAGACCAGATTTTGAGGATTTGGATGTTTACAAGTTGGCTGAAAAATTGGCAAATGAGGTTTGGTTTATCGTCAAAGAATGGGACTATTTTACAAAAGATACTATCGGGAAGCAACTTGTACGCGCCGCCGATAGCGTTTGCGCTAATATTGCAGAAGGACGTGGTAGATATAATTATCAAGACAATCGGCGTTTTGTCAAGATTGCCAGAGGTTCTTTGTATGAAACAATCAGCTTTTTGAGGCTAGCATATGCCAGAAAATTAGTGGGAAGTGAACAGGTAAAAAGATTCCAACCAATAATTGATGAATTGTCACCGAAGCTGAATGCTTATCTACAGTCAATAGGTAACAATCAAGAAAAATAATTGATTAATAATCAGAGTATATATAGCAATTATCAAGTGAGGTACAGTATTGGTAATTGGTAATGGCTAATTAGCAAGACAAATAGCGAGTAGATCGCGAAAGTTTAGAACCGCTATGAAACACCAATTACCAATTACCAATTACCAATTACCAATTACCCATTCCCAATTACCAATTACCAATTATTAAATCTAACTCTTATGTTTCGAGATAATATTGTTCTGCTTCCGACCAATTTAGTTTAAGTAACGAATCTTCTCCACTTGAAAGCTTGAAACTCGGCTTAATTGGTTTTACGCCCAAAGCGCTAATAATCTGCGCTGCTACAGCTTTCGCCAATAGTGGCGGTACAGAATTTCCGACTTGGCGAAAACCGTGCCATTTTGTGACGTGAAATCTAAACCAGTCAGGATAGGAATGCAATCGCGCTGCTTCTCTGACTGTAATGCACCGAGGCGCGATCGGGTGAATTGGCCTTGGCGAAGTATAAGCGCCCCTCGCCCTGTCTGTTCCAGCCCTGAGAGTGTTGCAAACTCCGTCGGGGTGCAGCTTGTAAAAACGGCTGATCGGCTCTTTTTCGCCGTAGGCTGCGGCTGCAAATCTTTCAATACATTCGGCAGAATGTTTGGTGCGCCGACTGCATGAGAGGATTTGTCGATCGTACTGGCGATCGTAAGCATAATCATTATCAAAATCATCGAATCCGCGCAAAAAACTCGCGTAATCGCTGCTGCACTTTCCGTACTCCACCATTACCCAATCTCGGTGTAGCAACTCGCTATACTTTTCTACTTCCGGCAAATCTCCAATCGCATCCAAAACTGTCGGAACCGCAGGTAAATTAACTTTTTTATAGCGTTTAGGAAGTTTCTTTTTAGGCAAAAAAGTAGTTGGCTGAGGATAGTTTGGCAGATCGTAGTCTTTTTTGCAACCAATCAGAAACAATCGTTTGCGAGCTTGCGGTACTCCGTAGTGAGCTGCGTTAAGAACTTGATAGTTTTCTTCTACTTGATAGCCTGCTTCCAGAAAAGAGCTAATTAAAAGATTCAGGAGTTCTTTGTGTTCGCCTGCTACAATTCCCGGCACATTTTCCATTACAAAAAACTTGGGTTTGAGCTCCAAAACTAAGCGTTGAAAGTGGAAAATTAGAGAATTTCGCGGATCGCCGACATCGCGCTTCCCCATCAGCGAGAATCCTTGACAGGGCGAACCGCTGATTACTACGTCGATTTCGCGCTTGCCGATCGCAGATTTTTGCCGAATTTCTGCTCCCGTCAGCTCTGAGACATCTTTGCACAATACAGAACACATCGGGAAATTGAACTCGTGGGTAGCGCAGTGGATGGGGTCAATTTCGACTGAAGCAAGTACATCAAAACCTGCTTGTTCAAAGCCCAGCGTCATGCCGCCTGCACCTGCAAATAAATCAACAGCGATCGGTCGCTTTTTCCGATAGCTTGACATAATATTTCAATACTAAAATTGTTTTAAGAAGCTGTATTTATTTTAACATTTTTGATTATTTCGGCAGCAGCGCGATCGCACACACCGACATCTCCCAGACTTTCGCGCATTTGGCGATAATCCGTCAAAGTTTGCTGGCGTCGATCGGCATTTTGCAGCAATTCCAGGGCGTGGAAAACTATATTTTCGGCAGTAGCCTCGTCTTGCAGCAACTCCGGAACGATCGCCTTCATTTGCACCAAATTGGGCGGAGAGATAAAAGGAATCGACAATTTCAGCAGGTGGCGGGCAATCATCGCCGTAATGCGACTGACGCGGTAGGCGACAACTTGCGGAACGCCGAGCAAAGCTAATTCCAAATTAACAGTACCAGATTTGGCGATCGCAAAGTCGGCAGCAGCCAATATTTCCAGATTTTGATTTTCCAACAAAGTAGCCCGCAAACCGTAATTCTCGATCGCTTGTTCGATTTTGCTGCGGAAAGCTGCTTGAGAAACCGGAATCCAGAAATGAACCTCCGGGATTTTAGCTTGGATAATGCGAGCAGCCTCAAATATCACCGGCATCAGGTACTTGAGTTCTTGCTTTCTAGAAGCAGGAATTAGAGCGACTGAAACCTGTTCCGGCTCAATTCCCAAAGTTTTGCGGGCAACTTCCCGACTGGGCGCAGATTGCATTCTATCCAGCAAAGGATGACCAACCCAACTGACTTGAGAGCCTTTGGCGCGATAATAAGTAGCTTCCTGGGGGAAAATCGCCAAAATGCGATCGGCAATATTGACAATCAGATCCGTATTGCGAGGAGAAATCGAGCAAACCCATTCTTGAGGTGCGATGTACCAAACCACAGGTAAATCGGGCAAACAGCGGCGAATGTAGCTACCAATACCGAGATTGGGAGTCAAATAATCAATCAATACAACAACATCGGGACGGAATTTTTTGAGATATTGTTTAGCTTTTTGCTGAACAGCGATCGTTGGCAAAATATACGGCACAGATTCTATAATACCCATAGAACCAATACCCAGAGTATCGCCTAAAATAGTAGCGCCAGCTTGAGCCATACGAGGGCCGCCCAATGCGGTTATTTCCAACTCCAAACCAGCGGCGACAGCATGACGTTTTAAAGCTGCAACTAACAAAGCTCCTTGCAAATCGCCAGAAACCTCACCAGTGCTGATAAAAATTTTCATAAACTCCTCAATATCCTCGGTAAGGTGCGTCAGACAAAAACTGTTTGAGTTACCTATAGCTGGTGACTGACGCACCGTACAGCTTCCTTCTCTTCCTTCGTGTCCTTCGCGTCTTCGCGGTTCAATAATACTAATTCTTTGAGTCCGCAAGAATTAATATAAGGCTCATTCATTTTTTACCAGGAATCAAGCCTCGCCGCCCTTTGGTTACAGACTGTTGCACAAATCTCCGCAGGTGCTGCAAGTGATGATTTTCCGGTAACAAATCCAATTGTTCCAAAGCTTGATTGAGAGTGTAGCCAGAATGGTATAAAATCCGAAAAGTTTTCTTTAAAACTAGCAAATCTTCTGGAGTTAAACCTGCACGTTCGAGGCCTATTTTGTTGATAGCTCGCACTCGCGAAGGATTCCCTTCGACTAGCATATAGGGTGGCACATCTCGATCGATCCTGCTCAAGCCACCGATCATGGATAAGCGGCCGATGTGGACAAACTGATGAACGCCCAAAACCCCGCTGAGTCTGGCTTGAGACTCAATTTTGACGTGTCCCGCTAGGGCTACAGCGTTGGCAATGATTACTCGATCGGCAATATCGCAATTATGGCCCACATGAACGTAAGCCATCAACATATTATTATTGCCGAGCGTCGTGCTTTCCCCCGCTCCAGTAGCGCGGTTGATTGTCACGTATTCCCGAATCACATTGTTGTCGCCAATTGTCACCCTAGTCAGAGAACCCTCATATTTGAGATCTTGAGGTTCCAAACCAATGGCCGCACCAGGGAAAATTTGATTGCGAGCACCTATTTCTGTTAGCCCGTCGATAATTGCATGGGCACCAATCTTAGTCTCCGGCCCGATTTTCACTCTTTCCCCAATTACAGCATAAGCACCCACTTCTACAGTCGGGTGCAGTTCGGCGCGGGGATGAATCACAGCAGTTGGGTGAATCAAAGTAAGCATTTTTCAGTTTTCAGTTGTCAGTTTTCAGTTTTCATGCCAAATCAAGCTTAAATACCCCGTTTATTTCTTAGTCCGCGGAGGCGGACTTCGCTTGTGTAGTAGCGATTTCAATCGCCGAATCATCAAGGAGTAACAAACCAGAATTTAGTATCAGTAGTCCCTTGATACTCCCCAGCCCGCTCCGGGACGGGGATTCTTGAAGAGTCCAAATGCGAACTTTCAAAGGCGAAATCAAAGCGCCTCTACTGACTCCTTCAAGA
>RDXX01000061.1 GCA_004292955.1 Oscillatoriales cyanobacterium | reverse complement strand
ATATTTGCCCTCATGGCAACGTTCTGAAACTTTACCAAAATGGGATATCACGATTATCCCATTTTGACTGGTATTTTATTTGTCCGCGAGTCCCTAACAACCTGAATTTACCAGGTTCGACGACCAATATCTCCTGTTGGGGAATGAAAAATATCCAGAGATCCGCTTGCGAAGTCCATCCCCAACAGGGACGGTTGCGATCGTCAAAAACTTCAAAAAACAAGTTTCCAGTTTGCTTGGCTTTTATATCAGTCTTGTACTCAGCAGTTGCAGTTGAACCGTTTGGGCGAATTAGTCGGCGGTCAATACCTGCTTTCTGATACTGTGGCAAATCTGAGACATCCTCAATGCGATAGCCATGAATCTGCAACCACTTGTCTACGATCGCCTCTCCTGTCTTTCCTACTTTCTTTTGAGTTTGGAAGTCGTATTCCTGTTTTTGGGAAAGCGGCGGTAGTTGCTGGGATAATTCGGCTTTGTTGTGCAGATTATTGTTGTACATGATTAATTCCGTCAGCTAAGTTTTCAGTAGTGAATCACTACCTCCTTAGCTTCGAGGGTCGGTGTCTGAGATTGTGACCGGCTAAACTGTCTGATGTGTCCGACTTTCTGTCTGAGTTTGTGTCTGACTTTCATTCGTTCAGTTACAATAGCCATAAGTGTTGGAGTCAGGCTATGGCTATAAGAGGAATAAAGGCATCTCCAGAAGGCATTAAAAAAGCAGAAAAAGCTTTAGTCAGAAATAGTTTAAATAAGACTGCTTTAAAGCGAGAGTTAGGAATAGCTCGCTCAACTGTTAGTCGTTTTTTTAAACCTGAACCAGTTGACCGTTTAAATTTTGAAGAGATTTGTACAAGGCTAGGGCTAGATTGGAGAGATATTATTGCTAATCCACTCACTGAAACTGAGACAGAGGAAAAACAACAGAGTAACTCTGATTTTCAAGATGCTGAACCTGAGCAAGTTGAGGAAGTGCTGGACAACTTTTGTGACGAGGTTGTGGTCGAGAGGGTGCGATCGCACTCTCCTATATGTGCTGAGGATTACGATAAACTGGGAATAAACAAGGCTAAGGAAAGAGATTTTCATGGAGCAATTGAAAATTTCTGTCGAGCAATTAAGCTCAACCCTCATTATGCAAATGCCTACAATAACCGGGCTCTTGTTCGTGCTGAACTAGGGGACTATCCAGGAGCAATTGAGGATTACAAAGAGGCGATATTACTCAATCCTGATTGTGCAATATTTCACAACAACCTGGGTATTATTTCTTCTAAATTAGGTGATTATCAAGGAGCGCAGGCAGCTCACACCCGAGCAATTAAACTAAATCCTGACTATGCTCAAGCCTACAATGACCGAGGTGTTAATAATGTAGAGATAGGCAATCTGGAAGAAGTGCTTAAAGATTTCACCCAAGCAATTGAACTAAATCCTGATGATGCCCTTGCTTGGAATAATCGAGGTGATGTCTACTTCTTGAAATTAGACGATCTGCAAAGAGCGCTTGAAGATTACATCCAGGCAGCTAGGCTGAATCCCAATAATTCTAAAACATTCAACAACTTGGGAGTTATTCACTCTAAGTTGGGGAACAAAGAGAAAGCGCTTGAGGATTACACCCAGGCAATTCAGCTTGAACGAAATTTTGCCCAAGCTTATCTAAACCGAGGCATTGTCCACTATGAATTGGGCTATTCCCAAAAAGCAGATGTCGATTTTCACCATGCTAAAAATTTATATCGTGTCCAGGGAGAAGAAGAAAATCACCAAAAGGTACTTGATATAATAGAAGAACTTCAGCAAGAAGATTGAGAGCGATCGCATTTAGTAAATTGATAAAAAGAGTAATTCCTACATTGCTTAAAGCTTTATTCACTGTAATGATTCTTACAAGCTGCGATCGCAATTTCTTGATCGGTAACTTGGTAAACCAAACGATGTTCGTTATCAATGCGTCTCGACCAAAAACCACTTAACTCGTATTTGAGAGGTTCAGGTTTGCCCAATCCTTCAAAGGGCGATCGATCTATATCTTTAATCAATTCTACAATTTTGCGATAAATCTTTTTGTCGAATTTTGCCCATTCATTAAAATCTGCAAAAGCAGAAGATTCAAAAATAATTCTTCTGCTCATTACAAATCCTGTAGATCGACTTCAACTAAATTTTGTCTATCTTTAAGATTTTCAATAGCTTTCAACAGTTTGTTTTTATTAACTTCCGATTTCAAAAGATATTCGGTTTCATCGCATTCTGAGACAATTATTTCAATCTCTTTATTTCCAAAAGTCGCTTTAATTTGTTCTAAAAAATTAAAATCGAGTTCGCTGGCTTTTAAACGATAAACTGTTGACATCGTTTTTACCTATTTTTGATTGCGTTAAAAATTAATACTGCCTTTAAATACATTAGTTTGAAGTTGATACTAAGAGCGGGCAATTTTGCCCGCCCTTAATTTGTTTTAGCGTTTGACTAACTTCTTAGACACCTTCCGCAAGCGAATTGATTTCGGTGTTACTTCCACCAATTCATCCTGCCCGATGTACTCCAAAGCACGTTCCAAACTCATATCGACTGGTGCTTGCAATTGTGCCAATTCTTCACCGCCAGATGCGCGGTGGTTTGTCAACTGCTTCGACTTGCAAATATTCAGCTCCATGTCGTCATCTCGGTTGTTTTCTCCGATAATCATCCCTCTGTAAACCTTGGTTCCGGGGGTAATGAAAAATACGCCGCGGTCTTCAGCATTTTTCAGTGAATAAGTAGTTGCAGTTCCTTCTTCAAAGGAAATCAATACTCCGTTGCGACGGGCGACAATTTCTCCACCGAGGGGGCGATAGTCGAGGAAGCTGTGGTTCATAATTCCGGCGCCGCGAGTCAAGCGCATGAACTCGCCTCGGAATCCAATCAAACCACGGGCGGGGACTGAAAATTCGATTTGGGTGCGACCGGTGCTGCTGACGTGCATATCTTGCATTTCTGCTTTGCGCTGACCGAGGCGTTCGATGCAGCCACCGACGGCTTCTTCGGGTACGTCTAAGACTAAACATTCAAAGGGTTCGCAGGGACGACCGCCGACTTCGCGGAAGATTACTTGCGGTTGGGATACTTGGAATTCGTATCCTTCGCGACGCATATTTTCGATCAGGATTCCGAGGTGGAGTTCGCCACGACCGGATACGAGGAATTTGTCGGGAGATTCGGTTTCTTCGACGCGCAAGGCGACGTTGGTTTGGAGTTCTCGCATTAGCCGATCGCGAATTTGACGCGATGTTACCAAACTACCTTCTTGACCGCAGAACGGCGAATCGTTCACAGAGAAAGTCATCTGCAAAGTTGGTTCGTCTACCTTGATTAAAGGCAGCGCTTGCGGGTCGTTGGGACAGGTAATTGTCTCGCCAATATAGGCATCAGCAAAACCAGCAACGGCGACAAGATTACCAGCAGAAGATTCTGCGATATCAATCCGCTTCAGGCCTTCAAAGCCCATCAATTTGCTGATTTTTGATTTGACAAGCGCGCCGCTTTCGGTGATTAAGACTGCTTGTTGACCGATTCTAATCGTGCCGTTGTGGATGCGGCCGATGACGATGCGACCGACGTATTCGGAGTAATCTAAGGTGGTTACTTGCAGTTGCAGCGGCTTGTTGGGGTCGCCTACTGGGGGTGGTACGTGGTCGAGGATTTCTTCAAACAGGGGCTTCATATCTAGCCCTTCGTCTTCGAGGTGTTTTTTGGCGTAACCGCTTAAGCCGGAACCGAAGAGGTAGGGAAATTCGCACTGATCGTCGTCAGCGCCTAGTTCGAGGAACAGATCCAAAACTTTATCGACGGCTTTGTGGGGGTCGGCTCGATCGCGATCGATCTTGTTGACAAATACGATCGGGCGCAGTCCTTTTTCCAGGGCTTTTTTGAGCACGAACCGGGTTTGCGGCATCGGGCCTTCATTGGCGTCTACGATCAGCAAACAACCGTCTACCATGCCGAGAACTCGTTCGACTTCGCCACCGAAGTCGGCGTGTCCGGGGGTATCGACGATGTTGATCAGGGTTTCTTTGTATCGGACGGCGGTATTTTTGGAAAGGATGGTGATGCCACGCTCGCGCTCGATATCATTGGAGTCCATGACGCAATCTGGGATTTCTTCCCCTTCGCGGAAGACCCCGGACTGTCTGAGAAGAGCGTCCACAAGGGTGGTTTTGCCGTGATCGACGTGAGCAATGATGGCGACGTTGCGAATGGGAAGACTCATAATGCGTCTGGGACGTTAAACGGATTTAACTAAAGATTTCTTAATAATTGTAGCGCATGAAGTCAAGGGGCGATCGGGCGGCTGCAAGATTGGGGTGCGATCGTCGCTAGAATAAGGGTTAAGGTTCTGTTAGTGCTGTTGAGTTGGTGGAGGTTGCTAAGGTTTGATTGGGGGCGATCGCCCGTATGATCATAAACGAGTAGTTGCGATCGCACTTATGGAAGTACAACCCAGAGACATTCAGCGTTACGTCAAGTCAGACGGTCAGATTCCTTTCGATGAGTGGTTTTATGCTCTGCGGGATTCTCAAGCTAAACTCAAGATTAATGTGAGATTGAAGCGAGTCAGTACAGGTAATTTTGGAGACTACCGCCCAGTGGGAGAAGGAGTCTTGGAATTGAAAATTAATTTTGGTCCAGGCTACCGGGTCTATTTTGGACAAGTAGAAACAACTATAGTGCTTCTCCTGTGTGGAGGGGATAAAAGCACTCAGGACGAAGATATTCGTAAAGCAAAGAAATATTGGATTAAATACAGGAGTCAAGACAATGGTTAAAAGTGTACCTTACCATCCGTTTCTGATTGAACAGCTTAAAGATTCAGTATATGCAGCGGGCTACCTCACGCTGTTTTTGAATGAGCAAGAAGAGGGAGATTTGGATGTTGGGATTTTCCCATCAGCTTTGAAAGAGGTATTTGAAGCTCTTGGAGAACCAAATATGTCAGCAGATGACGCTAAATTGCACTTGGAAAAATTAGATGGTTTGCTGTCACAGAATGGAATGGCGACAATTTATGCTTTGGCTAATTGGCTGAATACTCTGGGATTGAAGTTATCTGTTGCGGTTGCCGAGGATGAACGGGAAGAGAAAGGTTCTGTTAGTGATGTTGTGTTGGTGGAGGTTGCTAAGGTTTGATTTTGGGCGATCGCCCGTAGGATAATTTACGAGCAAGTGCGATCGACTTTATGGAAGTACAAACCAGATAAAAATTCAGCGTTACGTCAGATCGATCTGGCAGATCGCCCAGCAGATCAATGGCTGACATCGGCGCTCTGCTAGAATTGGCGCGGATGTTTGATGTGTCGATCGCAGATAATATTGTGAGATTTTGTGAAACAGTAACAAATTACACTTAAAATAAACCAACACCACCAGCGTCAACAAGTGCGACATCGCACCCGCGATCGCAAGTAAAAGATTCGAGAGTTGGCGGATGGGACAGGGCGGAGTCAGGAAGAGATCGTATGTATGTATATTCTCAACGGCAACTGTAGCTGCTCGATCGCCCAGATAGATATACAATTTGTAACGTTGAGCCTTATTGAAGTGCAGGAGTGGAGCTGGCTTGGATAACGCTAGTCTGTCGAGAAAAACCCCGCAAGCCTCCGAGCTTGCCGCTGACGAAATTCCAGAAGCAGTACGAGACCACCCATATCTAGAAGCAGGAGGGAGTCAGTCCAAGAAAAAAGGACTGATTTGGAAACTGGTAGGATTGGCCGCAGTCGCCTTTGGCGTCAGCATCTGGCTGCACCTCAACTTTAACTTTTTCCCAGCCACCAGTCGGGCACAGCCAACTCAAAAAAACCCAGCAGCAGCGACTTTGGCCCCTGGAACTGCCCCGAGTCCAGCTACCAACTCAAAAGCCGCCACCCCAGACAACCTGCTGGGACACTTGCCTTACCCAGAAGCACCAGCCGCCGACTTGGTAAATGTCACCTCCGACGGTAGCATCAAACTCCGCACTTCAGCAGCAGCAAAATATCAGGAAATGGCCAACGCTGCCGCCGCATCAGGAATCTATTTTGCTCCCATATCAGGCTTTCGATCCGTAGACGACCAACAACACGTATTTTTTGATGTAAAAGCTGAACGCAGGCAAAATGCCAGCAAGCGAGCCGAAGTTAGCGCTCCTCCAGGTTATAGCGAACATCATACCGGTTATGCGATCGACCTTGGTGACGGTTCCTCCCCCGATACCAACCTCAGTCCCAGCTTTGAAAATACCCAAGCATTCAAATGGCTAGAAGCCAATGCCACCGCTTTCAGCTTTGAAATGTCCTTCCCCAAAAACAATCGCCAAGGCGTCAGTTACGAGCCTTGGCACTGGCGGTTTGTGGGCGACAGGCAAAGCCTCGAAACTTTCTACAAAGCTCATTCGCTAAAAAAGTAGAAGACAGTTGACAGTTGACAGTTGACAGTTGACAGTTGACAGTTGACAGTTGGCAGTTGACAGTTGGCAGTTGGCAGTTGACAGTTGGCAGTTGACAGTTGACAGTTGACAGTTGACAGTTGACAGTCAGAAGGAAAAAGGAAAAAGGAAGGTTTTCCACATCTCCCCTCTCCCCGTCTCCCCCTCTCCCCTCTCCCCCCTCTCCCGCCAAACAAGTGATTGCAATCTATCCAGGCAGCTTTGACCCCATTACCTTCGGTCACGCAGATATTATCGAGCGGGGATCTAAACTGTTCGATCGCATAATTGTTACCGTAGTCAAAAATCCCAGCAAAACCCCTCTGTTCACCGTAGAAGAACGGATTGAGCAGATCCTGCGCTCTACCAAACACCTGCCAAACGTAGAAGTAGACAGTTTTGAGGGTTTGACAGTAAACTATGCTAAGATTCGACAAGCCAAAGTGCTGCTGCGGGGACTCCGGGTATTAACGGATTTTGAAATGGAACTCCAGATGGCCCACACCAATAAAACCCTTCTGGGCGAAATTGAAACAGTTTTTTTGGCAACTTCTAACGAGTACAGCTTTTTAAGTAGTAGTGTAGTTAAAGAAATCGCCAAGTTTGGTGGCTCCGTAGATCATCTTGTTCCGAAACACGTCGCTCTAGATATTTACAAATGTTACGCCAACAGGAACCAAATCGCATCGAACCCGACACTACCGGACGCAGCACTGAGAACGAATCACCTCAGAACACCGCCGCCTTCGGAGACGAGACCAGAACCGCAGGAGTAGACATCCAGCGGGAATTGAACCGGCTTGAGGAAATTGTTCTCGACAGCCCGCGCATTCCCATGACCAGACGCACTCTGGTGGATGAAGAACAGTTGCTCGATCAATTAGACTTGGTGAGGCTAAATTTGCCGATCGCCTTTGGGGAAGCCGAAACGGTCATCCGACACAAAGACGAACTGCTCCAAGAAGCCCAACTCTACGCTCAAGAAGTGATAGAAGCAGCAGAACAGCGAGCAGCAGAACTTTTAAACGATATGGGCCTGCTCCAGCAGGCGAAGATAGAAGCAGATCAGTTGCGACAGCAAGTTTTGCTCGACTGCGAAGCAATTCAGCAGGCGACGCTGGCGGAAGTGGAACAAATTCGCTACCAGGCTCAAGAGGAACTGGAAGAAATGAGAACCAGGGCGATCGCTGAATGCGAGGAAATTCAAAATGGCGCCGACGATTATGCTGACCAAGTGCTCGATAATATTGAGCACAAGCTGAGCGATATGCTGCGCGTGATCCGCAATGGGCGAGATCAGTTGGATAGTGTTTCTGCGTCGCACATCCATCACAACAAGGGTTAGTTAACTTGCTTTAATCAAAGTGTGACTTACCGATAATTTTGTGAATTTACGGGCGATCGCGCGATCGAGTGGCAGGGAAATGGCCCAGCATCCTTACTGGGCGGGGAGCAGATAAATAACCTCATGAATAGAGCCGATACCCGTTAAGCATAAATGCTTTGATTCCCGTACTGTGCAACTGTCAACTGTCCACTGTCAACTGTCCACTGCTATAGCAAGACTTGTTTGAATATTGATAATTTTTGTGAAGATAGGAGCAAATATACCATTTTTTGCTATGGTGAAAATCCATCAGGCAGAAAAATTCTGATTTGACCATAATTTTTGCAATCTACTTTTTATCATGCAAAAAGCTTCTAATCGGTTTGCGGAATTTGACTCGATCCGAGCTTTAGCCATAGTCAGTGTTGTGATTACTCATGCTGGGTTTGCGGCATTTCGCGATCGCCGAATTTTGTTTGTCTCCATCGATACATTTCAACTGTTCTGCGTACCAGCTTTTTTACTCCTCAGCGGTTTTTTCCTCACTAACAAACTCGACAATCAAAATAATCCCGGACAGGTAGTCAAAAAAAGACTGTCAAGAATTATACCACCCTACCTGTTTTGGTCAGTAACTTTGTACATCTTAAATAATTGGAACTCACTCCAAAAAATAGATTTACTGTCATTGCTCAGAAATATTCTGACAGGCTCCGTGATGCCTCCCTATTATTTCATCGTTGTAATTATTCAATGCTACGGTTGGTGGTGGCTGCTAGTGAAATCACGATTTTTAGAACCCATCAAAGTTTTGGGATTGGGTTTAACAATTCAAACAATTTTTACCATATTCTTTTACTTGAGCGCTCTCAAATACATATCAATACCTCTACCTTTGATGGAGCGCTGGATTTTCAGTTGGATTTTACCATTTTCAACAGGTCTATTTTTGGGCGCAGCCTATGACAAAATTCAACCAGTTCTCGAACGCAGAAAAATGCTAGTTTTAGGAGCAACAGTCCTCTTTTATCTAGCAAGCATTTGGGAATATTACCTGCTCAGCGGAGTTACGGCGGAGGGATGGTTTTTCCGCTCGTTTTTTAAACTATCTGCCCAAGGATACGCAATTTTGTTCGTCTTGTCGATCCTCGCATTTTCTAAAAATATCGCACTTCCCAGTAGAGTTTCGGGGTTAGTCAAACTCTTGGCTGCGTATTCATTCCCGATATATCTGCTGGATTCAACTGTCGTGCAATATGTATTGTTAGTGTTTTATAAATTTATCGATCCCGTACATCCGCTACTGAAGCTCAGCTTTTTAGTGACAGGCACTTTGTGCGGTTGTTTGGCGATTATTTACCTGTTGCAGAAAGTTTTGCCCAAAAAATACAGCCAGTACATTCTGGGAATTTAATCAGATTTTGTGTTTCAGCGAATGTCTTCATAAAACTGCTTGAGATACTTCGCTGAAACGCCAAACCCCCACAAAAAACCGATCGCAAGATAGATGGCAGTTGCTTTCAATTCGCCCCAATGCGCCACTCGGCGATCGCTACTTTGCACTATTCGATTAACCAACTTAATTTTACCACGTCGCACTAACTTTAAACACAAATCCGCCTCCTCCATAATTGGCAGCGTGGCATCGAAACCATCACATTCCCAAAAATCTGTACGCCGGCAAAAAATAACTTGATCCCCAAACAGCAGGCGCAATCCTTTAACAAACAAATGAGGTCGAAATAACAGCGGCGCGTAGTAAGTTTTAAGGTAATTGTGCAGCGAAACACCCCATCTTGTGTGCTGCGAACCAGCCATCAGGGAGATAAACCCGCCCCCGACAATTTCGGCATCGGATAATGTGTTTTGGATGACTGTTACGATGTCGTCGGGAACTAGAGTATCGGCGTGGAGGAAGCACAAAATTTCGCCTGTGGCGGTTTTGGCACCTAAATTCATTTGCACGGAACGGCCCGGCATACTGCTAAAAATAACACGGGTGGCAGCAGAAAGTGCGATCGCCACTGTTTCATCTTGACTGCCGCCGTCTACCACCAAAACCTCCCAAGCCGGAGGATTGAGAATGCTGAGTTGGCGGAGGGTACGTTCTAGACAAGTCGCTTCATTCAGGGTTGGGATGATAATAGAAACGCGATCCATCAGATTGAATTTTATGCCAAAACTATTATAATAAAAAACTGTGGCGATTGACAACTGCCGCTATATCTTCCACTAATCAGGACTAAAAAAATCGTGCAGAAAACAGAAGTAAAAAACGATTTAGAATTTTACGATGAAAATGCTGATAATTGGTGGGACGAAAATGCTAAAATCTATGCTCTCTACCATCTAAACAAACCCAGATTTGAGTTTTTCGACAGACACGCGACCAATTGGCGAGGGCTGAAAACCTTAGATGTTGGGTGCGGCGGCGGTTTTTCCTGCGAGTTTATGGCCGAGAGGGGCGCTGTGGTTTCGGGAATAGATCGATCGCACAAATGTATTGTAGCAGCCCAGAATCACGCAGTTACTAGCGGTTTCGAGATAGACTACAGACAAGGCTTTGCCGAAAATATGCCCTACACGGACAATACCTTCGATGTAGTAATCTGCGTGGATGTTTTAGAACACGTTGCCGATTACAAACAAGTTGTGTCAGAGGTTCACAGAATTCTTAAGCCCGGGGGAGTGTTCTTTTTCGATACAATCAACCGAACTTTTTCCTCGCAAATTGTGATGATTGGACTGATGGAAAATACCTTGCAGGAAATTAAACGAGGCGTTCACGATTGGGAAAAGTTTATTACCCCGGAGGAACTGTCTGCGGTAATGCGGGATACGGGTTTCGACAAGATTGAAATTAAAGGTTTTGATATGTTTGGAGAAATGGGGGCTGTTTTAGGCGAGATGCACGGTTTTTGGGAAAATCTTACAAGTGGAAAGCAACTATTTCCTTCTCCGGCAAGTTTCCAACAAGTTTCTCAAGTGCTAATCTCTAATATCGCTAACTATGTGGATTACAAAAAGTCTGGGTTGTTTAAAATCAAAATTAATGAGGATAGATCGATTATGTATGTTGGGGTAGGGGCGAAGAATTAGTCGGTTAATTGTTGATAGTTGACTGTTGTGATTAGGGGGCGGGTTGTAGAGAGATTTGTGCGATCGACCAAATCCCTCTACAACCCGCCCCATTTTTTTTAGGCACAATTGCATATTATTTGCAATTATTTTGTAATTTTACCGATCGCCCATTCCCGCTACATCGCCCAAAACCACCGCTCTGTCTAAATTTAAGGCTGTATTCTCTTCCACTATAGCCCATATAGCCAGCTTTCTGTTACAAATCTTAATATTAAATTATTGATATTTTACAGGAATTGCATGGTAGCTTATTGAATATAAATTGCAATAAGTACCGGAAGTTAACAGTACCTGGAGGTCAATCACCGTGACAGCAGCAATAGTTTCCGCGTCAGCCTCGCGAATCAGCGAGGGGCAACCTGCCGACAGCCAAAAACTGATGAGTTTGGGTCAAAATTCCGAAATACCCGACCTCGATCGCTCCAAAGATGTCACCATAGCCATCTTAGAAGGAGTAGGAACTCTCACGGTGTGCGATCGAACAGTCACTTTAACACCGGGAGTATTTGTGTTTGTACCCGCCGGCATCCCGCGCAGTCTAAAAGTAACAACGACACTGAATTTGTTACTAATTGACTGCGAACCAGACCCCGATATGAGTGATTCAGCTTGGTTGATGAATTTTCAACTTTAAGTAGATGAAAAAACAGTGTCCTTGCTGCCTTGACTCCCTAATTTCTCAGATTAACCACAATCGCGTTTACTGGTTTTGTCTGAATTGCAGGCAAGAAATGCCAAGTTCTGACTCAAAAATCAGAAATCTCAAGCACTATCAAATTTCACATTCGGAGTAAAAATGTCAAAAGCAATTGGTCTTTTCTACGGAACTACAACTGGCAAAACCGAGTCTGTAGCTGAAATTATTCGAGATGAATTTGGCGGCGATATCGTAACTTTGCATGACATCGGTCGCGCTGAAAATGATGATTTCGCCGAATACGAATGTCTGATTATCGCTTGTCCGACTTGGAATATCGGCGAACTACAAAGCGACTGGGAAGGTTTTTTACCTGAAATTGAAAATATTGATTTTAGCGGCAAAAAAGTAGCTTATTTGGGAACTGGCGACCAAGAAGGTTACCCGGATAATTTCATGGATGCAATGGGGATTTTGGCTGAAAAAATATCGGAACAGGGCGGTGAAACTGTTGGCTATTGGCCGACAGATGGCTATGATTTTAATGAATCTAAGGCCGTGGTTGATGGCAAGTTTTTGGGTCTTGCTATTGATGAAGACAACCAATCTGAAATGACGGAAGCGCGCGTCAAAGCTTGGGTATCTCAACTCAAAAAAGAATTTGGGATATAGGATTAACGGTAGGGCAGTTTGGTAAACTGCAAAATACCTGTATTTTTGGGGCGGATACTCTGAACCCGCCCCACAACCAGCTAACCTATGAGCATCTCTTGCGTCCTCTGCGTCCTCTGCGGTTCAAAGAAATAAGTTTTGTTTGTGCCAAAACATCCAGACTTGCTATCTCCATCTACATATTTATTCAGGGTAAGTGGGCAATGCCCACGCTACATTTTAACGTTATGTCTACTAAGTTCTAAATAACTTTATATCCAACTTAAAATTGATGAAATTCAGTTCAGATGACGTACTTTGGTTAAGTGTAAGTCCGAGTTTACATTGGTTCGATCGCTCTCTACTTGCCTATTTGAATCATTCTGTCCCCGTGCAAATATGGGAATATGAACAAACTGAAGACGAAGGTTGTTCTTTGGATATGGCTGTTGAGCTTTTGCACGACTTTTTAACAATGCGCGATCGCCCAATTCACCTCCTAGGCCACAGTACCAGTGGATTAGTTGGTTTAATGTATGCCCGTCGCTATCCTCACAAAGTAAGTTCTTTGGGACTTTTAGGTGTGGGTGTGCCATCTGCGATTAATTGGCAAGCACATTACTACACGCATCTTTCAGCTTTTCCCTGGAGTGGCAAACAAGTTTTAAGTCAAATGGTTGGCGATATGCTGGGATTCCAAAATCAAAGTATCAATCAAAAATTTATACCATATTTTGAGGATGACTTAGCCTGTTCTCCCTGTCCTCACTCTTTATTTAGGGTGATTGATTCTAGCGATAAAGGTGTAGAAGTACCTTTGTTGATATGTAGTAGCAAAACGGATTTTGTGGTATCTCCTATTGTCATGCGCCGCTGGTCAAAATTTCTCAAAAAAGGCGATCGCTTTTGGGAATGTCCAGACGGGCGGCATTTTTTTCATCACTTCTATCCGGAAGAAGTCGGGGAAAAAATACTGAATTTTTGGCTATCTATACATAGTCGCCAACCGATTTTAGACTTGAAGTTCTAGATGATCGATCGCCACTATTGATATAAATAAATAATATCAATTCCGCTTACACCGGAATGATATAGAGGAGACGGCAGTGCCGTGTCCCTACCCCGATTAATTGTAGGGAGACGGCAGTGCCGTCTCCTAATTTCGGTTAATAATTCCTATGCTACCGGATTTGATATAAATTACAATTTATGGTTAATGTATTATCATATATTAATGAGTCTTATTTTCAATAACTACTTGTGAAAAATTCAAAAAGTGCGATGGCTACGCCCCGGCTTGCGCCTACGAACCCGACAACAGCTCAACCAAAAGCCCGCCGTTTTCGAGTACCGCTAAGCCTCAAAATTATTGTGCCATTTCTAGGTGTATCCGTCACTCTATTGTTGTTAGTGATACACACAGTCAAAATTGGATTTGCCAACACTCTCGAAAAAGGAGTGCGCGATCAAGTTGAAAATCAAGCAGCTTTAGCCGTGCGAGACTTCAAAGGTCGATCGACTCAATTGACAAAACAAGCCAAATTATTATCAGAAGAACCAGAAGTTATTCGTGCAGTAGAACAAAAAGACACAGACATCTTGCGTCAAGATATATTATCTCTACAAACCACTTTTAAATTGGATTTAGTCAAGGTAGTAGACGCGCGCGGCGAAATGGTAGCAGAGTTGCGAGAAGAGTGGCTCACAGGCAAGAACTTGATCAATAGCGCAGCGATAAATTCAGCACTTAAAGGCTTAGAAAAGTCAAATTTCGTCAGTATTGATGGCAAACCGCAAGCATTGCTAGTAGGATTTGCACCAATTAGAAACAATAATACGATAATTGGTGCTGTACTCGTCGGTTACTTAGTGACAGACGAACAATTGCAGCAAATCAACATTGATACTAACAATATAAATTACTTTGCCATCTTCAAATCCGGTGAATTAATTGCTACTAATTTTCCCGAAATTCGCTCAAAATCTTGGCAAGTACCTGCACTACACACATCGACCACGAAAATCGATATTGAGCGCCAATCTTACATCATGAAAACGGTAGAAATGTCAGACATAGGCGACAGCATAAATCTAGCAGTGTTTAGCCCAATGGCAACAATGCAGCAGACGCAATTAACCTTATCTAACAGGCTTGATAGTTTCTTTTGGGCAGGAGTAATTCTAGCCGCGATTGTTGGTGGTGTAGTTAGCCGAATCATCGGAAAACCAATCCTTGATTTAACTCAAAATGTGAATTGGATGGCAAGCAATGAATATTTTTCTGATAAAGTACCCATTCCTTCCGGCTATGAATTAGGTCAACTTGCAGAAGCTTTCAACTGTATGATAGAACAAGTAGAAAAGCGGGATGGTAAACTCAATCTACAATTGCACCAACTGAGACAAACGCTTCACGATTTAAAAAATGCCCAATCTCAACTAATTCAAGCCGAAAAAATGTCCAGTTTGGGATTGATGATGGCTGGTATCGCGCACGAAATAAACAACCCAGTTAACTTTATTTATGGCAACCTCTGTCACGCCAATCAATACACCACAGATTTGCTCAAACTTCTCACACTTTATCAGCAGGAATATCCGAATGCAACAGCGCCGATTCAAGACTGCATAGAAGAAATTGAACTCGACTTTTTATCAGAAGATTTATCTAAGTTGCTATCTTCTATGAAAATGGGAACCGAGCGCATTCAGCAAATTGTTTTGTCGCTACGGAACTTCTCTAGGTTGGATGAAGCTGAAGTGAAACCAGTCGATATTCATGAAGGAATTGAGAGCACTCTGTTAATTTTAAACAGCAAGATTAAAACAGCCATTAAAGTCATTAAAAAATACGGAAAATTGCCCTTAGTAGAATGCTATCCATCGCAATTAAACCAGGTATTTATGAATATCGCATCCAATGCTGCTGATGCACTGTTGAGCAATCCAAATCTGCGAAACAAGGAGATTGAAATTATCACAGAAATGGCAGGAGTAAATGAAGTGGTGATAAGAATTAGAGATAACGGTAATGGAATTGACCCTGATACGATTAATCGGTTATTTGACCCATTTTTTACGACTAAACCTGTGGGTAAAGGGACTGGTTTAGGGTTGTCGATTTCTTACCAGATTATCGAGAAGCATCACGGTAAAATAGAAGTGAATTCGGAAATAGGTGAGGGAGCAGAGTTTGTGATTTATTTGCCGATTAAATCCCGAATCAGAGAAGCCACTTGTTTGTGTGGTAGTTAATACGGATTTCTGAATTTAAGATTAGTTAATCTGTAGGGTGCGTCAGAAACTAGCTTTTGATTCATCGCAAATATCTCGACTGGCGCACCCTACCTATCTAATTCAACTTGGAGCGAAACAGTCGCATTCCATTTGCTGTGACAATTAAAGATGTTCCAGTATCTGCCACCACTGCAATTGCTAACCCGACAAATCCAAAAGTTCCCAATAACAAAAATAGCGCTTTTGTGACTAAGGAAAAAATTACATTCTGCTGAATTACGGCTACAGTACGGCGGCTCAAATCGACTGCATAGGCGAGTTTTCTTAAGTCGCTACCAACTAGCACTACATCAGCGGTTTCTAGTGCAATATCAATGCCGCCAACTGCAAAGCTGATATCGGCGGCTGCTAAAGCGGGGGCATCATTAATGCCGTCGCCCACCATTCCTACAGCCCCAAATTTTCGCAATTCTTGAATCTGTTGCAATTTGTTTTCTGGTAGCAATTCTGCTTTATACTCAGATAGGTTGAGTTGTTGGGCTATTTGCTGAGCTACAAAAGTGCGATCGCCCGTAAGCATCACCAGATTGTTCAAACCCATCTGTTTGAGCAAATGTAGGGCTTCGGCAGCTTCCAGTCGCAAGCCGTCAGCCAAAGCAATCACTCCCAACAAACCGCGGCTGCTGCCGACTAAAACGGGAGTTTGCCCTAATTTCTCGATATCATCTAGCAGAGATACTGCTGATTGTGACAGTTCGATATTTTGGTCGGCAAATAAGCGGCGATTTCCGACAAGATAGAGGTTGTTTGCAAAATTAGCAGCAATTCCTTTACCCGGATAAGCCGTAAAATTTTCGGGAGTTTCTAACTCGATTCCTGCTTCCTTCGCTTTGGTAATAATTGCCTTAGCTAAAGGATGTTCCGATTTTTGTTCCAAAGAAGCTGCAATTAATAATACCGTGCTGGCGCTCAATTCTCCCAAGTCGTAAACCTTTTGCACAACAGGTTTACCTTCAGTCAAAGTTCCGGTTTTATCAAAGGCCAGACTCTTGATTTTTCCAGCATTTTCTAAGCCGTTTCCGCCCTTAAATAACACGCCTTGGCTGGTGGCTGCACCGATGGCGCTGACAATGGAAACCGGAGTGGAAATTACTAAGGCGCAGGGACAGGCTATGACTAACATTACCAGGGCGCGGTAGCACCAGACGCTGAACGGTTGACCAAAAATTAAGGGCGGAATTAGTGTAAGCGCGATCGCACTTACAATCACAATAGGAGTATAAATCTCTGCAAATTTGTCCACCCACTGCTGAGTTGGGGCGCGGCTCGATTGCGCTGACTCGACTAAGTGCACAATTTTCGCAACCGTGGTATCATTCGCAGTGTGGGTAACTTTGACTTCCAAAAAGCCAGTTTGATTTAAAGTTCCGGCAAAAACCCGATCGCCCGTTTCCTTATCTTCAGGGATAGATTCACCCGTAATTGGCGATTGGTCGATCGCCGAATTCCCCGATACAACTATCCCATCTAATGCTACCCTTTGCCCGGGACGAATTGTCAGAATTTCTCCAATTTGAATTTCCTCAACCCGCACCGTCACTTCATCGTTATTGTCGCGCTTGACAGTTGCAGTCGGTGGTGTTATGTCCATCAAACTAGCAATAGCATGGCGAGTGCGGCTGAAAGTGAAAGTTTGCAAAGTTGTTCCCAGACTAAACAGGAATACAACTAACGCCGCTTCAAACCAATCGCCTAAAGCCACCGCCCCAATTACCGAAATTGTCATCAACAAATTCATGTCGGCGCGGCGCAATCGCAACTCCATGAGGCCCGCGCGGGCGATCGGAAATCCAGCTACAATAATACCGATACCGTAAAAAGCGCGCGATATCCAAATTGTCAGGGCTAAATGCTGAGTTAGCAATCCCAGAATTAATCCTATTCCCGCTAAGATGACACTTTGTCCCCGGCGATTGCGAAGCCAGAATTCCCAGTTAGTTGGGTTGGTTTTTTGAGCTTTCTGGACTGTAGAATGCTGGTGATGGTGTTCGTGATGGTGTTCGCCCGAACAACAGTCCTCCTTCGATGATACTGCTGCGGAGGGCTGTTCGATCGTGTAGCCTAAAGTTTGAATGCGATCGAAAATAGCTTTTTCTGTTACTTGTTGAGGATCGTAATTTAACCGCAAACTTTCTGTTGCAAAAACTACATTGACTTCGGTAAGTCCGGGCAGTTTTTGCAAGCCTGCTGCTACTGTTTTGGCGCAGTTGCCGCAGTCCATTCCGCCAATCTTAGTTTGTAGCGTTTTGAGGGAAGGAGTTTGAGTCATTATTCAGTATCCTTTTGAGATTTTAGAATGATTATCATCATTGAACATATATTCAGATGTTTAATAAAATCATATACCAAATTGTATAATTTTAACTGGTTAACTGGTTCCCAGGCAGAGCCTCCGGATCTGCGTTATATCAATTCCGGCTGCGCCGGAATGACAAGCGAGGAGACGGCAGTGCCGTTTCCCTACAATTAATCACGGTAGGGACACGGCACTGCCGTCTCCTGATTTCTTAATGGCAAGTTGCAGAAACCGGATCTTTTGCTGACACCGACTCGCCCGGATTTACCCATACATAAATCTCGGTGGCATCGTCGGCGCAACTGTGACATCCACCACACTTTTTAGCTTCTGCCATTTTACTGATTCTGCCTTTGCGAATTAGGCGATTTAACATTCCGCGCAAAGCATCACCATCCATGCGGAAGTGAATTTTTAGATCCGCGATGGAGGCTCTTTTGTTGTCAGCAATAAATTTTTGGATGTCGCTTAAAATCATGGTTTTTCTCCTTTGTTTGATTCTTAAACGCAGATGAACGCTGTTATTGGTTAATGCTTATTAGTTACTGGTTATTTGCTGGCTGCTATGAATAACTAATAACTAATAACTAATAACGACTAACTACTGATTGCTTCCCGTCGCTTTGCTCGTTTTCCACCAGCTAGTTTTAATGCCACAAGAGTCAAGCCCATCGCTATGATTAGTCTGACAATGCAAACCAGAGATGAGTCTGGATGCTCTGAAAATGTGGCTATTTGATAGTATCCAACTGCTGTAAAATAGGCGACACCAGTAGTCCATAGACCTGCGAATACAGTCCACCCCAAGTTAGTTTCGCGGTAAAGTGCGGCCGTTGCAGAGACGCAGGGAAAGTACAGTAATACGAATACCAAATAAGCAAAGGCGGCTTTATCAGAACCGAACCGCTGGGACATTTGTCCGTAGGTGTTACCAGAAATACCTTGCGCTTCTGCTGCTGATTTTTGGTCTGTAATATTGGCAGAACTTAAGCCGAGGGGATCAAAAATTTGACCGGGAAGTTTTGTGAGATTTTCTGGGATGCTAAAAAATGCTTTGCCGATGTTTCCCCAGAAGCTAAATTCTTCTTCTTTCTCCGGTTCTCCACCTGCTGCTTTTTGTTCGTCTGCTAGTTGAGTGTATAAGGAATCTAAGGTTCCAACCATGACTTCTTTGGCAAATACTCCTGTTAGTAAACCGACGGTGGCGGGCCAGTTTTCTTGGGTGATTCCCATTGGTGTAAATACAGGTGTTGCCGCGCGGCCGACGGCGCTAAGAATTGAGTCTTTGCTGTTGTCTTTGCCGAAGGAACCATCGGTGCCGACTGAACCCATAAATCCTAGTATAACGACCATAATTACGATCGCAATTCCCGCCTTTTTGATAAAAGCTTGCAATCTGTCCCAAGTCCGCAGCAGCACGCCTTTAAGCTTAGGAATGTGGTAGGGCGGCAGTTCCATCACAAACGGTGCAGCTTCTCCTTGCAGGATGGTGTTTTTTAAGATTAGCCCGGTGAGCACTGCTGCTAAAATACCTAACAGGTAAAGCCCCAACACCATGTTTTGACCGCCGACTTGGAAGAATGCGCCGCAAAACAGGGCGTAAACTGCTAATCTGGCACTACAAGACATGAATGGATTCATCATAATCGTCATCGTGCGATCGCGCTTATTTTCTAATGTCCGCGTCGCCATGATTCCGGGAATATTGCACCCAAAACCGATCATCATCGGTACAAAGGATTTGCCGGGAAGTCCGACAAATCGCATTAATCTGTCCATCACAAAAGCTGCCCGTGCCATGTAGCCGCAGTCTTCGAGGGCTGACAAACACAAAAACATCATCCCAATTTGGGGAATAAAAGTAGATGTAGTTTGAATCCCCCCACCAGCACCTTTTGCCAGCAGTCCGATCGACCATCCAGGGGCTTTGATAGTTTCTAAAAGGGCGCCGAAACCATCTACAAAAATTGTCCCGAAGAATTGGTCAAAGAAGTCGATAAACACTCCCCCAACGTTAATCGAAATGGTGAACATTAAGTACATCACCATCAAGAATACGGGAATGCCTAACCAGCGGTTGAGCACAATTTGGTCGATTTTATCGGAAAGATTGGCTTTGACTTCTCTGGAAGATTCGGCGACGCCTTGAGTCAGGGTGCGGATGAAGGTGTAGCGGCTGTCGGCGATGATAATATCTAAGTCGTCATCGAGGGTTTCGTGGACTCGGCGGCGGTGCGGGACGACTATTTTTTCTAACTCTGTATTGGCGAGTTCCGGGGCGACTTCATCCTGGTATTCTAGTAGTTTCAGGGCTGTCCAGCGGGCATCGATACTGCGGTTTGGGCTATGCTGTTGGATATGCGGGATTAGTTGGGCGATCGCATCTTCGATGACAGCCGGATAAGCTACACAGGCAGATGGTACGATCGGCTTAACCAGCGCCTTATTCACAGCATCGCGCAACAAAGGCACCCCGTCATTTGACGTAGCACTCATCGGCACTACCATACAGCCGAGGCGTTCTGCGAGTTTGCTAACATTAATTCGGATGTCTCGTTCCTTGGCAACATCCATCATGTTTAGCGCGACTATCATCGGCACGCGCATCTCTAAAATTTGCGTTGTGAGATACAAATTTCGTTCTAAGTTGGAAGCATCAACAATATTCACAATCACATCAGCTTCGCCAGATAGCAAATAATCTCGCGCTACCAATTCATCGAGTCCGGTATCTCCATCTTCGGCATCGATAGAATAAACTCCCGGCAAGTCAACAATAGTAATTACAAAACCGTCGTGAGGGTATTTTCCCTCTTTGCGTTCAACTGTTACTCCCGGCCAATTACCGACTCGCTGGTTAGCACCTGTCAACGCATTAAATAAAGTAGTTTTTCCACAGTTGGGGTTGCCCACCAATCCAATGATTTGCTTAGTCATTCTTCTACTTCCTGTACAAATAAGATATTGGCTTCATCTTTCCGCAAACTGAGTTTGAAACCCCGCACTAGGATTTCTACGGGATCTCCTAGGGGTGCGTGGCGGGTAACAGTAAATTCTGTTCCCGGCGTCAATCCCATTGCTAACAATTTACTTTTGTAACCGCGGGCTGTTTTCTCATAGCCAACTACTCGGCCGATGCTGCCAACAGCTAAATCTCGCAGTTGTTTTTTATCGTTCATTTTTTTCTATTGTAATGGCTAGTTATTCAGTTAACAGTTAACAGTTGACAGTTGACAGTTGACAGTTGACAGTTGACAGTTGACAGTTGACCGCTTGAGGGCTACCTCTCCATAAAAGGAAGAGGATTGAAACAGTAAATAATTTTGTTTTATTTCCCCCTAAAACGAGGAGGTTTTAAACCCATTCTTCTTGGTAATTGGTAATTGGTAATTAAGTGCATTGGTCATTGTTCATTGGTAAGCTGTTGTGGCATTTAAACTGTATGTCAAGAAATAATCAAACTCTTGCGGGGTGGATTCGCAGTACCGCCCCGAATATTGCAGTTTAAATGAGCAACAGCTTAATAACTTTTTTTCATGTCCAATGCCCAATGCCCAATGCCCCGTGCCCAATGCCCAAATTCCGTTAATTCGTACACATAATTTTTTGTGCCATACCCGCCCCCAAACCAATGCGGTTGTCGCCAATTCCCACAATCACGGAACCCCCTGAATTGCTGACTATTTGAACTTCGATGCCGGGGACTAATCCCATGCCGATGAGGCGCCGCACAGTGCCTTCTGAACCTTTGAGTTTGACTATCCGCAGCTTGTCGCCAACGCTTGCCATTGCTAGCGGGAATGATTTACCTTGAGCTGAGTCTGGCTGAATTTCTGTGCTATCCTCTGCGGTTTGAGAGACTTCTGGTGTCTCGCCGTAAAAGGTAAAAGCCCCGAACTGTCTGGGGTTTAGCTGTTCGTTTTGTTGGCTGTATTCTTGGGTGTTTTCTTTCATCTGTTCTGGTTGTCGATCGATTTTAGTAACTTTTTGCTTTGGCTTGCTTGTGCACCAGACTTGAGATTAATTCTCAATACTGGCAGCGCACAATGGTATACATCGCTAAATTTCCAGTTTCAGCGAACTCTTTCCCTGTTAATATTTCGGACACAGCCATCCAACCAGCCCAGAAAGACGATTTTTTGGCGAGTTCGTAGTTTTAATCTCTCTTGCGTTAGATGCCAATGTGCGCTTTAACCCCCACGAAGCAATATCTACTGCTCTTAAGCATAGTAGATTAAAAAGGAATTATTAGCAACTATTCTCAAATATTTTAACATATAGTTAACAAACTCAGCCTTAGCCGAGATGCCACGAGACTAAGTATAGGGAAACTTCACTCAGTTTATAGACATTTATCGTCATCTATACTCATTTATCCTTGATCGGCAAACCCCTGATCAGCTCTCTGATCACGTCGGTTTTTGTCCTTTTTGTCTGAGCGCAATAGCGATCTAACATTTCCATCTCTATGTCTGGTACTCTCACCGTCAAAACCTTATCTGATATTCTTGCCATTAGTCCTAACATCTGCTATAGTGGTGTTAGTACAACACTAACACAGATGAGGCTAGTACAGAAACATATTATTGACAAACATCACGGCTTTTATGCTGAGTGCGCCCGCTTGTGCTTTCTGTCTAAGAATCTGTTCAACTACGCCAATTATCTGATTCGGCAATCTTTCATCTTTGAGGCCAAATACCTTAACTACAACGCTATGGTGAAGTTGTGTCAGGGAACGGCTGATTATACGGCACTGCCAGCTAAGGTTAGCCAACAGACTTTAATGAGATTGCACGAAAGTTGGATCTCGTTTTTTGAGGCGAGTAAGAAGTATGCGAATTGTCCACAGAAGTTTCTTGGGCGTCCCAAGCTTCCTCAGTACAAACATAAAACTGATGGTCGATTCGTTGTTACTTACACATCCCAGGCAGTTAGCCAGCAATGGCTGACAAAAGGAGTAGTTCATCTTTCCCAAACAGACATTTTTTTGACAACTCGGGTTCGTGAAATTCAACAGGTACGAATTGTACCATTACCTTTTCACTATGCGATCGAGGTAGTATATGAAGCTATTGCTCAAACACAGCAAGGGAATGAGGAAAATATTGCAGGTATTGATATCGGGTTAAATAACCTTGCAGCACTTAGTTCAAATGTTTTGGGGTTGACACCATTAATCATTAATGGAAGACCTCTTAAAGCTCTTAATGCTTATTACAACAAGAAAAAAGCCCAACTACAATCTCAGCTCAAAAGAGAGCAGCAGACATCCAACAGAATCAAACAACTGACGCACAAACGCAACTGCAAAGTTGATAATTACCTGCATAATGCTAGCCGACTTATCATCAATCACTTGGCAGCCAACCATATTGGGACACTGGTGATTGGAAAAAATGATGGCTGGAAACAGGAAATCAACATCGGCAAGCGCAATAATCAGAACTTTGTCAGTATTCCTCACGCTCGATTTATTGAGATGCTCAAGTACAAAGCTTGCTTAGCAGGAATTAAAGTGGTAATTACTGAAGAAAGCTATACCAGCAAATGTTCTTTCCTCGATTTCGAGCCGATGAGCAAGCAACAGAGGTACAAAGGAAGAAGAATAAAGCGAGGATTGTTCAGAGCAAGTGATGGGCAATTAATCAACGCCGATATGAATGGTAGTCTAAACATAATTAGAAAAGCATTCGGGAATGAGGCATTTGCTTCGGACTCGATACAGGACTTAGTAGTAAGTCCAGTAAGGGTAACGCCTTACAAACAAGCAGTTTAGGCAGATGACTATATTTGTCTATTCAACTTGGAACTATAGATCCTGGTTTCAGAGGTCGATCGCCCTAAATCCTCAAGTAGGAGGCGATCGAGCATATATACTTAAATATTTGAGGGGAAGGGGCGATCGCGGAGGCATCGGCCCTACCGATTCACACTTTATCAAGAATTATGCCAGCAAGTTTTCTCCCAAAGTCGATCGCACAACTCACAGAATCTACCTCAATTGCCTTAGCTAAAAGCATTCAAGTAGAGGCAATTACAACGAGTCTAAACCAGCAGCCAATTGCCACAACCTACGCGCGCCAAGGCAGCGGAAACACCCCCATTTTGTTAATTCACGGCTTCGACAGTTCCGTATTTGAATACCGCCGCCTGTTGCCGCTGCTTGCCGAAAAAAATGAGACTTGGGCGGTTGATTTGTTGGGTTTTGGCTTTACAGAAAGAGCGGCGGATTTGCCATTCAGTCAAAAAGCGATTGGAAGTCACCTCTACTATTTCTGGAAAACCCTTATTTCGCAGCCTGTAATCTTAGTTGGCGCGTCGATGGGAGGTGCCGCAGCAATAGATTTCACTCTCAATCATCCCGAAGCCGTCAAAAAATTAGTGTTAATAGACAGTGCTGGTTTTGCGGTAACATCTAATAAAGGAAAATTTTTAATCCCTCCTTTAGGATATCTGGCAACTTCATTTTTACGCAACCCAATAATTCGCCAAAAAATTAGCGTCAATGCTTATTTCGACAAAACTTTGGCTTCTGTTGACGCACAAACCTGCGCGGCTTTGCACTTAGAAATGCCCAACTGGAATCAAGCTTTAATTGCATTTACAAAAAGTGGAGGTTACGGAGGTTTTGGGCAAAAACTATCGCAAATTCAGCAGCAGACGCTGATTTTGTGGGGAAAACAAGATAGAATATTAGGGACTGCGGATGCAGAAAAATTTAAAAGTGCGATCGCAAATTCCCAACTAATTTGGATACCGGATTGCGGACACGTTCCCCACTTAGAAAAACCACAGATTACCGCTCAACATATCTTAGATTTCATAGCTAAAGTAGCAGGTTCGTAGTGAGGACTTCAGTCCGCATCTCAGGTTCGTAGTGAGGACTTCAGTCCGCATCTCCCATCAGAGGACTGAAGTCCGAACAATCAAACGTTAAACTTTCGGTAAATACTTTTGTACAATCGTCCATCCTGTGAGCAACACAATAACAAATCCCCCACACAAAGCCAAATTAGTGCCAATGTGTAGCGGACGCGCCCAAGGATGTTTAGGGCCAATTTGCAGCCCGCTTCCTACAGAAACCAACACCAACGCCACCACAGCCAACCCCGCCGGTAAATGAGCTGAGTGACCCAAATTGCCATAGTATCCGAGCGTACCGACTACGCCAATTAAGAGCAGTAAAATTACCAGAGTCGCCATCCCCGCACCAGTCCCCAAATGAAAGGGACGCAGCCATTTTGGGCGCGACTGTTTCGTGCTGCGGGCGGCAAACATCCACGTTCCAGTAACGGCCAACAACAGGTAAGCCAAAAGCGCCACACCCATTGACCACGCCGCTATTTTCCACAACCACAAGAAAGAAGGCAGATTCATGATTTAAATCCCGAGTTAGGGATTTGCAACAAAGGTTTCTTTCCGATTTTACCTGCACCTGAAACCAAAAATGAATATTATTGGCAGAAAGTGCGATCGCACTTTCCACAGATTCCATCTATCAGGACTCAATTCAAACGCCGGATATCACACTCAGATTCATTGACGTTATTGATTTGTAGATAAGAGTGTTTCCCAAGCGCCTTCCCTTCTAGCTTCGGGGTTTAACTATCAACGAAAGGCATTTTATAAAACCCTAATTTTTGTTCTACGATCAAGCGGAAAAACGGCAGACCTTCTATCAAATATCTTCTCCACAACCTTCTCGGTTCGCTTAGCAGTCGGTACACCCATTCGATGCCGACTTCGCTCATCCATTTGGGAGATCTTGCTTTGCAACCAGCTTCAAAATCAATGGTTGCACCTACGGCCAAGAAAACTTTCACGTGTGTGAATTTACTCCTGTATTTAACCAGCCACTTCTCTTGCTTCGGCGCTCCCACTCCTATCGCCAGAACTGTAGCTCCTGATTTATTGATAGTGTCAATTATTGCTTCACACTCCTCCTCATTTTTTTCAAATCCAAAAGAAGGAGAAAGTGCTTCAACAACTATTTCTCTACCAATTTTTTGATTGATTTTTTCCTGAGCTTTCCTGGCAATTCCTTCAGCCGCTCCTAGCAAAAATATTTTAACGTCCTCGTTATCCTTGTGATAGATATAAAATGCCGGAAACAAGTCAGAACCCGAAATCTTTTCCTTGATAGGAGTACCCAAAAATTTTGAGGCATACATCAAGATTTGACTGTCGCAGACTCTATAACTAGATGTATTGTAAGCTTCATAGAAGTCGCGGTCATATTGCAACTTAATTAAGTGGTCTACGTTGGGTGTAAATACGACACCACCTTCGTCGTCTAGTTTTTCAAATAACTCTGTAATTGTAAAGTTATCTATCGCTACATTCAATAAATTAACTGTTTTCATTTTTTTATTCCCATCTAGCCTTGATATTCAACTACAACTCAAACCATAAACCCACAATACAGCAAGAGTGTTTCCACTACTTGGGCGTGGGTGTGAATATACTTTTTTTAGTATATCGCCCTACACCCTACCTGTCCAGTCAGAATGTTTAAAGATTGTGTAAAGAATCTGCTGCTTTTAGGAAAAAGTGTATAAAGCTAATTTGGTTTACAACTCGCAACACAGTTTTAATCAAAACACAATCCGGTGCTAATGTTTGAAACCTTGCCAATTAATGTCGATATTTTATTTTATTACATTAATTTTCAGCCAACTGAGAAAGAGATTGCAACTTCCCAACTAGATTTAATACAAACATAGTAGATTCTTGAATTTTTGTATCTAGAGAATGCAATATATTTTCAAGCTTTGAGCGCGCTCAAAGCTTGAAAATCATCCTGATTTTTGGTGAACCAGCGACTGTCTTCTTGGTGGCGAAGGCGAAATGGTTTTCTTGGCCTTCAGACTTTCTGGAGCTTTTAAAGCCAGACCCGATATTCCTCCAGCAATGACCGCAAAAATCGGGTTAGCCATAGCGTTCAAAACACAGTCAAACATATACATAGTTACGGCTACTCCCAGGGCCGCAGCGGGCGCTACTTTCGGATGAGACCAGGTTCTGGCGGGATACTTGAACGCAAAGACGACAACAGGAAGTAAAAATGAAGCAAATAAACTAACTAAACCGACTGCACCGTTGATGCCAAATGCAATAATCCACAAGCTATCGGTGACCGAGATATCTTTACCGTACCCGTCGTATACGCGGTTTCCGCCCGAATCCCCCCAGCCAAAAATAAATCTTTGTCGCGCTTTATCTCCTAATATCTCTTCCATGTCAAATCTAAACTTCAGAGAGGCGGCCCGTTCTTCGCCAAATATGGGATTGATTACGCTCATCACGTCGTGGCTCGAGAATTGACCAGATGCAGCTACGTACAGATAAAACGCTATATATCCAATTACGAATAGTAGTGGCAAAGAAGTGCGAAACCACTTGGCACAAAATAATATGAGTAACGCGATAAAAAATAAAGTATAGGCACCTGTAGAACGGCAGAGGAAAAAAGCGATAGTTAATACAATTGCTAGAGTCTTAATGTTTTTGCCCTGAAACTTTTTGAGCGTCCCAGTTTGCCAGAGCCAAATTCCGATTAAGGCTGCTGTCATCATCCACACGCCCACCATCAAACCGTGCTGCATAAATACTACAGGTCTCCACCCCCCCATGCGCCTTGCTTGACCCCAGTCCTCAAAGGCGTTGACGCCGTAAACCATTTGGTGCAGAAGTGGGCCCTTAACCCCTTCCAATAAAGTAAAAGGAACGTAGGCTAAACCACCTGCAAAAATCCCGATCGCCAATTGTCGCAGCCCGTCTAAACTACCCAGATACAACCGTCCAAAAAAATAAGGCAGACCCCAAGTAACGATTTGGTTGAAAGTCGGAGAAATTGGGCTACCGCCATTAGTAAGTTGTGAAATAATTGGAGACAAACAGCAAATTACGATTGGCACGTCCAGCCAGCCAGGCTTAAATTTGGTGAGGCGCTCAGTGTCGTAGATAATAACACCCAGCAAAATGGCGTAGCAAGATGCGGAAACTTTGGTATAGGCGGGCAATATGGGGATGGGATAAGAAACTTGTGGTAAAAATAGCCACGCTGCCACAAAAGTGATAATTACCGCCCGCTGAGTCGGAAACCTCACAAACAAGTAAAGAACGATCGGGATCAAACCGAACATCGTCAATGGGATTAATGCAGCCATAGGTTTTTTTGGCAGTAAAATGGTGGTAGAAAGACTACTTTATTTCCCGGATCTGAATTCTCGCTCCTACGATCGCCTCTTTACCCGATCTTGATAAAGCGGTTCTCAAGCGTGGTGAGGTATGCCCACGGAGACCTATGACGGAGGCCAATGCCCTATGCCCTATGCCCATGAGTACCTCATATGAAAGCTCGAAAGGCTATAAATAGATCTGATTCTTTTACGCTGAACATTTCTCAACATAGCTGTGCAATGCTGGAGATGTAACGATCGCAATTCCGTCATGGCTGACAGAACAGGTCGAATCCGA
>RDXX01000060.1 GCA_004292955.1 Oscillatoriales cyanobacterium | reverse complement strand
GTAGACTGACATTCCGGGCATTGCATAATATTCCTTTTAAATGTGTGTGATTTGTGACGCTCCGACGACCATTTCATCATACCCTAGTTCAGCAACGCCGAAAAAATGTGCCATCAGCCAATTATGTAGAAGCTTTTGCCGAATCGATGCCTTTTGGCGACAATCATTTTGATTTAGTACACAGCAGCGTTGCGATGCACGAAATGCAGCCGTTACAGTTGAGGCAAATTTTTCAAGAAGTATACCGCGTGCTCAAGCCCGGTGGTCTATTCACTTTGGTAGATTTTCATCGGCCCACAAATCTGCTATTGTGGCCGGGGTTGGCTGTATTTTTGTGGTTGTTTGAGACTGAAACTGCTTGGCAGTTGATTGAAACTGACTTGGAGAGTTTGTTGGCCCAAGTGGGATTTCAACTCTACAATTCAGAAGAAAGCGAACAACCTAAACTTTATGCTGGCGGCAGCATTCAAGTTATCCAAGTTAAAAAATAGGTACGTTGTTGCGCTTGAGCGCTCTTTCTTTTATATATAAGCAAGAGCAAGTTAAAAAATAGGTACGTTGTTGCGCTTGAGCGCTCTTTCTGTATATCTAGGAAAGAGCAAGTTCAAAAATAGGTACGTAGTTGCGCTTGGGCGCTCTTTCTTTATATAGATCAAAGAGCGCTCAAGCGCAACTACGTACCTGGATTTAATGTGACATTTGCGTCCATGACTGTTGACTAAACAAACTTTTTCGCTTCAGCCAAAGCTGCTTCAAACTTAAGCAATACATCCTTTTCTGTGTGAATAACTTTCTCCTGTTCTAGTAGCGGGCGGCCAAACCGAAAAATACCATCTTGTTCTACGTGGTCTACAGCAGGAAGCGTTTCGGGATGTGGCAAAAATTTGCGACCGATTGTGTACGGCGTGTGGTAAGAAAAACTAAAATCTGGAAACTTATCGCTCTTAATTTCCAGGTAGTAAAGCGAATAATAATCCTTTGTTTCACAGTACACGCATTCGCGACACTTATTTACCAGTTTCCGGTTTTGATAGAAAAAATCCCACTTATCCCAATAGTAGTCATCTTTCATCATGTCCTGGTGGTCGTCGCACAGTTCGAGATATAATTTGTCAGCACCGGGAGGACGGTAAAAGTAAAGCATCGCATAGGGCATTTCAATCAGTAATTTGACTGCTTGATTTTTGCGCTCGTACCATTCTTGCTGGTGAATTTCGTAAATTTCGTAGACTTCGTTAGATTTAATTGCTTTAAAGCTGTTAAGCTGATTTTCTTTTGCCCACCGCGACGCCCAAACTGTCCAGTAAGCTAACTGGAAAGTTGCTGAAATTTCCGCCGAACCTTGTTCTTTCCAGTCGGAAATAATTTTTTCCCACGCTGCACTAAAAGCTCCTCGCGATTGTTCGTTTTGTTCGGAGTTTTCTGTATTGATTGGCTCGGCTGTTGGGCGAGGATTTTTAATCAGTCCTTTGGGTTCTTTGCGCCAGTTATCAATGTCAGTTGGCGTGAGAGTTAAGATGAATCTTCTGTCGTGAACGGGATATTCTAAATGAATTCCCGATTTGCGGAAAGAGCGGTATTCTAGGATCGGGAGCCTGCCTTGTTCGATCCATTGCTGGCGTTCTGCTGCTGAACACTTGAGCATTGCTTCTAATTCTACCGGATCGACGGCTAATTCACTTTTGAAGGTCTCCCAAAATCTTTCTTGTTCGGCTGCATTTGCTTCCAGCACTGATACAATTGTGCTGACGATGCGATCTGTTTGGTCTTGAGAATTGTCGGGAAGTCCTAAGAAGTCGAGGAGTTGGGCTTTGAGTATTCGTCTGGCAGAAATTAGCTCGGCTAACATGAGAAGCTCCAGTAGAGTCTGAACTTGCAACCTTGAATTCGCAAGATTTGTGCAAGTCTTATATATCTTAATGGATTCTCTTGAGTTGTCGGCAATTGAATTCACATCCGATCGCCAATTGTAACGGATATTGTCTCCCACAGGTCGATTTTACAGGATTTGGGCTTGAAAGTCGTGAAGCCCACTACCCAGTCATATCTAAGCAAAAACACTCAAAGCCAGGTTGTAAGGTCGATTTCCTACGGGATAGCTACGTCGCGCGTGCTTGTGCCAAAACCGGCTAAAATCGATAATTGCGATCGCGCACCCACAAACTCACAGGCACAGCATGGCCTGTTTTGTCAACCTTGACTTCTACGACAAAAGACTGCCGCTGCTTCCGTTGAGCTTCGCTAATCTCGTCATTGACTTTTTCCCTTTCATTCTCGGGCATATAATAAGTTTCCAAGCCATATTCCATGCGCGAACCGTTATATTTGCCTTGAATGGCGATTTGATTGGCTGGCAAATTTGGGGGATTTTTCAGACTGACGCGCGTCGGTTTCCAAGGTTGGGGGCGGACAGAATTTGTCGCGGCTTTTGGCGCTTCTAAGATTACATAAAAACTGATATTTTGGTTGACACGGTATATTTGTTTTTCGCAAACAACTCCGCGCGGACAAGGTATTTTCTCTAGTTTTCCTGGTAAATCTTTCCAGCCGGGGAGCTTTTCGAGATTTGTGCGATCGGAAATATCATAACTCAAAACTTGGTAATATCCGCGCAAAAAGTCGTAGGGGTCTACTGGTGCAGTTTGCAAGACAACGGTTTTGCCAGTAACAAAAGTGTACACTGCTGGAGCCGGTACTGCGGCAATCAGTCCAATTTGTAAAATCAATGGAATCCACAGCCGCCACGTGGGAAGCCGTTTTGCAGTGGGGGGAAGGGTGAAGGATGGGGACTGAATTAAAGTGTTGGTTGTTTCTGAGTTTTCGGTATTCATATTAGTATTTGGGAATTTGTGATTAATTGGTATGTTGTTGGGCTTGAGCCTCCTTGAGACGTATAGACAAAGAGGGCTAAAGCCCAACAACGTACCTAATTTTTAGGATAACAATAAAACGACCATGCTTCGATCCGGAGACCAGGGGGAATCGGATTGCAGTGAAACAACTATCTGACTCCTAATCATCGATTTTAGCGAAGTGTTTCTCGAACCACAAGCCAGCGGCAATTACGCCAATTCCGCACAATACAAATACAAAAGATTTGAGCAACAATTCTGTGTTATATTCAAAGACTCGACTGATAATTTGCAAAGTTATCAAAACCATTCCGCCCCAAAAACTCTGACGGTTTCCTAAAGCTAAACCTTCTCGGATTAAACCGACTGCGAGCAGAAATGATAAAACATTAAACAGAAAAGTTGCTAATTGAGGAATTGGAGTAAAAGTGAGGTGAAAAAACGGTATAAAAGCGCTGGCGAGAATGAAAAGTGCGATCGCACCTGTAGTCAAATTCACTGCTTTTTGCGTGCGGCGGCCCATCTCCAAACGTCCCAAATGCAGCCACTCAAACACTGCTAAACCACCCAAAACAGCGACATTTGCCAACAAAACCCAATCAGGCCCGGTTTGTCTAGGTGTCGGCGAATCTTGCCAAAACCAGTGAAAAGACAGAAAGTAAAACAGACCGGCGAAGTACAGCAGTGCTAAACTGCGGGCGGTAGGTTGAAACAGTCTGCTGTGTGCATAAGGCCACATCGCATCGTCGTATCCCCACAGCAAAGCGGGCGCTAAACCACAAAATATTGCTGCACCCCAGCCGCCATCTGCTGCTTGGGCAATAGAAACTTGTAATGAGAAAATTATGGCGATCGCACCCATAGTAAAAATAACACGCGATCGACACCAATAAGCCAACGGCACAAACATCAAACTCGCAGCGATTGGCATTTGTCGCACCAAAACTTCCAGCCAAGAAAACTCAACTTTAGAAGACCAATCTAACACCGCCAGCCAATAGCCGAAACCGATTAAAAGTGCCGACAAAACACCCAACGAAGTCAACCGCAAACTGTAAGCCATTCCCAACACTCCGATTCCCCAGACTAGATAAAGTCCGTAAGCAGAACCGCCAATGTGGAACATTTGCGCCATCAGCGCCATATTTGCTCCTAAAATCAGAGCACCTAACAGTAACAATCCTTCACCGAGAAGTTTGTTTCGCCCTTTTGTTGCGGGTAAAATACTTGGATTTAAGTTTTTGTTTTGGGAAGGGGGAATGCGCCACAAATAAAAACCCGCCACATTGACTGCAACGAAAACGCTTAGCAGCATTGCAACTCTCACTTCGCGCGACCAAACTTGCCAGTTTGCTGCTACAAAGGTGATGACTCCTATACCTAGAAGTATGCTCCCCAAACCGATGAGAATGCTCAGAAATTGGTTGCGGGAAGCGGTTTCGAGAGTGTGAAATTGATATCGTTCCGAAAGTTGTTGGTAGAGAGATTTGTCGATGAGTCCTTCTGCTTCCCAGAGTTTGGCTTCTGCGCGCAACTCGCGCCGAAATTTATCTGAAATCATTTTCAATATTCCAGAGTGTTTTAACTGTGATTGTTATAATAATGTCACTTGTCGGTCGATTGTCAGTGGACGTTGGGACACCTGCTGAAGTTGCACAGGAGTGTTTGAAGACAGTAAACTTGAATTGCCTAAATTGTTGATTGATAGAGTAACCGCAGATGTAAGGCAGATAAACACGGATGAACGCGGATATTTTCAAGATAGTTGGCGATTTTTGCAATTCCAGTATATGATTGGTTTATAGTGATTTTCAAAGGTATTGCTAGAGCGAGAGATCAGGCAAAATCTCTTAAAATTATCTGCGTTCATCCGTGTTCATCTGCTTTACATCTGCGGTGGTTCTAAACTTGATTTAAATTCCAATCATAGGGCAAAAAAACGATCGCCCATTCATCGCTTACACCCACCTCCGGGCCCAAATAACCGCCCACATAGGCAGCTACCGAACCCGCATTCTTGACAAAATCCTCGCCGTACCACTCAAAAATCTTGCTCAAATAAAGCGTCTTTTTCCCAGCATCGTACCGCACTTTATCGGGATTCTTGATAAAACTATTCGCATCCGTCTCCAGTTGAGTTCGCACAGACTCGGGGAAGTAAGCGCCGCGGCGCAACAACGGACATCCGACGGAAACGCAAACTAAGGCAAAATGAATGCGCGCTTCGGCAAATTCCGGGCGCAAAATTGCGTGTTCGATTTGATTGAGACTGTACTTTTTGCGGCCAATAATTGAATTTGAACGGGTGAAGAATTCCAGAAAGCCCAGCCAGTTGGGGATTCCTAAAATTTTGGGACGGATGGAGGCGATCGGGTATACTTCGATTACTTGGGAAATTGCGATCGCATTGTACGCATTCAGCCACAGCGCCAACCGCGCATCCGCATCAGTCATAGCAGCTAAATCTACATCCGCCAAAGTTCCCAGCCAATTGCTCAAAACCTCCGCCCCTTCAGCTTTCCAGTGCCGATAATTGACGCGGCCGAAATCGTCAACGTAGCGTTTTAGTAACTCGTCCCAAGTCGAAAAGTCGATCGAATTTATCATTAAGTAGAAGGGAGAAAGAAGAAGGAAGAAGGAAGAAGGAAGAAGGGAGAAGGGAGAAGGGAGAAGTAAGAAGGAGGGAAAAGAGATACACAGCCAGCTTTTTAGCTATCCGTATTTCACGTTTAATTAGATCGATTTACCAGCAAGAATTGGTTGAAAGCCGGAACCCTTTGAGGGAGAAATTAAACTCAAACTATTCATTACTCCAATCCTCTTCGTTTTAGGTAGAAGTCGCTTTCCAACTATCAACTGTCAACTGTCAACTGTCAACTGTCAACTGTTGAATTACTGTCCACATTCTAAAGCCGACATTGCTTTAGCTTGGGGTTTTATTTATTGTACACTTATTTTCTTTTAAGTCTTGTGCGGTAGCCTTCGACGCTGCCCAAAAGTTCAATTTAAGTGTACAGCCTTTCTCAAATAAATGAGGTATGCCCTATGCCCTATGCCCTATGCCCTATTAGCAGCTCATGTTACACCAGAAAGGCGATACAACAGCTTATTTAATACTACCGTCAACCCAAGTAGCCCCTTTCAGCTTAGCATTTTCCAAATTGGCCCCCGTCAAATCGGCTCCGGTCAAATTAGCATCAGTCAAATCAGCACCTGCTAAATTAGCTTGCCGCAAAGAAGCCCCGCTGAGTGAAGCCCCACTCAAATTTGCCCCAGCTAAATTAGCTTCTCTGAGATTCGAGCCTCTCAAATCTGCCCCTTGCAAATCGGCATTTGCTAAACTCGCTTGCTGGAGGGGAATGCTTCTCAAATCGCATCCCGGACATTGGTTAGTTTGCCGCAACTGGTTGATTTGCTGGGGGTTCGCTGCAATCACCGCTGTAGCCAACCCGAATATCAGTCCGAATGAAATCGCTCCCAAAGTTACAGATTTCATGGTCTTTACCTTCTACAATTATAAAAGATTCTTAATTTAAACTTCAACGGCGATCGGTTTATTCCGGCACAACACCAATCCCACTTTCTGATGTTAATTTGTAATTTTTCGTTACCAAACAAACCAACTATGAGCGATCGCACAAATTTTTTTGATAAACTGTTAGCGGCTGTTGAAATCAATCAAAGTCTGCTGTATTTAGCCCTCGATCCCGACCCGGAAACCTTGCCAGCACTGGTTTCGATGACTGTCGATGAAACTCAAAGTTTTGTAACTGATTTGTTGAAAAGGCTCAAAAGTGCGATCGACCAAACAGCCGATTTAATCTGCGCCTGCAAAATCACCCTCGGTTTTTATCAATCTCTCGGCATTCCCGGCTGGCAACTGCTGCAACAAATATTAACAATTATTCCAGAACACATACCAGTAATTTTAGATGCCAAACACAGCGATTTAAACACCAGCACGGTGTTTGCCAAAACCGTATTTCAAGACTGGCAATTTGACGCTATTACCTTAAGTCCTTACGCGGGATTCGATGAAGTAGCGCCATTTTTATTATATCCCGGAAAAACAGTCTTTGTCCTCTGTGCCACGGCCAACCCGTCGGCCGCCGAATTGCAAGAATATCCGACAGCAGAAAACCCTTTCTACTTGCAATTAGTCCGAGTCTCTCAAACTTGGGGAACTCCCGAACAACTGGGTTTAGCAGTAGGAGTAATGCCGGATATGTTGGCGCGAATCCGCCAAGCTGCTCCCGAACGGCTGATTTTAGTTGAAGGAGACATCGCCGGAGAAAATCACTTGACAGAAGAAAACGACCTCGCGCAACTGCTGGCGGCCGGTTTAAGCAAGAATGGTGAGGGTTTATTGCTGCCAGTCCCCCCAAGTTTGTTGGCGGGGAAAGAGCCACGCCGAGAAATTGAGAAATTACGGGATAATATTAACAAAGAGAGGCTGCGCGCGATCGAAGGAAGTCCGACTTGCGAATTGTGGCTACCGGATGTTTGCTTTTTGCAACCGGAACCCAACCGCGATTTAATCTTGCAACTTTATGACATTGGCTGCGTAGTTTTTGGCGACCACGTACAAGCATCGGGCGCTGTATTTCCATATTACATTGACTTGCGAAAAATCATTTCAACTCCACAAATTTTCCATCAAATTGTCAGCGCCTACGCAGACATTCTCAAAGACTTAAAATTCGATCGCATTGCGGGCATTCCCTACGGTTCTTTACCTACAGCAACGGGTTTAGCATTGCGAATGGAACGCCCGATGATTTTCCCGCGCAAGGAAGTGAAAACCTACGGTGCGGGTAAGTTAATTGAGGGGCATTTTCAGCCTGGAGAAACGATTGTCGTAGTCGATGATATTTTGATTAGCGGTAAAAGCGTGATGGAAGGTGCGGGGAAGTTAAAATCTGCGGGGTTGAATGTGGAAGATATTGTGGTTTTGATTGACCACGAACAGGGAGTGAAAGATAAATTGAAGGCTAACGGTTATCGCGCACATTCTGTGCTAGCACTTTCTGAAATAGCTGAGATTTTGTATCAAGCAAATCGCATTGATACCGAACAATTTAATATGTTGACAGCCGAAGGCTAAGTCACAATTGTTGTAGGGGCGGGTTCGCCGACATCTATGAAACCCATAAACAATCTCATAAACCCGCCCTCCTTCGCCGTTATTTAAAGCAACATTTAATCTTAAAAAATTGGGTACATTTGTATTGTTTGTTGGGTGGGAAGGGTTTATGGAATTCTCGATTTTTGCCGTTAAATTTTGGCGAATTCGCCCCCTAGAAGTCGGGGATTTTTTATCATGTTTTTAGGACACATTTGGGTACATTTGTATTTTTTTAGGACACATTTGGGTACATTTGTATTGTTTGTTGGGCGGGGGCGGGTTTATGAAATTCTCGATTTTTGCCGTTGAATTTGGGTGAACCCGCCCCTACAATGTTTTGTATTGTTTGTTGGGCGGGGGCAGGTTTATGAAATTCTCGATTAACCTTGCAAAACTTCAATTAAAGCCTCGCCCATCGCCCGACAACCGACCAGTTTCATACCTTCCGACATGATATCACCAGTGCGATAACCTCGATCCAAAACTGCCACAACCGCTTGCTCAATTTTATCAGCAGCTTCGGGCTGACTTAAGGCGTAGCGCAACATCATTGCAGCGCTTAAAACTTGGGCGATGGGATTAGCTTTATCTTGTCCGGCGATATCCGGCGCGGAACCGTGTACTGGTTCAAAAACTCCCGGGCCGCTTGCACCCAAACTCGCAGAAGGCAACATTCCAATACTACCAGTTAGCATCGCCGCCGCATCCGAAAGAATGTCGCCGAATAAGTTACCCGTGACAATTGTATCGAACTGTTTCGGCCAGCGAATTAACTGCATGGCTGCGTTGTCAACATAAAGGTGAGAAAGTTCCACATCGGGGTATTCTGAAGAAAGGGCAATTATACGATCGCGCCACAGTTGCGAAACATCCAAAACATTCGCCTTATCAACCGAACACAGCCTTTTTCCGCGCTTCCGGGCCGTCTCAAAAGCCACGCGCCCGATGCGGTCAATTTCCGACTCGGTGTAAGCCATCGTATTCACACCGCGTTTTTCCCCGGTTTCCGTCTCAAAAATGCCTTTTGGCTTGCCGAAATAAATGCCGCCAGTGAGTTCGCGGATCACCATAATATCCACACCTTCGACAACTTCTTTTTTTAAAGAAGAAGCATCAACCAACTGCGGTAAAATAGTTGCAGGACGCAAATTTGCAAACAATCCCAATCCGGCGCGCAGTCCTAACAATCCAGTTTCCGGACGCTGTTCGCGGGGCAAATTGTCCCACTTGTAACCGCCGATAGCTGCTAATAATATCGCATCGCTGTTGCGGCACTTTTCCAAAGTTTCTTCCGGTAGCGGATTGCCTGTGGCGTCAATAGCAGCGCCGCCCATTAATGCTTCTTGAAATTCAAAGCCGATGTCCAATTGTTTGCCGACAAGTTTCAGGACATCTACCGCTACAGCGATAATTTCAGGGCCGATGCCGTCTCCTGGTAAAAGAGTGATGCGGTAGTTTTGAGTCATATCGATTTAGGAGTTTTGATTTGAGATTTGAGATTGAGAGTTAAGGGGAATTCTTTGGCAATCCAAGACATTCTCACAAGGCTATAATCATATCAGGATAAGCAACCTCAGAATTCATTATGACATTCCCGACTTACCCGCCTGCTCAAGCTGAACCGCCTCTAGACCCCCGGCAGAGTTTGCCAACAATGTATGATTTACCTAGCGAAGACCCAAAGGAGCCCGGTTTGCCTGATACATTTCATTTAGATCAGCCGCAACTCTTGGAATTCACGTTTTTGCCACCTGGATGGGATGCGGAGCAAGTATTTACAGCCAGCGACCTAAATTTGTATTACGATGCAACACAGCCGCGCTGGCATAAACGCCCGGATTGGTTTGCTGCGGTGGGTGTGCCCAGGCTTTATCAAGGGCGCGATATGCGTTTGAGTTATGTAGTTTGGCAAGAACGGGTAAATCCGTTTGTGGTGGTGGAATTGCTATCGCCGGGAACTGAGGATGAAGATTTGGGCCGGACTGTTCAGCAAGCTGGGGAACCGCCGACTAAGTGGCAAGTTTACGAACAAATTTTGCGGATTCCTTACTATTTTGTGTTCAGTCGCTACACGGATGAATTGCAAGCTTTTCATCTTGTAGGTGGTCATTATGAACCGGCAGAATTAATGGATGGGCGGTTATTTATTCCTGAGTTGCAGTTGAGTTTAGGGTGGTGGCAAGGCACTTATAAGAGTATGAATCGTTTGTGGTTGCGGTGGTTTACGGCCGAAGGAGGGTTGATTTTGAGTCCGGGTGAAAGGGCAACTGCTGCGGAACGGCAACTGATAGAATATCAACAGCAACTTATAGAATCTCAACAGCGAGAGGAAAGGCTAGCGGCGCGGTTGCGGGAATTAGGTATCGATCCTGAACAGTTGGTTTAATAGTCCCGCACTCAGCCCTGGTGAAACCGTTTCTTGGTATATTTATCGTAAGCTGTCGCACATTTAAATTGTATATTCAGGGCGGGCGGGACGCCCACCCCACTCATTGTCTGATTTTTTTGAGATGCAATTTAAATGCAGAACAGCTTAATAAACGCAAATTTTCTGAGAAACCGGGCTTCTAGTCATCCGTAAGTCCTGTTTGAGTATTCCAAAAGCAGGCGCGGCGCAGCTATCGGGATCTTAATCGCCCATAACCGCTTTTCAACTCCTCGCATCCGTGCAACAAGATTGAAATAAAATAACAAAAGTTCGATCGCACGCACGTACAAAAAATCGGCAAGGAGTCGCACCAGTGACAGACGGGGAAAGCACACCAACATCAGCACAGATTGACAATCGAGACTATTCATGGCCCTTTTGGCCAATTGTTCCAATGTATCCCTACAGCAGGCGACGGACAATCCGCAAGGAAATAGTCAAGGACAAAATCTGGACTTTTGACCAACTACAAGGCATTTTCTACGTCATTGTGCCGATTCGGATGACAGTCATCAAACTCGAATCCGAAGGCCTTCTCGTCTACGCCCCCGTCGCGCCGACTCCTGAGTGCATCCGCTTGCTAAACGAGTTAGTCGCAGAACATGGCGAGGTTAAGTATATCCTGCTGACAACGGTTTCGGGCATCGAACATAAGGTATTTGTCGGCCCCTTTGCGAGGTGTTTTCCCGAAGCGCAGGTGTTTGTCACTCCCAAGCAATGGAGTTTTCCGCTAAATTTGCCGCTGAGTTGGCTGGGTTTGCCCGGTAAACGCACCTCTGTACTGCCTTTGGATAGCAGCAACACGCCCCTTGCAGATGAATTTGATTGGGCAATCCTGGGCCCGCTGAACCTCGGTTTAGGCTTTTTTGCGGAAGTTGCGTTATTTCACAGGGAATCGCGCACGCTAATGTTAACAGATTCTGTGGTTTCGATTCCCGAAAACCCGCCCGCGATTCTCCAACTCGACTCGTACCCGCTGCTATTTCACGCCAAAGACACCGCTTTGGATGTGGTGGCAGACACCCAGGAAAATCGATGCAAAGGGTGGCAGAGAATCGCCTTATTTGCGATGTATTTTCGCCCTAGCGTGTTGGAGGTGCCGCCGTGGTCGGGGGTGTTAGCCAGCGCCCTGAAAGCGCCAGAGCGATCGAGAAAAGCTTATTTTGGATTGTATCCGTTTAAGTGGCAAACTGATTGGGTGCGATCGTTCGAGGCTTTGCGGGGAGGAGGGCGGTTGTTGGTGGCGCCGGTGTTGCAGACTCTGATTCTCAACCGCGCGCCGAGGGAAACTCTCGATTGGGTGGATAAAGTCGCGAGTTGGGACTTTGATCTGATTGTACCTTGTCACTTCGATCGGGCGATCGACTGCAAGCCCCGCGAATTTCGCCAAGCATTCTCATTTCTGGAAAAACATTCGGTTGTTAATTCTTTACCGGAAGATGATTTTAAATTGCTGAGGGATATTGATGCTGGTTTGAATAAAACTGGTTTAGTTCCGCCTGCAAAAGAGAAGGTTTAATCTGATATTTTTGACAATTCTGAATAAGCTGTTTGAGCACAAACAAGATGCCTGTTGCACTCAAAAATTCAACTATTGTGGAACGGGCATCTTGCCCGTTCCGGCTAGAAGCCCATCGCCAAGATAAAACCCTTAACAATTACTGGAAATTTATTCATTTATCTCATTAAATCATTAATCAACTCATCCACCTTCAAAAGTTCTTGAATAATTTGCTCTACCCTCTGCAATTCATTTATGGGATTGAGAACTCTAATAGTTGTTGGGGATGTAGCTGAAGTATGGACTGCAACACCTCTGTCTTCCCCAAAGGTATTCATAGTAGCCAGCCAAAAAATATTTAGATTCTCGGAATTGATTCCTATTGGCAAAAGCAACGACAGAATATTAGCTTCTTTTATTCCATGATTCTGGTCAATGATTCGCTTAAAACTATTAATAGCTAAATCTATCTTTTTGTTGATTTTTATTTTCTCATCCGGTATTTTTTTAGCTGGCTTTGTTGGACTTAGTGTATCTGGTGGTAATTCCATCATTTGACCGGAAAAGGCAAGCAAACATATCAAAGTACAGCAAGTCTTACCCTGACTGTCCCAATTGTTTTTAGCATTAAGGGCTGCTTCCCAAACTCTATCCTCTAGATAAGCTTCAATTTCGGCATGAGCTAAAACTCTGTAGGCAAGAGTTAAGGCTAACTGTCTGGGGGAATAAAAATGTCCGGGCTTAATCTTAGGAATGAATTGTTTTTTTAACCTATTCAACTCCTTAGTTAGAGTACGAAATCTGACGGATTTTGGCATACTGCTTAAGAACTTACCACAACCCGTTAAAGATAATGCGGTTATCTGCGAGTTCGGGGACATAAAACTCTAAATTTAAAACCTTTCGCAAAGTTTTGCCCCACAGTGAGAGACGAGTATGAGTTTCGCGAATGCTAGTTGTTCTTTTCTCAACAGCGTCTCTGAATTCGCTATTAGGGGACGAACATAACTCTTTAAAAGCATTTTCTACTCGCTCCTTATTATTCTTAGCAGCTTGTCCTATCTCGGGATATGAAAAATAAAAAACCATTACATCTAAAATAGCTCGATTCATTTTTTTGCGGTAAGTATTAGAAGTGTTAGACCATACGCGAAATATATTTTCTTCTCCAAATATTGCAATGGTTGTTTGCACCGCGTTCTCAAATTCGCTAACTGTATCTTCGATCTCGATTTTTCGTTCGTCCCAATTATTGTTGAGTTTTTCGCAGGTCATGTCCAGGAATTTTTTAAGATTCCCGCGATAATCGGATAAAAAATAATATAAGGCTACATACCGCAGCAACAATTCGACATCGCGCATCCGAGGATCGGGATTTTTTGATTTAAGTATTGTTCTTAAAGCCTGATTTTTAATTGATGCGTCGTCTAAAAAATTGACAAAATCTCCGGGATGCAATGCTTGCCTCAATTCTTGGGGAGATAGCGGAGTATTCTCTAAATTCAGGCGTAAAAAAACTTTGTATAGTAAACTTTCTGTACGCCAGTTTCTAATCAATGTAGTCCGAATAGTTTGAGTGTCGAGTACATTAAGTACGGGACTCAACACAACATCGTTTTTTATATCCTTATAGGTATAACCATTGAGATCGGGTCTAAATTCTAAGTTTACCAAAGCAAAACTATCATTAGGAGTTTCGCTCATTCCATAAAATTGCAGGATGGCAAGCAAGCGTTGCTTGCCATCAAGAACTATAAAATTTCCGCGCCTCTTTTCAGGAGAAGCTAAAACTATTTCTGGAATGGGAAATCCTAGAAAAATTGATTCGATAAACCTACTTTTGCGAGTTATATCCCAAGCATCTCGTCTTTGAAATCTTGGATTGAGTTGAATGTTTTCCCGCATAATTAGATCGAGGATGCTGGTTGTTGTCCAATCAGTGCTACCTACAATGATTTCTGAAATTTCTTTTAATATCGATTGTGGCTTTTCATTAGATTCCAGCTCATCATCTAAATATTCATCTTCTTTATCAAAGATTACTTCTTCTGGTTTTTCCAAGAGTTTTTGTTTGGGCATGACTGTACTCTACTCGTGAGTTTAATTTGGATAGACTATGTATTACCTAAGTATAGCAGAAGTCAAAAGACTGAAGTTGACTCTTGACCGAGAGCGAGAGAGTTTTCTTCCCAACTCATCAATCTGGGAACTTCCACAGCGTATTAAACTATTGTCTATTGGTGCGTCGCTGTCATATTTTTCATATTTATTTGGGGATGAGGGATAGCGACGCACCCTACGAATACTGAGGACTGAAGTCCTCACTACAAACCTGACTGCACTAAATCACGATTTTTTCAACTTAAACTCATCAAACTTCACCACTTCCGAGTCTGGTTTTCGCGTATCAAAATAATAGCTACTAACCGTACCATTCCCCGTGTCAAATACACTAAAAGCCGTAATATCATTGCTATCAATATACGGCAATGCCAGCCCATCTTTCCCCAACAAAGGTGCAACTGTTGGCATCACAGGTTCCAATCCGTTCGGATCTCCAATCGCGCTGTAATCCTCCCCATATCCAGGCGGCACAAATCGGCGCTTTCTCCCCGCAAACGCCCCGTAACTGTTACCCACATTGGAAGTCTCTAAAAAGTGCATTCCGCTGGAACTCACAAACCGATTCCACAAATGCGAATGTCCGTACAAAACTAACTGCACGCCCGCCGTTTCTAGCAGCGGCATCACATCCCGAATCAGATAATCTTGCTGTTTCGGATATTCATAACGCACCATCTTAATCTCGCCGTCCAAAGTGCGATCGACTATTTGCACTGGGTCAGTATAAGCAGGTACAATATTGTCACCCAGAGAATGCGGTGGATGGTGAAACATCACAATTTTATATTTAGCTTGCTGAAATTCCGCACTATATAACTCTTGTTCCAGCCAAGAATATTGAGCGCTACCTTTGGCAATTGGCTCAAAAATATGCTGTCCGTATCCCCATTTTTCAGGACGATCAAAATCTTCGTCCCGTTCCCGATACCTGCCTCTCGCCCCCGGATCTAAATTGGGAGTCCGCCAGATATTCGTAACATACAAAGTCACTAACCGCACGTCCCCAAACGTCACAGCATAATAATTTTTCTCACTTGGTAAACTGAAAATTTCGTTGTAAGTATCACTATTAAAACTATTGTTTTTTAACAAAACATCTTGGTCTTTCATCCCATATTTTTGAGTGAGGTATGGATATATTTTTTCCACAGCAGCGCGGGGAAAAGGGTCATTAAACTGGTCGTTGAGACTGCTGCTAGTTGAAAACCTACCCATAATCTCATGGTTCCCAATCGTCGGAAATATAGGCGCGTGTTGGATCAGTTCGCCACCGCTGTACACGGTTTTGACGCCCTTTTGGTCGATTTCGGAGAAGGCGCGGCCTTGCAAACCCGGGAAAAAAGCGCGGCCTCGGTCGTCGTCGAACCATTCGGAAGCGCGATCGGCTATATTAATTAAATCACCAGCCATGAAAACTGCATCAACTTTATCAATTGTTTGTGCTACTTTCTGGAGATTAGCCGCTGTCATCGGCATCAATTGATGATCGGAAGTGAACAGGATTTTTAGCCCAATTCCCGCTGCTGGTGTCGGAGAAAGGCTGAAAACTTTGCTGCTAACAGATTCACCATCTTTCGTTTCGCTAGTCACTAGATAGGGAATGCGAACACCGGGCATTAAATTAGTAATTTCTGCTTCGTGGCGCCAGATGTGGCGGACAATTGGATTGTTATCAATTATGCCCTGTTTCATTTCATCGGAGATGTGCGAGTCTTTGTCTTCCCGAACCCGGCTTAGCTTGGTAGTATTTGCAGTCGCAATTTTACTCAAGTTTTCGCCGTAAGCAACAATGTTCCGAGTCCCGGAAAATTCGGTAAACCAAACAACTCGCACCGAGTTAGTTGTTGGAAGTTGCAGAAACGGATCGGTTAAAAGTTTGGGTTTGTTGAGGAAAGATTGCATAATCAAACCTAGGAATAGGACAATCAAAATCAAAACAGCAAAAAACCACAGGTTGCGAGAAGAACCTTGGGGTATTTCTAATTTATCGGGCAATGGTGTTAACATAAGTTATTGTCATTAATCTGTAGGGGAAAGTTCAACAGTAAAATATAACTCCCAACCCCAATATATATAAACCCGCCCCCGCTTTGAATTTTAGACTACGAAAGTTATCAAAAAGTTAAGAAATTCTGAGAATATCTCAGATATCACAAACCGGGTGGATCTGACTTTTGAGGAGGGCGAAGCATGACCGCAGATAAGTTATTAGTTATAATCTCATATTGAATGCGGTCATGCTTCGCCCCTACACATATATTTGCCAAACATGAGATGCACCCCACAAACCTCAACTATTAATCTCAAATATAGCGGTTCTCCCAAAGATGAGGTATTCACCAATTCATTAACAATTACAAAATCCCCCAATCCCCCAATCCCCCAATCCCCCCAATCTAAAATCGAACAATCCCCCAATCCAAAATCTAAAATCTAAAATCTAAAATCGAACAATCCCTCAATCCAAAATCTAAAATCTAAAATCTAAAATCGAACAATCCCTCAATCCAAAATCTAAAATCTAAAATCTAAAATCGAACAATCCCCCAATCTCCCAATTCTCCAATCCAAAATCTAAAATCGAACAATCCTCCAATTCTCCAATCCAAAATCCAAAATCTAAAATCTAAAATCGAACAATCCCCCAATCCAAAATCTAAAATCTAAAATCTAAAATCTAAAATCGAATGACTCACCACTTTCTCAAAGCTAACTGCAAAACCGTACACTTAGGCGGTTTCTCTCCCAAGCTAGAACCTGCTTTAACTGTCGATTCGGGCGATCGCATCGATATCGAAACCTATTCAGGATATTATGTTGCTGACAAGGCCCCGCCGGAATTTTTGACGCCGGAATTTTTAGATATCTGTCAGAATTTACCTGACAACCGCAAAGTCGGCCCGGGCCCGCACTTGCTAACAGGCCCGATTTATGTTAATGAGGCTGAACCCGGAGACGTTTTAGAAATTCACATCGAGGAAGTTTACCCAAGTTTACCAGTAGGATTCAATGCAATTCGCGCTGGTTGGGGAGTTTTACCTGAATATTTTCCTGACCCTAAATTGCGGTTTATTCCCCTAGATTTAGAACAAAAGATTGCGGAATTTCCGGCAAATAGCGGCGTCCAGATTCCGCTGCATCCATTCTTCGGAATTATCGGTGTTGCAGATTTTGAAATCAACCGTTCTTCTATTCCTCCACAACGCTACGGCGGCAATATGGACAATCAGGAATTGCAAGCAGGAACGCGGTTATTTTTACCTATTGCGGTGCGTGGCGGTTTGCTGTCAATCGGCGACGGACATTCGGCACAGGGAGATGGCGAAGTTAATGGTACGGCGATTGAAACTTCGATGAATGGGACTATTCAAATCATCTTGCGTAAGGATTTATTTTATATATTTCCGTTTGCGGAAACTCCTACTCATATTGTAGTTATGGGTTTTGGTCAAACATTAGATGATGCGTTTGATATGGCGGTAGAACAGACTGTTAATTGGCTACAAAAATATGCAAATTTCCAAGAAGAAGATGCCTATGTTTTCTGTTCCCTCGCCGTCAATTTTCGGATTACTCAGGCTGTCAATAATCCCCGCAAAGGAGTTCACGGAATGATACCTAAGTCGATTTTGCCCAATGTGCAAATTATCGATCGCTAGCCGTGATGTGGTATGATAACAGCCGATCGCCAAAACAACCTCGATCGCGATCGCACAAATTACACATTTTTATCACTGCGGTTCGTCGATCGCGATCGCACCAGCGTTCAAAATTTAGCTTAAGATTAGGATAGGTTGCAAATTCTATCTAAATGGGTTCCATGAAAAACCAGACTGACGATTCTGCAAAACAAGATTTAGTCGATCGGGCTTTTGGAAGTCCAGCCATCCCAGATCCGACAGCGTGGGTGGATGAACATTATTTTCTGGCTAATTTTGCCAATACTCTCGCCCACCTCCAAGAAAATTTATCTGATGAGAGTTGCGAAATCGCCGAGAGTGCTGAGTCTGGCGAGGCGAGATTGTCGCTCGATGCTAAAATTAGAGATATATTGAAAGCTAATTTTAGCGATGACTGTTGGCAGTATGTCGAAAGTTTGTTGTGAGTTCGGTAATATTAATAAATATTTGTAGGTTGATAAATTTTGAGTGTCAATTAAGCTGTTGCAGATTTAAATTGTCTATTTCAACCGATGATTGAAAATCATTAAATTGTCTCCCGTCTTCGCTTCGGACATTCCTTGATAAATTGTAACTTTTTATACTTTAGGTTGGTCGAAAATTAGGGTTGATAGGAATTGCGATCGATCGCAAAAACTCAGCACTTTCTTCGGGTAAAGCAGTATTGATAAACATTCCGCTACCAAGCTCAAACCCAGCCTGCTTGGTCACTCTGGGAATAATGGCGATATACCAGTGGAAGTATTTTGTTGCCTGTTCCGCCGTCGGCACGGAACGAATACTATAGTTGTAATCGGGATTGTTCAATCCGTAATAAAGCTGAGCGAGTACAGTTTTCAAAGTATCAGCCAGATCCGTAATTTCCGCATCAGTAATATCATCAAAGGAAGACGAATGTCGGCGCGGAAAAATCCAGATATGAAACGGTGAAAGTGCAGCGTAAGGAATAAAAGCCACGAAATATTTGCTCTCAAAAATTACTCTTTCACCTGCCGCCAATTCATCTTCCAAAGTCCTGCAAAACAGACATTCTCCCGTATCATCAAAATAGCGAACTGCTGCATCAATGCGGCTGCGAAATTGGCTGGGGACAACGGGCGTCGCTGCTATCTGCGAGTGAGGGTGTTCGAGAGAAGTTCCGGCACTTTCCCCGTGATTTTTGAAGATCACAATTGTTTCAACGTGGGGATATTTTCTAATTTCTAAATAGCGGTGACGGTATACTAAAAGTATGTCCGTTACTTCTTCAACGGTCAACAAAGCAGTCGTCAAATCGTGTCGCGGGTGTTCGACAATTACTTCGTGAAAGCCGATTCCCGACATCATGCGGTGAATTCCCGATGATATCCTGATCCGTTCTGCTGTCGGCGACAGGGCGGGATATTTGTTGCCAATTGCGCGGACTTTCCAGCCGGTGCGATCGCCCAAACGGAATGTTTCTAAGGTTCCGTCTTCCTCGTTACCCACGCAAAATGGGCAGTCGGGGCGGTGTGAGGGTAGGAATGCGGGTATTTTTTTTGTGTTGGCGAATTGGTCAGGTCTTTTTGCGCGATCGGTGGCGATGATTACCCAATCTCTGGTAATTAGATTTTGTCTAAGTTCAGACATTTTCTTACCTTTTGTTGCAGGGTTGAGCCGTTTCTTATGGTAAGATAAGAGTTTGCCTGATGTCACGGCTAATTGTAATTTTTTAACAAATCTTGACTTCAATGTGTCTGTAAATCTGCTTGTATCAGAGCGTCAAATTCAAAAGAAATTCAAACACGCTGCCGATTTTGGTGTTTCAGGCAATTACAATTTGCAGACAGCAGCAGCATTTGCGGCAGCTATTCAAACTCATGTCCAGAAACAGGGAGTGCAGGAGATTGAGGGTACTTATCGCAGGCAACCTGTAAAGCACTACTTTGACCCTGCGACTAATTTAAATGTTATAGTGGACGCAGGAGACAATTTTATTAGCGGCTGGAAACTGAATTCTGCCCAAATTGCTGAATTAAGTGCGACTGGAGATATTGGAGGTGGATAAATATGGATAAGTACATCAAGTTATTAGAAGAGTTTGCAGGCAGTAAAATCAGCGCTGATGAGTTTGAACAGCGGTTTCTACAATTGTTTAAGAGTGACAATAACCTCCAGCCGGGGAGAGAATTTAAGATTTTAGACAAATTGTTTACCGATGTTGATGCTTATTGCAGCGACCCGGATTTGATTGAAGACCCTCGATTTGATATTGGTGAGGTTCAATTGCGAGTATCGGCCCAGGAAACGCTGGATCAGTTGCTAAACTTAACAACAGTTTTAACAATTGAAAAATAAGAATCAAAACCATCCCCGTGCATCAGTAGTTAAAATTTCTCACCAAGCCATTCCCTCCCCCTCGCCAACAACTCATCCAAACTTTCCACCGGCCAAAACCGCACTTTTCCATCCTGCGAACCTGTTATTAAAAACTTCCCGTCCCGACTAAAACAAACACTATAAATCGGACTTTCCAACTCCACAAAATCTGCCTCACCTTTGAGTAAATTGCCTTTATATCCGCTATAGTCTGCTAGTAAACTCCCCTGCAAGTCCCACAATTTCGCGGTGCCGTTAGATGAGGCAGTGGCGATCGTATCTCCATTCGGGCTAAAACAGACGCTATTTACCCAGTCATGATGTCCGGTAAATGTTGCTAAGCAGTTACCTTGTAAGTCCCACAATTTGGCAGTGGCGTCATATGAAGCAGTAGCGAGTGCATCTCCTGTGGGGCTAAAACTGACACTATTTACCGAGTCCTCATGTCCCGTAAAAGTGACCAAGCAGTTGCCTTCCAAGTCCCACAATTTAGCGGTTTTGTCAGATGAGGCAGTAGCGATCGCATCTCCATTCGGGCTAAAACTGATACTTGTTACCCAGTGATTATGTCCGGTGAATGTTACCAAACATTTGCCCTGCAAATCCCACAATTTGGCAGTGGCGTCAGATGAGGCAGTAGCGATCGTATCTCCTTTGGGGCTAAAACTGATACTCCATACCGATTGATTATGTCCGGTGAATGTTACCAAGCAATTGCCCTGTAAATCCCATAATTTGGCGGTTTTGTCATTTGAGGCAGTAGCCAGCGCATTGACCTTCGGGCTAAAACTGATACTCCATACCGATTGATTATGTCCGATGAATGTTACCAAGCAATTGCCCTGTAAATCCCATAATTTGGCGGTTTTGTCAAATGAGGCAGTAGCGATCGCATCTCCTTTCGGACTAAAACTGACACTTGTTACCCAGTTTTTATGTCTGGTGAATGCGATCAAGCATTTGCTCTGCAAATCCCACAATTTGGCAGTGGCGTCAGATGAGGCAGTAGCGATCGCATCTCCATTTGGGCTAAAACTGACACTTGTTACCCAGTTTTTATGTCCGGTGAAAGTCGCCAAGCAGTTGCCTTGTAAGTCCCACAATTTGGCGGTACCCTCTCTTGAAGCAGTAGCGATCGCATCTCCATTCGGGCTAAAACTGACACTATTTATCCAGCCATTATGTCCACTGAATGTTACCAAACATTTGCCCTGCAAATCCCACAATTTGGCAGTGGCGTCAGATGAGGCAGTAGCGATCGCATCTCCATTTGGGCTAAAACTGACACTTGTTACCGAGTTTTTATGTCCGGTGAAAGTCACTAAGCAGTTGCCCTGCAAGTCCCACAATTTAGCTGTGCCGTCCTCTGAGGTAGTAGCGATAACTTCTCGTGTGTGACTAAAACAGACACTTGTTACCCCGTTCTTATGTCCGGTGAATGTTACCAAGCAGTTGCCCTGCAAGTCCCACAATTTGGCGGTTTTGTCATTTGAGGCAGTAGCGATTTTATCTCCAGTCGGGCTAAAACTGACATTTTTTATCAATGATTTATGTCCAGTGAATGTTACCAAGCAGTGACCCTGCAAGTCCCACAATTTGGCGGTTTTGTCATTTGAGGCAGTAGCGATTTTATCTCCAGTCGGGCTAAAACTGACATTTTCTATAAATTCATGTCCAGTGAATGTTGCCAAGCAGTTACCTTGGAAATCCCACAATTTGGCGGTTTTGTAAACTGAAGTAATGGCGATCACATCCCCCGTTGGGCTAAAACTAATGCTTGTTACCGAGCGGTTATCTCCGACAAATACAGGGCGTTCGCGAATTTTAGCGAGAATTCCCTGCAAAGCTAACAGAGGACTGGTAACGGGATATTCGGAAACCGGGGGATTATCCGGTATCCATTTCTTTAAATCTTCTCCTGCTTTGATAGCTGCCCGCAAGGCTTCTCTTTGCGTTCCCTTCGACTGAAAAAGTTTTAACGCATCGTGTCCAGCTTCTTCAATTTTGACAATTTCCCTAAATTGTCTGCGAACTTCTTTGAAGAATTCATTAGATGTCCTCAATTCTTGCCGTTCATCATCTCGACAGGCATCTAAAAAATCATTATCCTCATCGCTTAAACGTTTCCCCACTTTCCACTGCAACGCATCATCCAACGCTTTGCCGCGCAACAGTCGCGAAGTATCTTGACGATTTGAGGCGATCCAAGCGGCGAAGTTTTCCTGGTAGGGGCGGAGTTTTGCTAATTCTTGCTGTACCCAATCGAGGTTGAAAATTGCGGCGTATATGCGGTTGTAAACTTGTAGATATCGGTTGCGTTTGACGACCAATCCTGAGAGTTGTAATTCCATTTGGTCGGGACTATTATCGGCGGCGACCCCCCCCAGCCCCCCCTTGGTAAGGGGGGGAGTAAGATTGGTTTTTTTGTCCTCTGCTAAAGGGGCGACCCCCCCCAGCCCCCCCTTGGTAAGGGGGGGAGTAAGATTGGTTTTTTTGTCCTCTGCTAAAGGAGAATTAGTGCTATCTTTCGCCCTGCTTAGTAAGGGAGAATCAGTGCTATCTGTCCCCCCCCTTAGCAAGGGGGGGTTAGGGGGGGTAATAATTTGCTGGTAGATGCCGAGGAGTTGGCTGGTACGCTGTTGGTTGCTGAGAATGCGATCGCGAATTGTGCCGATATGTTCGGGATTGTCGTTCGCTTCCCAATTATTAATAATGTAAGCTTGTACCAGTTCGGCAATGTCAGGATTGCAGGTTTCTGCTTTTTCTAGGACAATTTTACAGAGTTTTTGAGTCAAAAAAGGCTGTCCGCCCGTCCAGTCTAAAATCTCATTTAAAACCTGAATGGGGTCATTTACTTTTCCTTCTAAACCTTTCGCTAAAGGTGCAGCTTGTTCCTTAGTGAAACCTTTTAATTCAATGGCTTGACCGATATTAAACGACGTGCGTTTTTTATGTTGAATCAAATCCGAAGGTGTCGCCACGCCCAACAGACAAAAAGTAATGCGATTGTATTCTACATTTTGGGTACGGCGATTGTAGCAACTTCTGATAAAAGCAAATAGATCGTCTGCCGAAAAATTTAAACTGAGAACGCTATCGATTTCATCAATAAAAATGACTATTTTTTCGGAAACCTGCGACAGCATCACCAATTCAATAAATTCGCGAAATCTACGCAAGGGAGACAGCCAATTTCGTTCCTCCAACCAGCTTTTTAAATCAACATCAAGGTCTAATTCATAAGCCAAAGTATCAAGTATATTAGCATACCACTGTTCGGGATGCTCTAACTTCGTCTCGTCACTAGACAGGTCAATAAAAACCGATCGAACACCTTTTTTTCCCAGTCGCTCGATCGTTTGAAGAGCTAAGCTAGACTTACCGATTTTGCGAGAATTGAAAACATAACAAAGTTTACCTTCTAGCAACGATTGATAAAGCTGACTGTCAGCTTCTCGGGTGACATAGGTTGGGGTATCTGCTGGGAGAGTTGATTCAGCTATATATTGATAAGTCATAGACATTGGGAGAAATATTGACGGTACAAATCGCAGCGGGGAAAACAATCATTATTTTTGACTCGCAGCAATCCCATACTTTCTAACTTAAATGTTTGATGAGTTTTCAGGATCATCGGTTGATTTTTTTTTACAAGTTCTCGGTAAACTTCTATGAGTTCTGGACATTCTTCTAGCTTGCCCAAAAGTTCTCGTAAGTGATTGATAAATGGACTTTGTGCAGTAGGTGAAATTTCCAAAAGCTTAGTCAAACAAGATTCAGATGTTTGCAGGTAAGCAAAAGCAGTTTGCACCAAATAAGGATAGCCGCCAAACATTACCATAAGTTGTTGAATATCGGCCTCACTCAGCCAATTATGTCGGTACTGCCGTGCTAACTGCTTCACTTCGTCCACGGTAAAATCTGGCAAAGGTGGTGTAAACCCAACACCCGCCAAAGGCGATGAGTTGATATCCAGAGAACTGTAAACTTCTGTAGCATGAACGACAATTAATCGGATTTTTTTCCAAATTGCACTACGGCGATCGTTTCTTTTAGCTGTATCATGCCACGCACGCAGTAAACGACAGAAATCAACATTAAAAGTAGCTTGCTCAAAAACCAGGTCTACTTTCTCTAATACCAGTACCAAAGGTTGATCGAAATCTTTGAATAAATACCGTTCTAAATATTTAGTCACGTTTGGATTAATGCCACCTAAAGTGTCATTCCAATGTTCGACTAATTTATCCTCCAAATCCAGTAAATCAGCCAGAGTAACACATAACCACTGCAATAATTTCCGGTAATCTCCCAAAACCTCACTATCAGAGTCCTCAAAACTGAGGAGTGCAGTTTTATAACCTGCTTCCGATGCGCGATCGAGAATTCTATCCACGAGTAAAGTCTTGCCCATTTTTTGAGGAGCTTTAATGCGAATCAGCGCTCCATCTTCTAAAATTTTATCATAACATTTACGCTCACAATCGCGTTCTACATAGTAAAATTTAACTTCTTCTAAATTGTCAGGGGAAATTCCACAAGTTTCTTTTAATTTATTGCTAACTAATTCAGGTTTATACTTGGCAAATAGCGGAATTAATTTATGACGCTGTGGGAAACGTTCGCCCGGTTTATTTTTAAAATTAAATAACTGACATATCTTTGAAATATGATGTCTGACATCTGATTCTGTGACGTGTAGCAATTCAGCGATCGCTTCATCTGAATTATCCTGCAAAAATAGCTTGAGTACCTGACGCTGATTGTAGTTGAGCTTTTCGTACTTTTCCTCAAAGTCTTTTTGTTCCATCATCCGCATACCTGCCTTAGCACTTTACCTACCAGTCTTACTAATTTACCACAGTTTTTAGCTTCAGCCCGGATAGTCAGTTTCATTTCACAAATTGACAAACTCAGCTAATTTGTGAAAGTTTTTTCACAAATCCTTCACCTCAATTGTGAACAAACTGGGTAATTACCAGGCAAGTGATAATTTTGTCGGAGTTATTTTGCAAATAAATAATACTCAGGAAGTTAGCGTACATTTGAAATTGTAGAGAAGGGAATGAATTAAATGAAGATTTTAAAACGGCTTCCACAAAACCAGACCAAATTAGCTAAAAAGGTAAATCCAGTGAAAAAATCTGACAATTCAAACATCAAGTGGTTGATCCAGGAAGTTGTAGTGCCGATCGCGATCGCCCTAATTCCCTTAGCCACAACCTACATCACCACTCCCAATCCCCAACAACCGCCAATTCCTGCGATCGATCGCACTATTCCACCATCAAAATAACATCGGATGCGATCGCCCTTCCTAAGGGCGATCTTACAACCGTATAAGACAACAATATCGATCGCAAATTTATGTCTCTAATCCTAACAGTCTCTTCACCTCTGCTAGCGGCACAGAAGGCTGATTTGCCTCTTCTTCCTTCGCCGCCCTCAAATCCATCAAATCTTCTATATCAGCAATTAATTCTTGCAATGCTTCAAATTCTTCGTAAGGTATCACCGCAAATTCCTTTTTGCCATTTTTGGTAATAAACTCAGGATGTAACTGAATCATGGGTATTTCCTCCAATCGTTTAAGAGTAAGCATCTTTTCTGTGTTTGACGCGGTAGATTACCAAAACATCTCCCTCAATTTCAAACAAAACTCGGTAATCTCCTACCCGCAACCGATATTCGGGCGTATAATTAGTTAAGCGTTTCACATCTCCTGCTAGGTTATTTTGCATTAACTCAATCTTGGTCAAAACTCGGTGTTGTACCTCTGCTGGCAAAGATGCTAAATCTTTGACTGCTTTCGGCTTAAACTCAACTTGATAATTCATCAAACTGTCGCCTATCTACAGGATAACTGATAAGCAACCAATTGTATCATCTTACGCCAACTGTAACTGCACATTCTGCAACTTGCAAATCGCTTTCAACACTTGCGCCAACAAGAGCGATCGCTCTCTATCAATCAAATTCAATTCCGGTAAAATCTGATAAGTGCAAGGATTCCCCCGCGTCACCCGCACAAACCGATAACTTTCCCCATTCGTAGTCAATCCCCAAACTGACGATTGCTGCTGCAAACTTTTATAAGCATAAGTCAGCAATTGTGGCAAACCGGCCAAAGGAGCGATCGCACTATTTTTCGCCTCCACTACCAAAATCCAAAACGGTGTCGCCCCTATCTCCGCATCCGGCTGATTTACTGCTAAAATATCCAACCGGCCTTTAATTAAAGTATCCTTATCTTCAACTTCAATGGGTATGCTATCCTCCATTGTCAGTACGATCGGAATATCAAAAAATCCTGTTAATCTCATCAAAGGTGAAAGCACTAAAAACTTAACGAGTTCTTCTGAAACTTTTCCGGCGGATAGGTATCGTCGAAAGTCATTTCTAAGTTTCAATAGTTCCTGCTGTTCTGATTCTGTCAGCGGTTCCAGAGAGAAAAAATCAGTGAAGCCTTCTCCTTCTAACTCTTCGAGTTTGAGAAGGTGGCGAACGTCATTTAACGAAAGTTGGCTTGCTTCTAAATTTTGAGTCATGGCTTTTGTGCGATCGCTGATCCATTCAACTATATTATAAAAGCATTTTCATAGAAATAGCAAAACTCCGCAAATTCAAAGCATAAAAAAATGCCCGGATCAAAACTGATGCCCATTCAGTATCTCTTTGATGAAAATTAGGTAATTGGTAATCGGTAATCGATCCCGATTTTTACACAAGTATTCAAAGTCTTAAGGAAAATAAACATACTTTTACCCCAACTTATGCACAAAATAGCTAAAAAGAGTAAGTTAACTAAAAACTAACAGCGATGTCACAAGATACGATCGAATCAATCCTCCAAGAAAAACGCCTGTTTCAGCCGCCTGCTGAATTCTCCCAAAAAGCTCACATCAAAAGCCTAGAAGAGTACCAAGCCCTCTACGACAAAGCCAAAGCTGACCCCCAAGCATTCTGGGCCGAACTCGCTACCCAAGAATTAGACTGGTTTCAAAACTGGGATACCGTGCTCGACTGGCAGCCGCCCTTTGCTAAATGGTTTGTCAACGGTAAAATTAACATTTCTTACAATTGTCTGGACAGACATTTAACAACTTGGCGAAAAAATAAAGCCGCCCTTATCTGGGAAGGCGAACCCGGAGACTCCCGCACCCTGACTTACGCCCAACTCCACCGCGAAGTCTGTCAAATGGCTAACGTCATCAAAGAATTGGGTGTCCAAAAGGGCGATCGCGTCGGCATTTATATGCCCATGATTCCCGAAGCTGCGATCGCCATGTTAGCCTGTGCCAGAATCGGTGCAGTACACAGCGTAGTTTTTGGCGGATTTAGTGCAGAAGCTTTGCGCGATCGCCTCAACGACGGCCAAGCAAAACTCGTCATCACCGCAGACGGCGGCTTCCGCAAAGACGCAGCAGTCGGCCTCAAAGTACAAGTAGACAAAGCCCTCGCCAACAACGCTGCACCTAGCGTTACCAACGTTCTCGTCGTCCAGCGTACCAAACAAGAAGTGCAGATGGAACCAGGGCGCGATCGCTGGTGGCACGAATTGCAAAAAAACGCCTCCGCAGATTGTCCCGCCGAACCGATGGATAGCGAAGATATGCTATTCATTCTCTACACTTCAGGAAGTACCGGCAAACCGAAAGGAGTCGTCCACACCACAGGCGGCTACAACCTTTACACCCACATGACAACCAAGTGGATCTTCGACCTCCAAGACACCGATATCTACTGGTGCACCGCCGACGTAGGCTGGATTACAGGCCACAGTTACATAGTCTACGGCCCCCTTTCCAACGGTGCAACAACTGTCATGTACGAAGGTGCTCCGCGCGCATCGAATCCCGGTTGTTTTTGGGATGTAATCGAAAAATACGGCGTCACTGTTTTCTACACCGCACCAACAGCAATTCGCACCTTTATGAAGATGGGCGAAGAGTTGCCGAATGCCAGAGATTTATCATCTTTACGATTGTTAGGAACTGTCGGCGAACCGATCAATCCTGAAGCTTGGATGTGGTATCAGCGCGTAATTGGCAACTCGAATTGTCCGATAGTCGATACTTGGTGGCAAACAGAAACCGGGGGAATTATGATTACCGCTTTGCCCGGTGCAATCCCCACAAAACCCGGTTCTGCAACCCTTCCGTTCCCCGGAATTGTTGCCGATATCGTTGACCAAGATGGCGAACCAGTAACTAATCAAAGCGGCGGTTATTTAGTAGTCAAACATCCTTGGCCGGGAATGATGCGTACACTTTACAACGATCCCGATCGCTTCCGCCGCACTTATTGGGAATATTTGCACCCAAAAGATGGCCAATTCGTGTACTTTGCGGGGGACGGCGCGCACAAAGATAAAGACGGTTATTTCTGGGTAATGGGCCGCGTTGACGACGTGATTAATGTCGCCGGACACCGACTCGGTACGATGGAAGTTGAATCGGCTTTGGTGTCTCATCCAGCGGTGGCGGAAGCTGCGGTTGTGGGGAAACCGGATGAGATTAAGGGTGAGGAAATTGTGGCGTTTGTGACGTTGCAAAATACTCAGCAGCCTAGTGATGAATTGATTAAGGAATTGAAGCAGCACGTTGTGAAGGAAATTGGGGCGATCGCCCGTCCCGGCGAAATTCGCTTTACCGATGCTTTGCCGAAAACTCGCAGCGGAAAGATTATGCGGCGTTTGTTGCGTTCTTTGGCTGCTGGTTTGGAGGTGACAGGGGATACTTCTACTTTGGAAGATCGGACGGTGTTGGATAAGTTGCGGGCTGATTCCTAGGGGTATTTTTGCAACCGCAGATGTAGGCTGATTAACGCAGATGAACGCAGATAAGATTACATCTGCGTTCATCTGCGGTTTAATTGTTAATTCCGTTATTTACCTCGCCACAAATGAACGGCATCGCTGTTAATTTGCGACCTTACTTGCAGCCAATCTTCTAGCAAGTAGTCATCATCGACTGCTTCTGAATGCTGTTCGTCTTTGAGAATTGCTAAGACGTGAACTCCAGACGGATAGTTGACATGACGGATTTCTGGGTCATATCCTAAGTCTTGAATTTTTGCTAAAATGCGATCGACTGCACCAGCAACAGTTAAATCGACGGCCAGAATAATTTGACCGAGTTTAGCACCAGGTTTTACACACTCCAAAACAGCCATTATTCTTTCTCCTTGTAGTTGCAACGGTACACTTGAGGGCGATTTTCGACTTTTCGGGGTTGAGTTACAGATTCTAATTCAACCCGGTAGCGATCGGCTCGTTTTTGGCACTCCTGTTTCGCTTGGTTGGGGTTATCCGCTAAAATCGGCTCATCCCAACGTTCTGGTTCTTTTTCTGGATCTTGAATCATAATTAAATTGCTCCTTTGTTGGACGTTCAACTTCGGGGAAGTCGTCTTGGCATGGTGCGGTAACATTGTGCCAAGGCGCATTTCTCTGCTATGATTGTACTGCATTTTTCAGTATAATTGCAGTATGAGTAAAAACGTTAAAGTTCTAACCATCCGACTCCCTGAAGTAGAAATGCTTCGGCTAGAAGCTTATTGCGCGAACAGCGGTAGAACAAAAACCGATGTGATTCGCGAACAGATTAGGAATTTAAAAGTTGAAGATAACTCGCTTTACCCCGATTGATCGCCTTGGTTGATTTACGCGCGATCGCCCGTCCCGGCGAAATTCGATTTACCGATGCTTTGCCGAAAACTCGCAGCGGAAAGATTATGCGGCGTTTGTTGCGTTCTTTGGCCGCTGGAGAAGAGGTTTCTGGGGATACTTCGACCTTGGAAGATCGGACAGTTTTGGATAAGTTGCGGGCTGATTCTTAGGGGTATTTTGTAACCGCAGATGAACGCAGATGAACACAAATGAACGCAGATGTGTTTTGATCTGCGTTCATCTGCCTTTATCTGCGGTTGTATATAATTTTAGATCGACCGCCAGCATAATTTGACCAGTTTTTACACCGGGTTTTACATACTCTAGAACAGCCATTACTCTTTCTCCTGGTAGTTGCAACGGTACATTTATTGCATTCAGCAGCAAACTCATGTACAATTAACCCAATATGTGAATCAAATCTCAAGTTTAACAGGGTGCGAAATATGGCAACTAGAATTCCGAACCTGCAAATAACTCAAGTAGTTGATGGCGATACTGTCAAAGTTGCTCTCAACGGCAAAACCGAGTCTCTGCGGCTGATTTGCGTCGATACAGAAGAAAGTTACTCTAACACTTCAAAGCCTGTAACTGCCGCAGGGAAAGCAGCTTCGGAAATGGCTAAACAATACTTCGCTACAGCAAATGGTGGGCTTGCTAAAATTGACATTGAATTTGATACAGACGATCCGGTTGAAATTGCTCTAGAAAAACACCGTGACAACTACGGGCGCCTCTTATGTTACGTACATAAAGATGGAGAAAATTACAATCTAAAACTGATTAAAGAAGGCTGGAGTCCCTACTTTATGAAATACGGGCGATCGAGATTGTATCACCGACAAATGACCGAGGCAGAATCGGCAGCCAAAGCTTACAATCTGATGATTTGGGATCCGATTACCAATGCCAAGATTCCCTCTCGCAACTATGCTAATTTGCTGCCTTGGTGGTCGATGCGAGGCTCGATTGTTGAAGAGTTTCGATTGTCGGAAGCAAGGGACGGAGCACTTTCTGTGAGATTGCACTACCCAAAAATTTTAGCAGCTTCCGAGAAAGCTAAATCTATTACTATTTTCTGCGACTTGCAGGCAGGAATTAATAAATGGATCGGCGGCAATGCCCTGATTTATGCAGGTTCAGTTTATCATAAATTAGATTTGTGGATACCCGATGCCGAAACTTATGAAATGGCTCCTTTGAAGCGGTTGATTGAAAAGCGTTATGCAGGTCAAGGACGCGGTTACGTGTATATCAGCGGCAAGGTTGAACAGTACAAAAGCAAGCCTCAAATAATTTTGAAGAATATCAAACAGTTTTCTGACTTTCCCCCAGAAAGTTGAATTAAAAATGAAGTTAATTAAGCAAATAGAGAGCAATCCTCAGAAAGCATCGCCCTCTCTTCGGCCACGATCTTCTCTTTTTCCGATATCTGCGGTATTTATTGCTGCATTGAAGGAGTATTAAAAAATCGACATCTCAAGGGATTGCTGCGTACAGTTCGATTTTCCGGAGCCGCCGTCGCACTAGGTTGAACGGGTACGGTATTAGTCTCTGAAACCACAAAAGATTTAGAAGTGTTAATAGTTTTTGAGCGATCGCCAGTAGAAGTGTTAGCACCATTCTGCTGGTTAGTGGTTGTTATATTCTTATCTCCCGTTAAATTTACATTTGATTCAACAGCCGTTTGTGCTTGACAAGGACAGGCTGTCAGAGCCGAAATTGCTGCCAAGCCCAGAGCCAAAAAATAGCCATTTGATTTAATCATGTTTTTCTAAATCCTAACTTCAGGAACTATCGAAGATATGTTAAGATATTAATTGAATTTAAAAATAATTCCTAGAGTGTTTGTGCGGATCTTTTTTTTACAAGTAATTCAGTATTTTTATCTACAAAATAAAGATTGAATGACGATATTAGTCCCAAAAATGTGAAGTTTTAGTAAAGCTCATGTGTTTGTACTTAGAAAAAAGATTAAGACATCTTCCTCGGCGTTTTAATCCGCGTCAGAAAGCGAAAACTGATTGAGGTTCAAAACTTGTATTTGTTGCAATAATTCGGGATTCCCGCAAAAAAGTTTAAGTCCTGGCGCGAGCTGACTGATAACTAATATTAATTATTTTAAAATAACCGTTATAAGTTTATAGTGAGGACTTTAGTCGTCTGACTTTTATGAGGACTGAAGTCCCCACTACAAACAAAATCAAAAAGAGAACGAAGTTCTCAAGACACCCACCGTAATCGGATCGCTATTGCGAGTGTGATCTGGTTGAAAAATCACCATTACTCCTGGAGTAACGCTGATATTATCGCTCACCTGCCAGCGGTAGAACATCTCTACATGAGTAGTCGTTCCCGGTTGGCCGCCTTTGCCCCCTAAACCCGTATCTAAAAAATCGGGAATATTGTTGCCTGTCGGTAAATTACTGCTAACAATTTTAGGAGGTTGCCCGATATAAATCCCCCCCAAATTTCCAGTGCCAAATAAATCTGGAAAATTCACAAACACCATATAATTTGTAGTTGCCACACTCCCAGATTTACCCGGAATCCGAGAATTAGTATAACCAGCCCAACCTCCCAAGGAAATACGCGAAGAAACCCGCCAATTTACAGTTGCTCCCACAGCATTCGTTTGGAGGGATGCTGATTTGCTGGTACTGGGATTAACAGCAGTTAATTGACTGTCTCCCGCCAAACCAAGCAAATTGCCGTTAGGCGAATAGTCGTTGACATAATAAACAGTAATATCTAGTGGATCGGCGAGAGTGAGAGTTAATTGCAATCCCAGTGTATTGTGTCCGCTAGGCCCGTTAGAACTGACAAAAAAGCCGGGAACCGTAGTAGAATAAACAGCTTGCAAACTCGCTCTTTTGGCAAATTGCCAGTCAATTCCCGCGCCGCCTTGACCGAGACCGATGTTCAAAATAGGGTTTCTTTGAGCGAAGGTTGAAATCGGGCCAGAAGCGGCGCTTTCAGCTCGATTCGGTCCTCGGAAACCGCTAATCATGTTAACTCCTGCTGTCCCTCCAATTACTGCTAATTTATCGCCTACCAGAAAGCGATAGTTAAGATCGCTGAGGGTAAGGGCAGAATTTTCGCCAAAATCGTAAGCAAGGTTTACGTCTTCGGTTAATTGCGGTGATGTCTTTCCTCTCTGATTTAAAAGACCGATGAATAAGTTACTGCGGGGAGTGAATTGAGCCGTTAAATATAACTGACTTAAAGCGATAGTGTTGATATTTGTGCCGGGGTCTTTCGTATCTCTTTTGCCATCTCTAGGAGCGCGATCGGCACGGTTGGGACTGCGACCTTGTATTCCCACAATTGTCAATCCTGATAGCTTGACTGTCGGCGAAAATTGATTGGCTTCTACTTCTGTTATTCGCGCTTCTAATAAGTCGGTGCGCCCTCGCAGTACGGCGATATCGGCTGCAAATTCTTCTTGCAGTTTTTGAATTTTTACCAAGTCTTCTTGCTTGACTCTGTTTTCATTGCCTGTGTCAATTAATTCTCTAATTTTATCTAAACAAGCATTGACTCCGGCTGCAAATTCATAGCGGGTTAAAGCGCGGTTGCCACGAAAGGTACTGTCGGGATATCCAGCTATACAACCGTATCTCTCTACTAAGGATTGCAGTGCTTGAAATGCCCAATCAGTGGGTTTTACATCGCTGAGTTGAGAGACAGATGTAACTTGTTCTGTGCTTTCCTCTGAGATTGGTTCACTCTGGTTTTCAATAGTTGTTGGAGATTCAAGTAAACTGGCATCGGCTGGGAGATTTTGATTGGCTGATTGAGGATTTTCGACTAATATTTTCTGGAGTGAGTCAACTGCAATTTCGGTAGGGGCTGGTTCAGCAAGAGTTGCAGGAGTAGGGGAAGACTGGGGTAAGCTGGGTGTGGATGGTGGGATAGACCGATCGACAAATTGCTGATTTTCCGGTAAGATTGTCTCCGGTGCCTCAACTGCAATTACGGAAATTGCAGTTGGGGTGCGTTGAGCCTGGTTTTCAATCGCAGCGGGAGATTCGGGTAAACTTGGTTGTGCTAATGCTGGAAGGCTAAATAGTCCTTGCAATCCCCATCCGAGGATTAAGCCTGTGAGAATTTGTCGGTTTGGGCGATCGTCTTTTTGATTGAGATTTTGCATTTTCAGTTGTTATACTTGGTGCTTGTTGATTGAAGATATGTGAAAACGAGACGACCCGATCAAAAATGACGCTATGAAATTAAAGATATTAGTAGTGAACTGCGCCGGAGAAACCTGAAAATTTCTGCCGAAGTGTAGTTAATGTAGCTAACATTAAATACCTGCTACTTGTCGCCAAAAATAACTCACAATCTCGTCATATTTGGGTGTTTTAGCATTCCTAATTAGATCGATCACATTGGCATTAATCTGATTGATTTGATGGAAAATTACGATATAGTCATCAATATGCTGTTAATGTGATAACTGATACCAGTTTAAAAAATAATGTAACAGTCGTCAAGCTCCAAACCAGATAAAATAAGTTATTTCCAACTTTTGCATCTAAAATCACCTGACTTTTTGTGGCAACTGAATCGCCAGTGTGTTGATAGTTGTTTTACTATTGCGCAGGGATAGATACCCCGCCAGCCCACATCAGCAAATATTTGCAACACAAACGGAACAATCAAGACTGCTCTCGGGGATAGGGTACTGAATTTTAGCGCCTCGGATTTTTCTCTAACTAAGTATTCTTACGGTTGACAAAGCAAATTAATTATGTTTTTTTTATAACGCTAAATCACTTCATACTATAATGGTATTATCAAAAATCTGTAGCTGCCCATAGCTGCGGCATCCATCCAAACTCCAGAGATTTAAAAGCTATGTGCCAATTACTGGGAATGAACTGCAATGTTCCAACAGATATTTGCTTCTCTTTTGAAGGTTTTTCTGCAAGAGGTGGTCGAACAGACATTCATCAAGACGGTTGGGGAATTGCTTTTTTTGAAGGCTTGGGATGTCGCCTGTTTATAGACTCAAAACCTGCGGTTGCTTCTCCGCTTGCTGAAGTAGTGCGTCGCTATCCCATTCACTCAACTAACGTCATTGCTCATATTCGTAAAGCTACTCAAGGGGAAATTGCTCTAGAAAACTGTCACCCTTTTATTCGGGAACTTTGGGGGCGGTATTGGGTATTTGCCCACAATGGAAATCTGGAAAACTTTAATCCTGAAAGTGCCGGGATTTACAAACCAGTCGGCAAGACTGATAGCGAAAAAGCTTTTTGTTTAATATTAGAAAAGCTGCGAGAAAGTTTTCCTCACAATAAACCTACTGTGACGGAAATTTACGTGGTTCTCAACGAAATTACTAAAAATCTTGCCGTTCAAGGAATTTTCAACTATTTACTTTCTGATGGAGAACACTTGTTTGCACACTGTTCTACTAATCTGCATTATATTGTGCGACAAGCACCTTTTGCCAGCGCGCACTCGATCGATGAAGATGTAACTGTGGATTTCCGGGAATTGACCAAAGAGGACGATCGCGTCGCGGTGATTGCCACTTTCCCGCTCACTGATAACGAAGTCTGGACGCAAATAGAACCGGGAAAATTGCTGGTATTTCAGGATGGTTTGCCTGTTATTTGAAAGCCGAATTAAAAAAAGATTAATGAAATTAAACCTTGTTGGATATTAGCTTTCCAAGTGTATACTTTGACTTTATATGGTTCCAAAATTATTAATTCATATTCAACTAATGCTCTTTGAGGACTCTAGGAAAATCGATTTTATTTCAGACAGCAATTCGCTGAGATAGTATAGCCTGTTGATTTTTATATGAATTCTCACACAGCACCAAAGTTACATTAAGCTGTTCGACATTCAAACTGCACTATTTGTAGCTCAGACCCCATGCTGTAAGAGGTTCAAGCAATAAATTTAAATGACTAACAGCTTAAACATCTGTAACGAGGAAGGTTATGTAGGGCTTGCTGAATAAGCCTAAAAGCCTTACCTGAAAAGACTTTGACTCGCGATCGGCGCGGATAAAGTGTAAGACTATGAGCTAAAATTAGTCAAAAGCCATGCACAGCATCACTTTCGTTCATGTACCGAAAACTTGACTAGGGCCCCAAAAGCACCGTCCAACTTTGACCTTAACGATCGCGTGACAATTATCAGAGAATAATCGTTGGGTAATCATGGCAAAAATAATTCCGTGGTCAGAATTTGAAGTAGAATATGCCAAAAATTTCACCTGCTCAACGGGAGCCCCTGCCAAATCGTTTCGTATCGCCTTAGGGGCATTAATAATCAAAGAAAGATTAGGAACTAGCGATGCCGAAACAGTAGAACAAATAAGAGAAAACCCATACCTACAATACTTCCTAGGTCTGAGTGGCTATAGTAATGAAGCACCATTTGACTCATCCATGCTCGTTTATTTTCGGCAAAGAATAGGTGTCAATCTAGTCAATAAAATCAACGAAAAAATGGTCAAAGAGCAGACCGAAGTGCCAGGAGAGCTGGTTGAAAAAAAGTCATCAGAAATAAGTGAATCCAAAAATCAAGGAAAATTAATATTAGATGCAACCTGCGCGCCAGCCGACCTTAAATATCCGACCGACTTAGGACTATTAAATCAAGCAAGAGAGAATACTGAAAAAATCATAGATGCTCTACACAATCAAATTAAGTCACCTGTAAAAAAACCGAGGACATATCGAAACAGAGCCAGGAAAGAATACCTAGCCATAGCAAAATAACGAAAACCACGACGATAATCCAATACGGTTTACTTAAGGGTTGGGAGGCTTTAAAATATTAAAAATAGGAGGATTAGTTTTTATTCCAGTACCTCTGTGCTTGACTTTTTTGGATTTAAACTTTGAAACAGGTTTTTTGACAACTCTTGGG
>RDXX01000059.1 GCA_004292955.1 Oscillatoriales cyanobacterium | reverse complement strand
CGTCACAAATACTGCAAAACTGTTCACCGCAATGATGGTTATATGTATGGGTTTTCCACTCTTGTCCGCTAAATCGATGATTAGAGGCGTACCGATCGATCTCCGACTTTTCCGATTATTGAAAAAACTGATTTATACCAGTTTCTAGAAGCTGCTTTCATTGATGAAGTTGCCGCAGAGATAGATTTTCGTCAATGGGTGCGACAGCAGATTCAAGGCTGATTATAGCACAATACGGTTCACTTAAGACTGATCCCCCCTAACCCCCCTTAAAAAAGGGGAGTAGGGGGTGGGACAAGAATGCTCTCTTTCGTCCCCCTTGTTAAGGGGGATGCGAGGGGGATCTCCGGCACATAAATAGTGTTAAGTGAACCGTATTGGATATAGCAAAGTGCGATCGCCCAAAAACTATAACTGCTTTTTTGCAAAAAACGATCGCCCTTTTTGGAGAAAGCGATCGCCTCGATGTCAACTATTAGTTAGCAAATCTTATCAATTACCGATCAAGCTGCGGCTGCTGCTTCTTCTGCTTCTTCTTCAGGGCTGGCTTTAGTTCCCAACACGGTAACAACCACCTGAGTTGGGTCGCCGAGAGCTTCTGCTCCCGCAGGTAAAACTAATTCGTGAATGTGCAGCGCATCCCCTACCTTCAAATTAGAAATATCTACTTCAATTGCATCAGGAATGCTATCAGGTTTGCACTTAACTGCGATTTGCGTCAGCACAGTTTCCAACATACCACCTTCTAACTTGACGCCGACAGATTCGCCGACAAAATGCAGAGACACTTCAACTTCCAGGCTGTCTTGAGTTGCTACGGAGAAAAAGCTCAGGTGGTAAGGAAAACCTTTCCAAGGATGGACTTGAACTTCTCTGAGCAATGTTTTTCCGCTCCAAGAGAGTTCGGGAATGCTGAGATCAATTAGGGTGTTGTTGACTGCGTGTTTTTTGAGCAGGGTTTCAACTGTTTTAGCTTTGACGGTAAGGGAAATGGATTCAGAGCCTTTGTGTCCGTAAAGGACGGCGGGAATCAATCCGGAGCGGCGGAGGGCGTTAGGTTTGCTGCCTTCTGCCCGCTTTTGACATTCTACTGCGATTTCCATTTTATGACTTTCTGTTGATTGTTTTCACATTTTACCAGAATTGTGGTAGTGCGATCGCGTTCAATTAAATTCGCTGAAGGTATTGATAATTTTCGTTTTCCACACACTTCAGCAATTCGAGCATTTTTCTCAAACGGTACGTTCCTGATTGATACTCTTCTTTTGAAGGGTAATCACCAAGCTTAGTCAGAACTAAATCGCTTTCACTGATGATTGCTTCGCTGAAAATTTTCTTGAACTACTGGCGAATCTCCTGATTTAATTCAACTAGAGGCAGAATTACATTTTCTTCATCTAAGTGAATTTCGGTATCGATTGATGCGCCACCTATTTTGGAAAAATCAGACTTTGCCAACCATTCGTAAGTATTTGCTGTGATTCTTACACTATCAGACGGTTCACCATTGGCTGAATAAAAACTGATGTCAAACATTGGGATTGCTCCTCCCACTAAACATCTGAAAACTCGTTATTATGATAGGGCGATCGAACTAACTTAATTAAAGGACTCGTTGAAGATATTGATAATCTTCGTTTTCAACACATTTTAGCAAGTCTAGCAATTTCCTCAAACGGTAGGTTGCTGATTGATACTCTTCTTTGAGAGGAGAATCTCCCAGCTTGGTGAGGACGGTATCGCTTTCGCAGATAATTGCATCGCGGAAAAAACTTCTGAGCTTCTGGCGAATATCTCGATCTAACTCAACTAAAGGTAGTTTCTCCTCTTCTTCATCTATCAAAATATTTCTGGGAACAGATTTGCCAATTTTGGAAAATTCTGATTTTGCCAACCACTCGTAAACGTCTTCAGACATTTCGATATAGTGCGGCGGTCGATCAGTTTTGAAGGTATAAAAAATAAGATCTAACATTAGCTTTCCTCTTGACCTTCCTGATTCAATAACTTACTTTCTGGAAAATTTTCTACCCAAGCTATATCTGCTCGATCGAATACAGTTTTAGCAGGTTTAGTAATTCCTCCTGTGGTAATAACTCCAATCACAGTTCCTTTTTGACATATTTCCTTAGCTTTGGTTGAATCTATTTTCTTGGTTTTCCAGGCTTTAATTTCAATATGCGGTTCATTCATTATTGTTTATATTTTTTTGATAAATTAACTATTGAATTCTACCTGCAAATTACGGAGTAGCTGTTTAATTCGCGGAACATCTTGCTGGTTGACTATCAAAATATCACCTTTGGGATTGTTTCCGGTTGTTCTTTTGGCTTCTATTCCTTCTTTGCTCAACTCCATTATAAGCCATCCAATCATGTCCCTGTGAACTTCTAGCCGTGCTATCTGTTCATCCTCGTCAGTCATTTACTTGACTCCCTGTAAATAATACCAATTCTCGCCTCGTCTTGCAACAATCATGAGTGTTGGGCTAGCGTGGAACGGAGGGTTGTTTCCTGAAAGACTGTATGCAGCGGTGCGTCGCTGCGAGATTGTGGCTCTTTTTTGGGATTTTTGATGGCGACGCACTCTACAGCTACTGTTGCATGAGTTTTATGATTGTGCTACTACAGCCGTGCCATCAACCGACAATAATCCCCGCTTCGGCCCGTGAATCGGGTCTTCGACAATAATAGTTTGGTCGCGACTGGCTCCGAGAGATACAATGGCGATCGGCACTTCCATCAAATCTGCCAAAAACTTTAGATAATCCAAGGCTTGCGATGGCAAATCTTCCAAATTGCGACATTCTTCCGTGGACTGTTTCCAACCGGGAAGGGTTTCATAAATCGGTTTACAGCGAGCAAATATCCGGGAACTTTTCGGGAAATCAATGCAGCGTTCCCCGTCAATTTCGTAAGCAACGCAAACCTTGATTTCTTCTAATTCATCCAAAACATCTAGTTTGGTAACAGCGAGACAATCAAGGCCGTTGATGCGGACTGCGTAGCGGCCGATTACTGCGTCGAACCAGCCGCAGCGCCGTTTGCGGCCGGTTGTGGTGCCGAATTCTGCACCTCTTTCGCCCAAAACTGCACCAATTCCATCGACCATTTCGGTAGGGAATGGGCCTTCTCCGACGCGGGTTGTATAGGCTTTTGCTACGCCAATTACTCGATCGATCGCTGTGGGGCCAACTCCGGTTCCCACACAAGCGCCGCCAGCGATGGGATTGCTGGAAGTAACGTAAGGATACGTGCCGTGATCTAAGTCTAATAAAGTGCCTTGGGCGCCTTCAAACAGAATATTTTTCCGCTTGTGAAGTCCCTCATAAATCTTTAGGGAACTGTCTACTACGTGCGGCCGCAAACGATCGGCATAAACTCGATATTCATCAATTACCTCTTGCGGATTTAGAGGCGGCAAATTGTAGAGTTTTTCCAGAATGACGTTTTTATGCTCGATCGTCCATTCCAGTTGTTCTTGCAAACCTTCCAAGTCCATTAAATCGAGCATCCGAATGCCAGTGCGTTCGGATTTGTCGGCGTAAGTCGGGCCGATACCGCGTCCCGTCGTGCCGATTTTATAATTTCCGCGCTGCTCTTCCGATGCTACATCAATTAATCGGTGATAGGGCATCGTGACGTGAGCAGTCTGTGAAATCATCAGCGAGGCAGTCGAAATATTCAGTTTTTCTAACTGATCTAATTCTGCTATTAAAACTTTAGGGTCGATTACCGTGCCGCAGCCGATGATACACTCTGTCTCAGGGTAGAGAATCCCGGACGGAATTAAGTGCAGCTTGAAAGTTTGACCGTTGACTACTACCGTGTGACCGGCGTTGACGCCCCCTTGGTAGCGGACAACGATATCTGCGGATTTGCTGAGCAAATCGGTAATTTTGCCTTTTCCTTCATCGCCCCACTGGGCGCCGATCACAACTACGTTAGCCAAGGGTTTCTCGCGTTCAGTTCAGGTTGACACAAACTCCGATTATGTACGAATGCGTCCCGGATGTCAAATTAATTTTTGTTACAATTTAGAGAAGTGAGGCTGTATTGGTCTCAAGAAAAGACTACCAGGACGATCCGGGGAGAGGGGGAGAGGGGGAGAGGGGGAGAATGGGAGAGGGGGAGAATTGGAGAATGGGAGAGAATTTGATGAGTTTTTATGGGAATCCAATGGGTAGCTTAAATGGGGAACAGTTTACCTGCTGGAGGTTGTTGGCTAGTATTTGGGAAAACCAGGTTTCTGGCCACTGATGTGTCTAGGACTAAATTACAAATTCTTAAATTCCTTAAATTCCTTAAATTCCTTAAATTCCTTCAATTCCTTCAATCCTTCAATTCCTTCAATCCTTCAATTCTTTCAATCTAAAATCTAAAATCTAAAATCTAAAATCGCATGACTTTACACGCTGAGTTGCACCGACATCTAGGTGGTTCTGTGGTTCCTCGAATTTTGTGGCGGTATTTCGATCGCCATAATGCCGAAATGGTCGATCGCTTTCAACAATATTCCGCATTTGAGGAGTTTTACACTCGCCCGCGCAATACTCTCGACGAGTATTTGGAACTGCACACGCTGGTGGAAAGCGTGCAAACTGTTGAGACTTTGCCTTATTTCATCTATCGGTTGATGCGGGGCGCTTACGTGTTTGAAAATCTGGCTTATTTGGAGTTGCGCTATACGCCTTATCTGCGGACTCCTGAGCATTTGGATCAGTCAAAACGCATTGATTTGATGGCAGAAATTGTCCAAGTTGTGGGTAAGGCAAGTCAAATTAGTGATTGTCCGATTGTTACTAGCCAAATTTTGTGTATGCACTCGCGCTTACCCTATGAGGTGAATCGGGCGATCGTAGATTTGGCTGCACAAATGGGAGAATATGTTTGTGCGATCGATCTTGCGGGCGGTGATGCTGCTATTGGCGATCGCCTGGATGAGTTTGTGGGATTGTATGAGTACGCAAGGTCGATCGGCATTAAAACCACCGGACATCTCTACGAAACAAGCTCTGGCTGCTATCCCGAACTTTTGCCTTATCTGATGCGGATCGGTCACGGGATTCAAATTCCGTTAAAATATCCCGAACTGCTGCCAGAGGTGGCGCGTAGGGGTCAATGCTTGGAAGTTTGCCCGACTACCTATCTGAAAACGGGAACCTTGCAGGATATGCGGGAATTGAAGGTTGTGTTCGATCGATGTTTTGAAGCCGGTGTCGATATTGCGATTTGTACTGACAATGCGGGATTGCACAACGTGCGACTGCCTTTTGAATACGAGAATTTATTGACTTTGGATATCATTGATTTTCGGCAATTGCAAGCCTGTCAAAATGCCGCTTTCCGCCATGCTTTCGCGTGGCCTTACGGGGAGCAACCGGCGCAAATGCTGACTGGTTTGTTGCAGAATGAGTCTGTGAGTGCGATCGTGAATTAAGATGAGACGGCGGTTGAAACCGCGTCTACACAAAGGAAGTCCGCCTCCGCGGACTGAAGAAAATAAGGTAATTTCAACCGCCGTTTCATCTTTAACCCGCGAAGGCGGGTTTTGTTTGTATAGATGCGGTTTCAACCGCCGTTTGATCTGAACCGTATTGAGTTATATTTGGGAAACAGAAACATCAATAAAAAAGGATAAAAAACATGACAAATATGGACGCTTACTGGATGCCATTCACTGCCAACCGACAGTTTAAAGCGAATCCGCGAATGTTAGTTTCGGCAAAAGATATGCACTTTACCAGCGATGATAATCGCTCAATCCTCGATGGTACTGCGGGGCTTTGGTGCGTGAATGCTGGCCACGCCCGGGAGACAATTGCCGAAGCAGTTAAACAACAAGTTTTAAACTTAGATTACGCGCCACCTTTTCAAATGGGACATCCGGCTGCTTTTGAATTAGCCGAACGTTTGGTGAAGATGATTCCAGGCAATTTCGATCGCGTTTTCTTTACTAATTCAGGTTCGGAATCGGTGGAGACTGCGTTAAAAATTGCGATCGGCTATCATCGAGTTAGAGGTGAAGGAACTCGCCAAAGATTGATTGGTAGGGTACGCGGTTATCACGGTGTTGGTTTTGGGGGAATTTCTGTCGGCGGCATTGGCCCAAATCGCAAATTTTTCGGCAGTTTGCTCACGGGAGTCGATCATTTACCTCACACTCACAATTTAGAACACAATGCTTTCAGCCGCAGACAGCCAGAATGGGGAGCGCATTTGGCGGATGAATTGGAAGGGATTGTGGCTTTGCACGATGCGTCGAATATTGCGGCGGTAATTGTGGAACCGGTGGCTGGTTCGACTGGCGTTTTGATTCCGCCGAAAGGTTATTTGGAAAGGCTTAGAGCGATTTGTGACAAGCACGGGATTCTGCTGATTTTTGATGAAGTAATTACAGGCTTCGGGCGTTTAGGTTCGAGTTTTGCGACTGAATATTTTGGGGTAATTCCCGATATTGTGACGACGGCGAAAGGGATAACTAACGGTACTGTGCCGATGGGGGCGGTGTTTGTGAAGCAGGGAATTTATGATGCTTTCATGAATGCTCCTGAAAATGCGATCGAGCTTTTTCACGGTTATACTTATTCCGGGCATCCAGTGGCTTGTGCTGCTGCTTTGGCGACGCTGGATATTTATGAGGAAGAAAAGTTATTTGAACGGGCTGATAAGATGGCTGGTTATTGGGAAGATGCGGTGCATTCTTTCAAAGGAGTGCGCCACGTGATTGATGTGCGGAATCTCGGTCTTGTGGCAGGAATTGAGTTGGAATCTATTGCTGGGAAGCCGGGGAAACGAGCTTTTGATTGTTTTGTAAAGTGCTACGAAAATGGGTTGTTGATTCGCACGACTGGGGATATAATTGCTTTGTCGCCGCCGCTGATTATTGAGAAAGAACATATCGATCGCATTGTGGAGATTTTGACTGGGGTTTTGCAGGGGATGGAGTAAGGTTAAGCTGAGATGTTGCACAATAAATCTCAGAAACCGGGTTTTTCGCAGTTTTTCGGCTGTGTATCGATATTCTCGAAAAAAACCCGGTTTCTCGCCACCCCACACATCCATTCATCCGCGTTCATCAGCGTACATCCGCCATCATCTGCGGTTCAAAAACCGGGTTTCTCGCCACCCCACACATCCCAATTTATGATAAAATGCTATCAACCAAGTATTCGGAGATAAACCGATGCAACTAGAAGACTATTTTGAGTTTCTCGACCCCGATGACATCCGCATCAAAGGACATCGGATCGGCATCGAGGACGTGATTAAATATTACTTGGATGGATATTCGCCCGACCAAATTCTGGTGGAATTACCCACTCTAAATTTAGAGAAGATTTACGCGACGCTAACCTATTATCTGCAAAATCGCAGACAGATGGATGCTTATATGTTGCGGCTGGCGAAGTGGCGGGAAGAACGCTATCAGGAATGGTTGGCTAATCCATCTCCTCTAGCATTGCGCCTTAGAGCAATCAAAGCAGAACGAGAACAGGAGTTACTTAACCTTAAGTGAAAATCCGTTTTTTATTGGATGAAAATTTGCCACCTAAGCTCAAAAGCGCTGTTTTAAACCTCCAGCCGGAGATAGATATTTTGCGGGTGGGCGATTCAAATGCACCAACCTTATGAACCTTAGATCCAGAGATTCTCATTTATTTGGAATCATCGAAACGACTATTGGTGACGGATAACCGCAAAAGTATTCCCGGACATTTGACAGAACATTGGGCCGCAGGGGGACAAAGTTGGGGATTAGTTTGGGTGCGTCCAAGTGGAAGTATCGGCAGATGGGCAGAAACAATTCATTTTATTTGGGAAACTACTGAAGCTGAAGAATGGATGGATAAGTTAGATTGGATTCCATATTAGAGAATGATGTGCAAAAAGTGCGATCGCACACAACCGAAAATCTAAGAAACCGGGTTTTTCGCAGTTTTTAGGCGGTGTATCGACATTCTCGAAAAAAACCCGGTTTCTCGCCACGCATAAATACCAAAGAAACCGGGTTTTTCGCAATATCTTCGGCTGTAACGAAGAATTCTCGAAAAAACCCGGTTTCTGGCCACCACGCGATATTCTCGGAAAAAACCCGGTTTCTCGCCACCCCGCACATCCCAGCGAAAAAAACTTGTCATCGCCCGCCCCAAACAGATGAGTTTCACCGATAATAAATGAATAGATAGAACCATCCCAAATCCCAAATCGCCATGAGCTCAGAACGCCAACAAGCCTATCTCAACCTGATAAATCAACTGCTAACTTGTCCCAGCGGCTATGAAGCAGAGATATTGAAAACTCACCCGGAATTGCTGGATGATGGCTTGGTGGCGGCTATGCTAGAAGAGGCGGATAATCTCAGAGAACAAGGTAAGTTAGATAAGGCTAATTGGTTGAAAAATTTTGCAGGGCTACTGGGTAAAGTGGATGGCGATTTCCTAGCGGTAATTCCACAGAAAGCAGAAGCCGACAGACTGTTAGCACAAGGAAATAAGCAGAATAACATCAGTCAATTTCTAGAAGCTTTGCAGTTTTGGGAACAGGCATTAACTATCTATCGGGAAATAGGCGATCGCGATGGAGAAGCTGGTTCCCTCTGCAATTTGGGCTTAGCTTACAATTCCCTAGGGAAATACGATCGGGCGATCGAATTTCATGAACAGTCTTTAGAGATTTCACGCCAAATCAGATATCGCCAAGGAGAAGCTGCTTCCCTCGGCAATTTGGGCTTAGCTTACGATTCCCTAGGGCAATTTCAACGGGCGATCGAATTTTACGAACAGTCAAGAGAGATTTCACGGAAAATCGGAGATCGCCAAGGAGAAGCTGCTTCCCTCGGCAATTTGGGCAATGCTTACCAATCCCTAGGGCAATTCCACAGGGCGATCGAATTTTACGAACAGTCAAGAGAAATTTCACGGGAAATCGGAAATCGCCAAGGAGAAGCTAATTCCCTCGGCAATTTGGGCAATGCTTACCAATTCCTAGGGCAATTCCACAGGGCGATCGAATTTCATCAACAGTCTTTACAGATTTCACGGGAAATCGGAGATCGCCAAGGAGAAGCTAATTCCCTTGGCAATTTGGGCAATGCTTACCATTCACTAGGGCAATCCCACAGGACGATCGAATTTCAACAACAATCTTTAAAGATTTCACGGAAAATCGGAGATCGCCAAGGAGAAGCTGCTTCCCTCGGCAATTTGGGCAATGCTTACAATTCCCTAGGACAATATCAACAGGCGATCGAATTTCATGAACAATCTTTAAAGATTAAACAAGAAATCGGAGATCGCCAAGAAGCTAATTCCCTGGGCGGTTTGGGCTTAGCTTACCTATACCTAGGGCAATTTCACAAGGCGATCGAATTTTATGAAAAGTCTTTAAAGGTTCCACAAAAAATCGGATCTCATCAAGAAAAAGCTGTTTCCCTCTGCAATTTAGGTGCTGCTTACCAATTCCTAGGGCAATACCAGCGGGCGATCGAATTTTATGAAAAGTCTTTAGAGGTTCCACGGGAAATCGGAAATCGCGAAGGAGAAGCTAAGTCCCTCTACAGTTTGGGCAATGCTTACTATTCGCTAGGGCAATTCGACCGGGCAATCGAATTTCACGAACAGTCTTTAGAGATTTCACGCGAAATCGGATATCGCGAAGGAGAAGCTGCTTCCCTCTGCAATTTGGGCAATGCTTACAATTCCCTAGGACTATATCAACAGGCGATCGAATTTCAACAACAGCAATTAGAGATTTCACTGAAAATAGGCGATCGCCAAGGAGAGTCAATTGCCCTAAACAATTTGGCAGGGAGTTTACTCAAAACTAACCAACTTGCACAAGCTGAAACAGCATTTCGGTCATCAATCACAATTCATGAAACTGTGCGATATGAATTACTCAATAACGACCATAAAGCCTCAATCTTTGAAACTCAAGTATCGGCTTATCACGGTTTACAAAAAGTCCTAGTCGCCCGATCGCAATTTAACGAAGCCCTAGAAATATCCGAAATGTCCCGCACCCGTGCCTTCGTCGAATTATTGCAACAAACATTATTAACAAATGAATTACCAACCAATAACGAAACAAATAAATTATCCATCCCCAAAATCCAACAAATCGCCCGCGAGAGAAACTCCACAATAGTTGAATATTCGATTGTCAAACCAGAAATTTACATCTGGGTAATCCAACCAAACGGCAACATCACCCATCGCACCGCCAACCTCGAACCCCTCAACCAACAAAACCAAACCCTCAAACAAATCATCCTCCAAGCCCGCGTCTCCATCGGCACCGAAGAAACCGACGACGCAGGCAACAAAATTCAGCTAGAATCCCAGTACAAACGAGACGAAACAGGCCGCTTTCCCCTCTTGCAACTCCTCCATCAAATCCTGATCGAACCCATCATCGACTTGCTCCCCACCGATGCCAATTCCCCCATTATCTTCGTCCCCCACTACGACTTATTTTTAGTACCCTTCGCCGCCTTGCAAGATAGCAACAACCGCTACCTAATCGAAAATCATACCATCCTCACCAGCCCATCCATCCAAGTATTAGAAATCACCCGCGAACATCAAAACCGAGTCCGAGGATTGAGACAAGCCGCCCTGATTGTCGGCGATCCAACTATCGCGGCCAAATTCAACGAAAACCCCTACAAACTCCGCCAAATTCCCAGGGCAAAAGAAGCTGCCGAAGCCATCGCCGCAACTTTAGGAACCCAAGCAATTAGCGGCGAAAATGCCACAAAAGTCGCCATGTTAGACAGGATGCTAAACACGCGCATCGTCCATTTATCCGCCCACGGACTCCTCGACGATTTCCAAAGTTCCGGCATTCCCGGCGCGATAATTTTAGCACCATCAGGAGACGACGACGGCGCAATTCATGCCGTGGATATCCTGCAATTAAAACTCGATTCGGAACTCGTAGTATTGAGCGCGTGCAGCACCGGCCGCGGTAAAATCACCGGAGATGGAGTCATCGGATTGTCGCGCTGCTTCATCCTCGCCGGAGTCCCCAGCATCATCGTTTCCCTGTGGAATATGGGAGTGATTTCAGCCAAGTTGCTAATGACTGAATTCTACCAAAATTTAGCACGGGGCGACAATCGAGCAGCGGCCTTGCGGTGTGCTATGCTAACCACAAAAGCTCGATTTCCGAGTCCGATAGCTTGGGCTGCATTTACGCTAATTGGCGAAACCGAAACTTTACCGCTGTCAACTGAAAAAACAGATTTAAGGAGATTAGTCATGTCACTTCCCGATGATGCGAAACCTGAAGAAATTGTGGCGGCTTTTAGTAAGTTATTGAAAATATCGGAACCGCAATTTGTGGCAGAATTATCCGCGATTGATGTTGGTGCGATGGATAATGTGAGTGTTATAGCTGAAAGAATCAAGGATTGGTGCGAAACTAAGCCTCAAATTGAAGAGAATTTGGAGAATGAGATTTATCAAATGGGTGCGGGCGGGACTGATAGTGATGCGCCGGAGGAAGTCGTGAGGGAGTTTTATGAGACGTTGAAGGAAAATAAGATTCGATTGGGTTTGTCTAGGAATTCTGTGGCGGTTGAGAACCCGGCCCCGGCGGTGGGTGAACAGGGCCCCGGCGGTGGTTGAAGGCCCCGGCGGTGGGTGAAGAAGGCCCCGGCGGTTGAAACCGCGGCTACACAAACGATGTCCGCCTCCGCGGACGAAGATGGTATTCGGAGATGAGAAATCATTGTGTAGAATCTTCAACCCGCGCACCATCCGGGTTTTGTCTGTGTAGCCGCGGTTTCAACCGCCGGGTAATTAGAAATCACCGATTGGAATCTTCAACCCGCGGAGGCGGGTTTGGTTTGTGTAGACGCGGTTTCAACCGCCGGGTGGATGGGAAATCATGGGATGATTGGAAACCCATTCCCATTCAGGAATCATTGATTTTTGACGGTGGTGAACAGCCTGATTTCTGATATAGTTGGCTACATTGTCGATCGCATCACGGCTAACCGTAAACGCCCCATAGCTACCTTGCCATTTAAAAAAAACACCAGGTTTAAGTTCGTGAGTTACTAAATGAGAAGAACTACCCTTAACTTCTTTAATAATTTCAGCTATTGTCAAAGTTGACGGAAAACCGACTAGCAAATGTACATGATCCTCTATACCGCCAATAGCAATTACAGTGCATTTTAAATTATTACATTTTCCAATAATCACCGCATAAATTGCTTCTTGAATATCGGGAGTAATCAAAGGCAATCTATCCCAGGTTGCCCAAACATAGTGTACATACAACTGCGTGAAATTATCTCTCATTTTTCATACAATATATGAAATTTATCTTCAACCCGCATACCAGATGAAAAATCACCGATTGAAATCTTCAACCCGCGGAGGCGGGTTTTGTCTGTGTAGCCGCGGTTTCAACCGCCGGGTGATTGAAAACCACCGGGTCAAATCTTCAACCCGCGCACCATCCGGGTTTTGTCTGTGTAGCCGCGGTTTCAACCGCCGGGTGATTAGAAACCTCCGGGATTGATTGACGGCACAATGAAATCATAATGATTATATTCTAATTGAGGCCCCGGCGATTGGAAATCGCGGCTACACAAACAATGTCCGCCTCCGCGGACTAAGAGGGTATTCGGAGATTAGGAATCGGCGATTGAGGAATTCGGAGATTAGGCCCCGGCGGTTGAAACCGCGGCTACACAAACAATGTCCGCCTCCGCGGACTAAGAGGGTATTCGGAGATTAGGAATCTGGCGATTGAGGAATTCGGCGATTAGGCCCCGGCGGTTGAAACCGCGGCTACACAAACAATGTCCGCCTCCGCGGACTAAGATTGAATTAACATCATGTCTCATCACGGATTCGATTATGCAGGAACCACCGAAAATTAAAAATCCCAGCATTACTCTCTATCCTTTCCACCTGCGGGATGATGGCGATGAAGGCTACGGCGAAGTAGCCAAAAATGCTCAATCTCTGTGGGAAAATTTAGCAGATAATGTCGGTACAAAATTTAAAAGCAACGAGCTAAAATCTCTCCGAGAAAAGCTGATTTGTTATAAAGACAAACAGTATTATCCTCAAGGCGAACAGGAAAAACCCAATAATCGCGAACTGCTGATTCCCGATGGCAAAACTCTGGATTTACAACCAATTACTCAGCCAGATAACCAGAAACTTGATGGTTCAATTTATGCCCTGCGAATTCACGATACTTATACCGCAGATTTGACATTTTACTATCGAAATGCGACAATCAAAGTAGCTGACTTAAATCAATTAAATCCCCAAGGTTGTTTGTTACCAAACGCAATTAAACCGTCCCTAGGACAAACTTTATTGTTGTACGCCGCACCAGCAGTTTATGGTACTTACCGCAAGCTAGCTGACGAATCCGTTACAGCTTTTGTTCACAATCAACAGCAAGCATTACCAGAGTTTCGCGCGTCAGGGATATTATTTGGGAGTCCGATTTTTGAGTATAACAGCCGCGAAGATGATGCGTCTAAACGATGTCACATTCTAGTATGGTTACAAGACAATCCCCAAACTTTGCAATTCGCAACCTCAACGTTTAATTCTTATTTGATGAATCTGTTGTGTTCTCGTGCTAAAATTGTATTTGTGTATCGCGAAGCTCGGAAAAGATATCGCAATGCACAGAAAATTGTGGGCGAGTTAGAAAAGAAGCTTCCTAAATTCGGTGAAATTGAAAGGGAAGCAGATAGACAAGTTAAGCTGCGGAAGTTAAAGGAATTGCTGGCTGAAATCCGCACCAAAATGTTTGATTGTACTCAGCAAGTGCGGTATTTGCAAGAAGATAGAAATACCATTGATATTAATGCTGAAAATTATGGTGAGACATTGACAAAAATTAGGAATTTGTCCATCGTCGGTGATAATCTGGATTTTTTGCAGAGGTTTCTAGATTTGGCTGAGGATACATATCAGCGGCAAATTGAAATCGATTTAAACTACCTAATTGCTAGTCAAGATTTGTTCCACCAGTCGATATCCACTGTGCGCGGGATGGTGGAAATAGAACAGGTGGAATCGGACAGGGAACAAATGGAATTATACAGGGACGAGGAAGACAATGAGAAAAAGCGCGATCGCCAACTTGAGAATATCATATTCTTTGTCGGAACTGCGATCGGTGGTGGCCAAATCTTCTCCGCAGCCTATCCTCTCATCAAGAAGGAGACACCGATTCAATGGTTTCCCGATATCTCTCTCCCGCTGCATCCCTTTGCTGCGACAATTCTCTGGAGTCTCGTATTTGGCTTAGTATTTGGCGGGTTAATGCTGGGTATCGTCGCCCCGTTGATTCGGAAAATATTTCGATAGTAGCGCTATAATGATTGATAACTCATAACAAATGACTAATAACTATGGTACAATTAACCGCAAAAGTCTCTGCTAAGGAGTTAGCAAATTTAGCCGTAAGTTTGATTCGGAAAACAGGTTGCGAATACGGTGATGTGCGTTTTTGTAGTTATCGAAGGCAGAGTCTCTACGCGCGCGATCGCTCTTTAAGCAATATCTCCGATAATGTAAGTTCCGGTTTTGGCGTGCGAGTGCTGCTAGACGGCGCTTGGGGCTTTGCCGCCAGTCACAGCAAAACACCCGCAGAGGTTGCCAGAATCGTCGCTTTGGCTGTAGAAATTGCTAAGGGTAGTCGCTTGACTCAACAGGAACCGGTGCGCTTAGTTCCCGTCGAAAAATATGTCGATACTTACATAACTCCGATCGCAATTGACCCATTTTCTGTACCCGTTGCTGACAAAGCCGAACTTTTATTAACCATCAACGAGCGACTGCTAGCCCACGATTCACAAGGCATCAAAAAAGCTTATTCTTTTTTGCAGGCAAACCGCGAAGACAAGGTTTTTGCTTCCACAGAAGGCTCGCTAATCGAACAAACAATCTACCGCAGCTATCCGGGTTTGGGCTGTACCGCAATTGCGGGCGGCGATGCCCAAAGTCGCAGTTACGAACGCCCGCCCCTAAACATCGGTTACGAACACATTAATCCCGATGATTTGCTTAGTCAAATAGACAGAGTTGCAGCCGAAGCGATTGAGAAAGTCGCTGCGCCGAAAGTTCCGGCTGGTATTTGCAAATCCCTGATTCTCAAACCTACAAATTTGTTTCTGACAATCCACGAATCAGTCGGGCATCCCACGGAATTAGACCGAGTTTACGGCTACGAGTCAAATTTTGCTGGCACGAGTTTTGCTACTACTGATAAATTGAATAAGCTGCAATACGCTGCACCTTGGGTGAACTTTAAGTGCGATCGCACTCAACCGGCCGGCCGCGGTACAATGGGTTACGACGATGAGGGCGTAAAATCACAGGATTGGTACGTTGTCAAGGATGGAATTTTAGTTGATTATCTCACTGATAGAGAAACAGCTTATCGCCTCGGACGCGGTAGCAGCAACGGTTCTGCTTGCGCTGACAGTTGGTCGAGTGTACCGATGGTGAGAATTCCGAATTTGGGATTGGAACCAGGCCCGGATGGCGGCAGTCATACTGCTACTTTGGATCAGATGATTGCTGATACGGAAGATGGGATTTTAATTGACGGTATTGGCAGTTTTTCGATTGACCAACAACGGCGCAATTTCCAATTCGGCGGCAATGCTTTCTGGAAGGTGGAAAAGGGTAAAGTTGTCGGAATGTTGAAGGATGTAACTTATCATTCGATGAGCACTGATTTCTGGAATCAAGTAGATGCGATCGGGCCTGCTTCCGAACGTGTTCAGTGCGGTACGAATATGTGCGGAAAAGGTGAACCGATGCAGGTGGCTCAAATGACTCACGCTTGTGTGCCGGTGCGGGTTAGGGATATTCAAATTGGGTAATTGGTAATTGGTAATTGGTAATTGGTAATTGGTAATTGGAAGTAACAAATAACCAATTCAAAATTATCAATCCCCAATTATCAATTTCTAATTCCGAATTCCCCATTACCTATTCCCCATTCCCCATTCCCCATTACCTATTCCCCATTCCATCATGATTTTAACAACATCTTCCGCAATTTTAAGTGAAGACCAAGCCTTATCTTTAGTAGAAAAGGTGGTCAAACAATCGGAAGCAGAGGAAGTATTTGTCAGTCTCTATACTGGCGAAGAATCTCTCTCCAGATTTTCGGAAAATCAAATCAGTCAAAATATCAGCAAGACTGTATTTAGGCTCAACATTACTAGCTATTTCGGCAATAAAAGCGCTTCTGCATCTGTGACAGATTTTGATGAAGATACGATCGCCCAAACGGTCAAACGATCGCAAGAATTAGCCAAAATTGCCCCCGCAGACCCCGAATGGATGCCCCTGCTACCCCCTCAAACCTACGATTTACCCCCGGCGGCATTTGACGAAGCAACGGCCGCTGCATCGCCTTTAGAGCGGGCAGAAATGGTGCGACAAGCTTGTGCGATCGCATCCACAGCAGGCGCTAACGCTTCCGGTACTTTGAGCGTTGATGCGTCCTTGTATGCGATCGCATCGAGCACCGGACTCCGCGCCTGCAACCATTCTACAGAGGCGAATTTTGGCTTTACAGCCCGCATTGACAACGGTTCTAGCTGGACTGAAAGCACAGCTTGGAGTATTGGTCAACTGCCGATCGCCCAATTGGCCCAACAAGTAGTCGATCGCGCGATCGCATCCCGCAACCCCCGCGAAATCACTCCGGGCGTGTATCCTGTAATCTTTGATGGCGCTGCGTTTGCGGATTTGTTACCGTGGATTATTTGGGGTATGGATGCGCGGGCGGCGGATGAAGGGCGATCTTTCATGTCGATCGCAGATTCAGAAGGTAAACCCGCTGGAAACCGCGCTGGTGAACAGATTTTCAGCCCGATGGTACAAGTACAGCGCGATCCCGCTCATCCTTTATTGCGATCGGGTAATTTTTTCGGCGATGGATTGAGCAATAACTATTTGGAAATAATCAAAAATGGCGTACCTCAAAGTTTGTCTTATTCCCGGTATTGGGCCGCGCAAAAAGGCCAAGAATCAAAAGGTGCTTATTACCCGATCGCGATGACAGGTTCAGACCAAAGTTTAGCAGATTTGATTGCTCAAACCGATCGCGGAATTTTCGTCAGTCGAGCTTGGTATGTCAACTACGTCAATCCCAAAACATCGGAAGTAACGGGCATGACTCGCGACGGTACTTTCTGGATTGAAAATGGTAAGATTGTTTATCCGATTAAAAATTTCCGTTTCAATCAAGTTTTACCTGATATGTTGCGCGATGTTGATGCCATTAGCGAAGTGAAACGTTACGGTAGCAGCGTAGTACCAGGAGTGCGAGTTAAAGCTTTTAATTTCACCAGTATTACTGATAGTTTGTAACTCCATATTTCCCATAATTTGTAGGGGCGGGTTCACCAACAATAATTGCCTAAAACCCATAATCTCGTAAACCCGCCCCCACCCAAAATTCCCCATAATTTGTAGGGGCGGGTTCACCAACAATAATTGCCTAAAACCTATAATCTCGTAAACCCGCCCCCGCCCAACGACAAATTATAATCTACCTCTTCAATCTGATCGAAAAATGCTACAATTAGACATCCGTGAAGTCAATAACCAACAAGAATTAGCAGAAATGTTCGATCAGCGATGGCTGGTTTTGCGATCGCCTCTGGGTATGGAAAGAGGCAGCGAAAGGGACGATCGCGAAAACGGTGCTTGTCATATCATAGCAAAGGGCGATCGTACAATTATCGGATCCGGCAGACTCCGAGAATTATCCCCTGAATTGGGAAGCATCTCTTATATTGCTGTACTTCCTGAATTTCAAAACCAGGGAATCGGCACTAAACTGATGGAAAAACTGATCGCACAAGCTAAGGAAAAGAATTTCAAAACTGTTAGATTAATGTCTCGTATTAACGCCGTTAAATTTTACAAAAACCTCGGATTTATAGAAAAAGACAATCCCTTTGACTACCTGGGAATCCCGCACATATTCATGGAGTTGAAGACGGCGGTTGAAACCGCGTCTATACAGACAAAACCCGCCTCCGCGGGTTGAACACAACGGTTGAAATTAGGTTATTTTATTTAGTCCGCGGAGGCGGACATCGTTTGTGTAGACGCGGTTTCAACCGCCGTCTTATCTCTACGAAAATCCCGAAAAGGATAAATCACAAACCTTGACTCATCTTTCTTCGAGTAAAAGTAAGAATATTTTACCAAATATTTGACAAACTCTGACTCTTGCTTAGCGCCGCAGGAACCTTTCAACCTGACTGTTTTAGCTTCATCTTTAACCAACTCAGCCCGATAGATATAAGTGCCATTTACGTTTTCAAAAGTTAATTCAGCAACAAAATCATCATTTTCAGGATTTTTATCTACAATACAGCCTGAGACTTTGTAGTTGAACCAATCCCACCCGTAGCGGATGATGAATTCTCGTTCCAAAACCTGAATTTGGTTCGGCAAAATCCCCCAACCCCGATAAACCTGATTCAAACATTCAATATCGCCCGATCGCGTTAGAATAGATTTGAACGAAATGCGATCGAGATTTCCGTAATATCTGCCGTCACGCAAATCAATCGCAGTCGGCGCCATGCGGTGTCCGCCAAAATGACTAGATTTCCAAAGACGAACATCACTCAATTCTAACTCCGAAACCAAAGCCGTTGCTTGGGCATAAAAAGGATTGCCATATCTCGCGCAACATCTATCATGACTCCCGTGAGTGCAAACCAAAATATCTCTACTTGGGTTATTTTCAACTTCGCAATCCGGGACTTCTCCAGCTAAATAGCTTTTGACAATTGCCGCTACTTGCTCAATATTACTCGCGTTAAATTCGTATTTTTCGTAGCCCTCAAAAAGTGCTTGACTTTTGTTATCATAAATCAACACTTTGCGCTGATCGGCACATTTAGTTTGGTCGCTATTTATCAACAAAAATCTAATTTTTTGCTTTGAATGCTCTACTTCCTCCACCAAATCCCTGAGATTCTGGGGGACTTGTTTGGAATCAAAAGCTTCTGATTCCCAAGGCAAACAGCACTCAATCAATATATAGGTTTGGTAATTCGTACCAGTACCAATAATATCCTCTTGAACGCATTTAGAAGCATCGGCGCAAAAAAAAGTATCCGGCATTTTTTACCTCGTTATGTGTCATAAATTACTCTTTTAACAACCCATTCATTACAGCTAGTACCCTTCTCTAGTTTTAACCAACAAAAATCACTCCGTCAACTACTAACTTAGACAAAAGTGGCACTACATCTATTTCCCAATCATAATCTGGCAACCAATCCATCACATCATCTCCTGTAAAAAATTCTGTACTGAATAGATTGTCCATAAATTTCTCCGTTACTCCTTTCAGAGATACTTCTTTGCCTCCAACAACAACTTTGTATCCACACCCGTCAGGTAATTCGCGAATTCTCACCCGCAGAAACTTGGGAATCCTAAACTTAGTTTGAATCCCGTAGGGAAAAATGTTGAACCCTGCTTGATAAGGGAGAGAGTATTTCGCCACTGGTTTTGCTAAACTGTCAAGGTAGCTGCTGTACTCTTCTCCAAGATTTTTACTGTTTGCGTAGCGGTGCAATTCAGTAATTAAATTATTTACACTTACATCAATGGAATCTGGATTTATTCGCAGCGGTAAACTTTGACGCCACTCTTCTTGTTGTCGCAATTCGCCCACCAACCATTCTAAAACGTCAATTCCAGTTTTGCAGTGAATTCCTAATGTTAAATGCAGCGATGGTTCATCTGAAGCAACTGCATAATGCCAATGTCCGCGCGGTATGTAAAGCACATCTCCGGGATGCAAAGTGCAGGTTAAATATGGTGGAGTTTCTGGTGGCGAAAATGCGGAGGATTTTTGGTCGATCAGCGGGTATTTAATTGTGTCGGCAAATACATACCACTGCTTAATCCCGTCTGTTTGCAATATGAAAACTTCGTGGGTATCGTAGTGGGAAGAAAACCCCTGTTTTTCCGGCCAAGAACAATAGGCATTTACTTGGTTTGGATAACCTAAGTCTGCTTTTATTTCTGCTGCAAATTCAGCTATTTCTGGGATGAGTTTGTGAACTTGATTGACGATTAAAGTTGCTCCCGATTGGCACAGTTTTATGAGATTGACGTTTTCGCTGGCGTCGAGAACTTTTCCTGCTACTGCTAAGCGAATGTCGGGATATTTTAATTCGTGAAAGTTGAGCAGGTAGTTGAGTTTTTCCCAGGAAAATAAATGTGCAAAGTCTTTTTTCCCTTCGCTGGGAATGACAACTGCTTTGTTTGTCCAGTTGTTATTTAGAAAATCTTCGAGATTGTATGGTTTGATTAAATTGGCGATCGATCGCATAAATTCTATTGATAAAACTTCTCAATAAATTTTGAACAATTGAATAATTGAGGACAATGCTTTACGCTTGCCCTCAATTACTCCACATTTCCCGACAGACAACAGTAAAATCTACTACTTGTTGCTTGGGGATGCGAAGTCTAACTGAAAAACCTGCTATTACTCGTTGGTAACATCGCTGCCATCGGCATCAACATTAAGCGCAGAAGAGATATTTTTAGCTGTGGCGTGCTTGGCAATTTCCTTGACTTCTACTTGGATTTTGCTAGCGCGGGACAGTTTGAGAGCAGATCCGTTGATTGCCTTTGACATAATGGTCTCCAATTGTTGTATGACACCCATTTAGCTGAAATTTTCCCTGACTGTGACGTTAGGGCTTGAATTCTCAACTTTGACTAGAAGCCTAACATGAAGTCAATAAAATGTGCAAGTAGTTAAGAATACTTTTCAACAAGCGGGCTGCAAGGGTACTTCAGACCCCTTGCTAACCCAGTTGACAATTAAGCACAAATCCTCTCTAGCTATTGATTCTGGACATTCAGTAGTCGCGGGCTAGCCCGATCGCCCTTACGCACATACTGCTAAACCGGCAATCCACTCTTGACAATAAGTAGTAAAAATATCAGTCTTTTGAAACAGAGGCATCTACCTTAAGGTAGAGTGTTGTTTGTGAGACTTAGGATTAAAACGAGCTACTATCTAATTTGGGCGATCGAGAAAAACCGATTCCCAATCCCCAACCACCTATAGCGGTTATCAGAAAGATGAGGTATGTTGTTGGGCTTTAGCCCTCTTAGCTTAAGGGTGATAATAAGCTGTCAGTCATACCTCATCTTTTTGAGAAAGGCTATAGCTATTTCTTCCCTCCTACATCCGTTAACATCCGTTAACATCCGTTACATCCGTTACATCCGTTACATCCCGTACATTGCTCGCTGCCGAACTTCCTTCGTAATCATCAATGAATCAATATTTTGCTACAGTTGCGCGCGGTTTAGAAACCATTGCCGCCCAAGAATTAGAAAGTTTAGGGGCGCAAGATGTCAAGCCCGATTTTACAGGAGTTTACTTCGCGGGCGATCGCGCTTTATTGTACCGCGTCAATCTGTGGTCGAGAACTATTTTTCGAGTGCTAATGCCGATCGCCGAATTCCGGTGTTACGACTCAAATATGCTCTACCGCGAAGTCCAGAAAATTCCTTGGGACGAATACCTAGAGCCTCACAATACATTAGCAGTCAACTGTACCGGTGGCAACGAAAATTTAAATCACACCCACTTTACAGCTTTGCAGGTCAAAAATGCGATCGCCGACCAACAGCGCCTGCAATTTAACAAGCGCTCCAATGTTGATGTCGAAAATCCCGATTTACTAATTAACCTTCACATCCATCGCGATCGCGCTATCTTGAGCTTAGACAGTTCCGGCGGCAGTTTGCACAGGCGGGGATATCGCCCCGCAATGGGGCTGGCTCCGCTCAAAGAAACCCTCGCTGCGGCCCTGTTAGAGATGGCAGAATGGACGGCAGATTTACCATTTTTAGACCCGATGTGCGGTTCGGGAACATTGCCCCTGGAAGCCAGTTTAAAGGCTTTGAACATTGCGCCTGGATTGTTTCGAGACAAGTTTGGATTTATGACGTGGCGCGATTTTGACGAACCTTTGTGGGATAAATTGTGGGCTGAAGCTGAAAACAGCGAATTGCCCGAACTTAAAGAAATAATCGCCGGGTGCGATCGCGATTCTGATATGTTAGATCAAGCTCGCACCAACGCCCAGCAAGCAGGTATTTCAGGTAAAATCAAGTTTGCTCGTACCGAGTTATCCGAGTTGGAAGCACCGACAGATAGAGGCGTTCTGATTTGCAATCCTCCCTACGGAGAGCGCCTGGGAGATGCTAGCGAATTGGGAGATTTGTACAAGATGTTGGGCGATATTTTCAAGCAGCGTTTTAAAGGTTGGAATGCGTTTATTTTGACTGGGAATAAGGAGTTGGGTAAACAGGTTGGACTCAGAACATCGAAGCGAATTCCGGTTTTTAATGGCTCGATTCCCTGTACTTTGCTCAAATATGAACTGTATTGAGGAGTTCTAGTAAATATCAACTCTAGCTGACAAAATGACGTATTGATTGGAAAAGATTAGGCAAAATGAAAATCTTTGAAGTAGACAGACACAAGCTCATATTGGGAGATGTGTTAGAAGTCCTTTCTCATGAAATTAAAGACAACTCAGTCGATTTGATTTTTGCCGATCCTCCCTATAATATTGGCAAAGACTTCAATGGTTTTAAAGACAAGTGGGAATCAGAGAGCGATTATTTAGAATGGAGTTATACCTGGTTGAATTTATGTATTGATAAGCTCAAGCACAACGGCAGCTTGTATCTGATGGCTTCAACTCAATGTATGCCTTACTTCGATTTATATTTGCGCGATCGTTTGACAATTCTTTCACGAATAGTGTGGTACTATGACAGTTCGGGAGTCCAAGCAAAAAAATACTACGGTTCTCTGTACGAACCTATTTTATATTGTGTCAAAGACAAACGAAATTATACATTTAATTCCTCCGATATTCTGGTAGAGGCAAAAACCGGCTCAGTCAGAAAACTAATTGATTACCGCAAGTCTACACCATCAGTATATAATTCTCAAAAAGTTCCAGGTAATGTATGGGAGTTTCCGAGAGTCAGATATCGTATGCCTGAGTACGAAGATCACCCTACCCAAAAACCAACATCTTTGTTAGAACGAATTGTCAAAGCAAGTAGTAATGAGGGAGACGTTGTATTAGACGTATTTTCTGGGACTTTTACCACATCATTTGTTGCCAAACAGCTTAAGAGAAAGTCAATCGGAATAGAATTACAAAACAAGTATGTAGAAATAGGATTAAATAGGTTACAAGCTACTTATAATGACAAAAAAGAGCAGCAAACATCGGAAATAAATCCTGGTGAAACTTCACCCACACAGTTAACACTTAACTTACAACTTTGATTCAATGGAACACGAGTTTACTAAAACAATCAAGCAAATTTTAGCAGAAAATTTGGGCGCGTCTGGCGAGCAAATATTTACTGGAAGCGAGCTAATTCAATATTTGAATATCAAAACTAAATCTGCAAATAGAGGCTCAAAATCAAGAGGAAGTTTTGCGAATTTATATGCTATCTATGTTTTAGTTGAAGACTATTTTTTAAGAGGTTTTCATCAAAGCGATATGTATTCAGATTATGCAGGTGCAGTTTATACAAATATTTTTAAGAGACAGCGCGAATTACCGTTTGGACAAAAGCTTCAAAACCATGCTTTGAACCACAGGCTTAATGAAGAATTTAAAAGATATTTTCCTACTTGTGACTTTATCCCAGTTCTGAGAAATCCCAAAACTAACAGGTATTGGTTTAACGAAAATTTATTAAAAGTTAAAATTCAGGAAAATGTACATAACATAGCAGAAACAGTAATTCAAATCATTGATGCTTACGTTGAAGCTAAGAGAGATAGCTTTGACAAGTTTCTGCAACTTTGTAAAGAGGCTCAAGCATTGACCCAGAAGCAAGTAATACAATTTATCAAACAAATAGTTGCACCAACTGTAGATGCTAGAATATTCGAGATAGTCAGCTACAGTATCTTAAAATACTACTATAGTGACATATGTATCTATTGGGGTTATGAGCTTGATAGGCTCCAGCAAGAAAATTTACAACTGTTTAAAACAGGTCGGACAAATGCAAATGATGGCGGAATTGATTTTGTAATGAAGCCTCTAGGACGTTTTTTTCAGGTAACAGAAACTGTAGATATGAATAAATATTTCCTAGACATTGATAAAATTGAAAGGTATCCGATAACATTTGTAGTTAAATCTTCAGATTCCGATATTGAGATTAGACGTAAAATTGAAGCGCAGGCTCGAAAACAGTATTCAATAAATGCGATCGTCTCGCGTTATATGGAATGTATAGAAGAAATAATCAATGTTGCTATTCTGATAGACAGATTTGAAGAAGCTGTTGCCAAAGGGTATTTAAATAATATATTAAATGAAATTATCAAGCAGAGCAAATTGGAATTTAATTATGAGGATGATGAAGAAAATTTAGAAATTGAACTGTTAGACACTTCCCTCGAAGATGAATGATTCAATTTCAACTAATATTGTTTGCAATAAGGACTAAAGTCCTTACTACAAACATCACTAATTACTGAAAATTAATGCTCGATTTTGAGCGAAATAATCTTGTCGCCTTGGCGGATCGCATTCACGACAGACATATCCTCAGTTTTGCCAAAAGTTGTGTGAACTCCATCTAAATGAGACTGGGGAGAATGGCAAATAAAGAATTGGCTCCCACCCGTATCGCGGCCTGCGTGAGCCATCGATAAAGTGCCTGCCAAATGTTTGTTTGAGTTGATTTCACACTTGATTTTGTAGCCGGGCCCGCCTGTTCCAGTGCCTTTGGGACAGCCACCTTGAACCATAAAGTTAGGAATGACTCGGTGAAACAATAGTCCGTCGTAAAAACCTTTTTCCGCCAAGTCAACAAAATTTTTCACTGTATTCGGCGCATCCGCATCGAACAGTTCTAAATTGATTGTACCTTTGTCGGTTTCCATAATAGCGCGGGTCATAATTTCTCCTTGCTTCCTAAAATGAGTGTGCTGTCTGCGTTTTAATTGCGGACTTTGGTTTAATAGCGAAAGGTTTTAAGCTGTCGCTATATTTTGACTCTCAGAAGTGTAGCATACTCCGGCAAATCTCATAGGACTTCGGCAGGCTTTCTGAGCAAACCCGGTTTCGGGCGAGATTTGTGGTTAGCAAAGCCAACATTTTCCCAGAAACAAGGTTTCAGAGGGTAAGTGCTATTTTAATTGTCGATCGCTTTTGGGCGATCGGGTTCTTCCTGCATATCGTTCATATTAAAAATGAAAGGAACCCGACTCGAACCGCTACCCATAACCAATACCTTTGGCATCTGAGCGCCGCCGCTTCTCCAAGCTTCGATCGCCTCTTTTTGCAGAACCAAATCGCCGCCTTGAGCCTTCAGAGTTTCCGCCAAAAGTCTTTGAGCTTCAGCCCTACCTTGAGCGCGGTTAATATCAGCTTGAGCTTGTTGTTCAGCTTCTTGAGCAACATAAACAGCCCTTTGCGCCCGCTGTTCAGCAACCTGTTTCTCCTCAACCGCCTTCGCAAAATCTGTGGAGAATCGAATGTTAACAACGCTAGTATCAAGCACGATTACATCATACTTTGATAACCTTTCCTTAAGTGCACTATCAAAGTCTCGTTTCAGTTCGCTTCTTTGAGTAATAGATTGTTCGGCGGTTCTCAGCGCAGCGGCTGTTTTAAATGCTTCTTGCGTCTGAGGAGCAATAATTTTAGAAACTATATTCTCTAAAGTTCCTTGAGTCCTTCTGACATCTACTACTTTGGCAGGATCGAGGCGAAAATTGATCGCAAAACTAGCATTTAAATCCTGAAGGTCTTTAGTAGCACTCTGGGCGGGAACTTCAAATTTTTGCACTGTGACATCGTAGACATCTACCTTAGATATCAGCGGGGGTCTGAAGTGAAATCCCTCTAACAACGCTCCATCAGTCGCTTTTCCTAAAATGCTAACCACCCCTGCTTCACCTGGATTGATGACAACAAAAGAGTTGAAGCCCAGGAGTAGCGCGACTACTAATAGAATTCCAGCGATCGCTGACGTTACGCTCTGGAAACTTTGACTTTTCAAAATATACGCTCCTTTGTGATGCATCTATTATAATGGTAATATACCTCTTGTGAAAATCATTGTCCGAAAATTTGATTCAAAAGACTTTTACAATCTAGTCTAATGAATTGGCTGGCCTCTAAAATCTCAAATATAAAATCGGTTATGGAAATTGTCAAATATCCTAGAACTTATCACATCGAAGGTTCGCGTTTCCAGCCGGGAGATGAAGACCTCGACAGCGTGCCTTTTAGCGCTATTGCCGATCGCCCTTTAATTATCGAAGAAAAGGTAGACGGCGCCAATACAGGCATCAGCTTCGCGCCAGACGGGCAAATGCTGCTGCAAAGTCGCGGCCACTATCTCACCGGCGGGCCGCGAGAAAAGCATTTTAACTTATTCAAACAGTGGGCTTTCAGTCTCAGCGGAGTCCTGGGAGAAGTGCTGGGAAATCGTTATATTTTGTACGGCGAATGGCTTTATGCCAAACACACAGTTTTTTATGATTTTCTGCCACACTATTTTATGGAATACGACGTGCTGGACTTGGAAACCAGTCAGTTTTTGAGTACAGAAGCCCGCCGTCAGTTGTTAAGCAGAGTGCCGTTAGTGTCAGTTCCTGTTCTTTTTTCAGGAGTGGTAAAATCGCCCAAGCACATGATGCAGTTTATGGACAAATCTAATTTTATTCAACCTGGACATTTGGAGCGGTTGCGCTTGCAATGCCGGGAATTGGGATTGGATGAAGAGCGCTGTTTGAAGGAGACTGATAATAGTAATGTTATGGAGGGTCTGTATATTAAAGTCGAAGCAGATGGAATTGTCAAGGCGCGTTATAAGTACGTGCGCGCTAGCTTTTTGACTGCGATTAAAAATGCGGAGGGACATTGGTTGAATCGCCCGATTGTACCGAATATTTTGCGTCCGGGTGCTGATTTATTTAATTTTAGCTAAGAGTCGGCGGTTGAAACCGCTGCTACACAAACAATGTCCGCCTCCGCGGACGAAGAAATTGCGTTATTAATAAATAGGTGAAACTATGACTGCTTTATTATCACACTCTGCAACTTGGACTTTTCCCTTTTGTCCAGAACCGCCCGATTGGTTCCTAGATTGGGAAAGCATTTACAATCATTTCGATTGGATTCAAAACTTAGAAGGATGCCAGCAAGATCCGATTTATCACGCTGAAGGTGATGTTTTAATTCATACCAAAATGGTCTGCGAAGCCTTAATATCCTCCCCCAAGTGGCGACAGCTTTCTGCGCCAGAACGTTCAATGGTTTTTGCTGCGGCTTTGCTGCACGATGTCGCAAAACCTGCTTTTACAAAGATAGAAGAAAATGGCAGAATTAGCTCGAAAGGTCACGCCCGTCAAGGTGCGAGGATGGTCAGACAAATTTTAGCTCAATTTGACCCGCCGGTGCAGTTTATCATTCGGGAGACTGTTTGCGCGATCGTCCAATTCGGCAGTTTACCCATCTGGCTGCTAGACAAACCCAACCCGCAGCAGTCTGTAATTAAGGCTAGTCAAGTTGTCCGCTGCGATTTCCTCGCACTTTTAGCAGAAGCAGACGTGCGCGGCCGCGAGTGTAGCGACAGACAAGAAATCCTAGATAAAATACAGCTATTTCGGGAGTTTTGTCAAGAAAATAATTGTTTGGATTCTCCGCGACAATTCGCCTCAGACCACAGCCGATTTATCTACTTCCGCAAAGACAACGGAAACCCCGATTATGAAGCATTTGATGATACTCGATGCGAAGTTGTTTTGATGTCGGGATTACCCGGAAGCGGTAAAGATTATTGGATTAAAGAAAATCTACCCAATTGGCCTGTTATTTCCTTGGATGCGCTGCGAAAAGAGATGAACGTTCCTCCCGATCGAACTCCCGGAAATGTCATCGTAGAAGCTAAAAATCGTGCGCGGGAATACATGAAATCGGGACGTTCTTTTGTGTGGAATGCCACCAATACGACTAAACAAATGCGCCAGCAATTAATTAATTTCTTTGCTGGTTATCAAGCGCGTATTCGGATTGTTTACCTGGAAGTTCCCCTACAAGAAGTATTGCGGCGGAATCGATCGCGCACAGCAGCAGTCCCAGAAGCAGCCATTCAACGATTGGCTAATCGCCTCGACATTCCCGATCGCACGGAAGCGCATCAGGTAGAGTGGATTGTAGACTTCTTGCAAAAGTCCTTTTAATCAAATGTTAGTAGGTATAAGTTGGTCGCCTCCCATCCCAATTAGCGGGCGAACTTTCTCAAAAGGCACCTCGTATCCGTAAGCAGCAAACGCCTCTACCCAAGCTTGAGCGTGAGCATCTTTGCTGAGTATGAGAGCGACCCCACGGATAAATTCGGGGGAAGAGAGGATTTTAGATTTTCGATTTGGGATTGATTCCACGGATAAATCACGTGGCGGGTACCATCAAGAAATTCGCTTGTCAACATCGAGAATTACTGCTTGCAATTCCATAACTTATTGGCTGTTAGTGATGACAATAATTATTGCAAAAATCTAGTTTGTAGTAAGGACTTAAGTCCTTAAATAATTAACAAATCAGGGACTCAAATCTTTCTTAGGTACGTAGTTGCGCTTCAGCGCTCTTTCATAGATATAAGCAAAGAGCGCTGAAGCGCAACTACGTACCTTTATTAAGGTGACAGTTGCGTCCAAGACTTAATGAGTCAATCGAGGGCTGAAGTCCCTACTACGAACCTTGAGTTTTATAATTTTCCTCTGTCCAGCAGCGCGGCAGGACTTCACCGGAGGGAAAAACCAATTTATTCTTCTCAAAAGTAGTCGGCTCTTGCTCCTCTTCACCTGCTTGACTTTTGCCGCCCACCTCTGTTTTTGTAGGGCTGACTAAAGTCGCGATATCGATGATTTCTATCAAGTCGCCGGATTCTTTTTCTTGTAAAAGCATAGTTTCTCCTTGTGAATTAATGGTGAATTATGGTTTGAGAACAACTTTGATGCACTTGTCTTTTTTGTGTTTGAAAATCTCGTAAGCGTCGGGCGCTTCATCCAATTTCATACGGTGCGTAATCACGAAGGTTGGGTCAATTTCGCCTTTTTGAACGCGATCGAGCAAAGGGCGCAAATAGCGGTGAACGTGCGTCTGTCCCATTTTCATGGTCAAGCCGGCGTTGCTTAATCAGGGTATGAAAAAAATCAGTTGAAAATCCCCAAGCTTTGTCGATACTGGTTTCTATGACTGGCATATTAGCCTTTCATACCGTGAATCAGCAACTCCCTATTTTTGCAAGATGTCTATTATCAACTCGCACGTCATTTGCTCCGTGCCAGCAAAGAGCTTTCATTATTGTGTTCTCCTCTAGTTAACTCCCAGATTTTTAATTCTAAATCTTAAATTTACTCCGCAGCTAAATCACTTGGCTGGATGCTTTAATTTTAAGCATATAAGATGTGGCATCTCTCTATCCGAGGTATAATTTATAAATCTATCTTTCGGCTGTTTTAAGTTGTAAAAAAGGTAGAGTTTATCCCAGAGTAAATTGCAATAAATTTAGCATTATTGTTTTAACAGCTAACAGGGATGGCTGAGGTTGTTTTTGGCGATCGCCAGTCGCTGCTCTCTCATATCGTGTCCGCTCGATTAACCGCACGCGCGGTTTGTAGTGCGGACTTCAGTCCGCAGGATAAGAGCGGACTGAAGTCCGCACTACGAACGGCACTACGAAGGGCACTACGAACCATATAACTGGGCTCGCATCTTGAGAATCGCGCACCCTGCTGGAGGAGGATTAATCGTCAAAAATTGTATCATTAGCTATAGCTAAAAGCCGAGCTTGCGCTAAAGTTGTTAAAGATCAAAATTTATCGATCGCCTTTTATGCCTTACACTGCATCTACCCCAACAGACCCCAGTCAAGCCAACATCCCCAATGCCGACCACCGCCTATTAGAATTCACTAAGCTGACGCCGATGATGCAGCGGTATGTGGAAGTGAAAGAACAGTATCCCCACGCACTTTTATTGTTTCGAGTCGGAGATTTTTTTGAGTGTTTTTTTCAAGATGCAGTGACGATTTCGCGGGAATTAGAACTTGTTTGCACTAGCAAAGAAAGCGGCAAAGAAATCGGTCGAGTGCCGATGACAGGAGTGCCGCATCACGCCCTCGATCGCTATACTTCTCAGTTAGTAGAAAAAGGCTATGCTGTAGTAGTTTGCGACCAAGTTGAAGATGCCTCGATCGCCGCCCGCGAAGGCCGCCAAGTCAAGCGCGAAATCACCCGCATTCTCACTCCAGGAACTTTGACGGATGATGGAATGCTCAAACCCCGACAAAATAACTTTTTAGCAGCAGTCGTCATCGCTGGGGAACATTGGGGATTGGCTTATACTGATATTTCTACAGGAGAATTCGTCACTACCCAAGCCGACAGTTTAGAACAATTAACATTAGAATTGCTCCGTTTGCAGCCTTCGGAAGTCCTGGTTCCGACTAATGCGCCGGATTTGGTGACGATGTTAAGGCCGGGAGAGAAATCCGAGCATTTACCCGATTGTTTGCCGAATTCGTTTTGCTATTCTTTGCGATCGCAAATCCCGTTTACTTTGTCCGAAGCAAAACAGCGAATCCTGCAAAAGTTCAAAGTGCGATCGCTCGAAGGCCTCGGATGCGCGCACCTTTCCCTCGCAGTGCGCGCCGCCGGCGGTTTGCTGCAATATCTCGAAGAAACTCAAAAAGAAAAAGCAGTTGCTTTGCAAAGATTGCACACTTACACACTCACCGATTTTCTGACACTGGACTATCAAACCCGCCGCAATCTCGAAATTACTCAAACAGTCAGAGATGGCGTGTTTCACGGTTCGCTGCTGTGGGCTATAGACAAAACCAGCACCGCCATGGGAGGCCGCGCTTTGCGCCGCTGGGTGCTGCAACCTTTGCTCAGCATTAAAGGTATTTGCGCCCGCCACGATACGATTCAAGAATTAGTAGAAAACAATCCGCTGCGCCAAGATTTGCAGCAGTTGCTGCGCCAAATTTACGACATCGAAAGACTCACGGGGCGCGCGGGTTCTGGAACCGCTAGCGCTCGGGATTTGGTCGCTTTAGCCGATTCTCTCTCAAAATTACCCCAACTGGCGGCGATCGCAACTGAAGGAATCTCGCCCTATTTAAAAGCGCTGCAAAATGTCCCGCCCATTTTAGAAGAGTTAGCAACTCAAATTCACGCTTATTTAGTTGAGGAACCGCCGATTCATTTAAAAGAAGGAGGTTTGATTCGATCGGGCATTAATCCCATGCTTGATAAGATGCGCCACACTGCATCAGCCGATCAAGAATGGATTGCCCGTTTAGAGGCTAACGAACGGCAACGCACCGGAATTTCTAATTTAAAAGTCGGCTACAATAAAGCTTTCGGCTATTACATCAGCATTACCAAATCGAAAGTTGACCAAGTACCGAACGACTACACCCGCAAGCAAACTCTCACCAATGAAGAACGCTACAGCACAGAAGAATTAAAAGAAAGGGAAGTGCGAATTCTGACGGCGCGGGAAGATTTAAATCACTTGGAGTACGATATTTTTGCGAAATTGCGATCGGAGGTAGGAGAACACGCCGAAATTATTCGCAACGTTTCCCGCGCGGTGGCGGCGGCGGATATTTTGTGCGGTTTGGCGGAAGTAGCGGTTTATCAAGATTACTGTCGCCCGATGATGACAGAAAGTCGGGAAATTAAAATTATTGAAGGTTGTCATCCGGTGGTGGAAAAGTCTTTACCGCCGGGATTTTTTGTCCCGAATTCGGCTTTTTTGGGTCGGGAAGCAGCGCTAAGTCGCCCAGATTTAATTATTTTAACTGGGCCGAATGCTAGCGGCAAGAGTTGTTATTTGCGCCAGGTTGGTTTGATCCAGTTAATGGCGCAGATGGGCAGTTTTGTCCCGGCGAAGGCTGCGACTTTGGGAATTTGCGATCGCATTTTTACCCGTGTCGGCGCCGTGGACGATTTAGCAACCGGTCAGTCTACGTTTATGGTAGAAATGAACGAAACTGCCAATATTCTCAATCACGCGACGCCGAAATCATTGGTGTTGTTGGATGAAATTGGTAGGGGAACGGCAACGTTTGACGGGCTTTCGATTGCTTGGTCTGTGGCAGAATATTTAGCCAGCGAGATTCGCGCGCGGACGATTTTTGCGACTCACTATCACGAGTTAAATGAGTTAGCTTCTATTTTGGATAATGTGGCAAATTATCAGGTGACTGTAAAGGAATTGCCGGATCAAATCGTATTTTTGCACGAAGTTCACCCCGGCGGTGCTGATAAGTCCTACGGCATTGAAGCGGGGAGATTGGCTGGTTTACCGCCGTCGGTGATTGATAGGGCGAGACAGGTGATGAAGCAGATTGAGAAACATAGCAAAATTGCGATCGGGCTGCGGAAGGGTGTTAAAAAAGATGGCAAAAAAGAGTCGGAGGGACAACAGTTGGATATATTTGACGATTAAAATTGTCCCCAAAAAAGGTTCGTAGTTCCTACAGATTCAATAAAGGTACGTTGTTGCGCTTCAGCGCTCTTTCTGTATATACATGAAAGAGCGCTAAAGCGCAACAACATACTTCAAATTATTTGCCATTTTGCAACTTTCTTACCTCTTTGTGCACGCTCATCCCAATTTCCAGAGCCTCATTTAGCAACCGGCCGTATTCGCTCGCGCGATCGCTCACATCCAGCGCCATCAAAGCCGCCAAATTACTTTCAATATTAGCAAATAACTCGTAACGGCGACCAATGAATTTCTGATTTTCCCTGAGAATCCTTTCTGTTTTCAAAGCACAGACTAAACTTTCTCTAGTAATTTTTAAGGCCTCAATTGCATCTTGTCGATTAATTAAATTGGCTTGTAAATTGCCAGCAGCCGTTAGGCGATCGATAATATCTAAAGCCTTAATCACCTCATGATACTTCTCAACTTCATCCAAGAGACCCGCCAGGGTTGCTAAAGGCTTTGCTTTTACCCATTTATAGACATTCCAAACAACAGTAATCGCCAGGGACAAACCCAAAGTTATTTGTAAAACCCGGACAAATATCTCAGCATCGCTAAAACCAACTTGATTTCTATTGGCGAGTAAAGCAATAGGCAGCGAGACAACAAGCGTCACGCAAAATATCAGCAACTCATGCAACAAAAAAGCAAACAGCTTTTTGCCGTCCCGGAGTGTATCAGGGTGATAAAAATTCCCTGAAAAACCGTCGCTCAAAGCTATTCCGCTCAAATCTTCCAACTCCTTTTCAGGAATTATCAACTCATCCAAATCCGCTTGTATCACTAGGGCAAATCTCCTTAAATTAGCATTAATTAAAATCCTCCCAGAGACCTAATTGAATCCCACAGACTCATATAAAAATTGCTGTCTCGGCTTCGGAACAGTTGAAAAGCTTTTCCCGGCGCCCCAAAAAACGGTCTCAGCGTCCATCCCAACTGACTGCCCACAAAGGCATACAGTCCCAACCAGAAGCGCAAAATATTTAGCCTGATGTCTTTTCCTTCCGCATCTTGTTCGGACAGAAAGTGCATTCCTTGATAAATGAAGCTTACTCCCAAAAATCCTGTGACTGCCATGATCGCAACATTTAGCAGCAAATAAAAATTGTAATTGGTACTGCTGATCAGAAAAAATAGACTGACAGGTGCAAATCCAAACAGCAAAACGCTAATCATCGCCATTGCTGTCATCAACAATGTCAAATACTGTTCAAAAGTTCGTTTTGAACCAAACATGACATTAAAAAAGTACAGTGTGGGAAAGCAGATAATCAGCGTCAGTAAGTAAAGCGCTGGCAACTTGATTGCTGAAACCAGACATTGCATCCACGTACTTGATGCACCTAGTATCGCTCCGTAAATACCAAAAAATATGGTACTGGAAATTAACAAACCAAAAATTTTAGATTTGAGCTTAACACCGTCGCGAATTTCTTCGAGAAATTGTTGCCGTTCCCGCAGCAAATACATTACTACTGAAAAATATTTCACGGGTTCTCCTTGTGACTGATGCGACTCCGAATCAGTCATAACTCAAGCTGAGTGCGATCGACAATCTTGCCAACTGGAGGCACTCTATGTTAACCGATTATTCTTCCAGATACGGGACTCAGACAACTCCCATTATCTAGGGTTCCATGCACGCCACACCATACCGCTATTGACTCTCGGCTGGATATTTCTAGTCAAATTGTATTCAAATTCTAGTCAAATTGTGTTCAAAAAGGGCGATCGGGCAGTCACTTGATACTCAGTTTGGTCGTTTTGTCGTCAATTTGTATCCAATTTCTAGTCTTTTTGACGCCCCACCCAGCCAAAAAATCGGCAATAAAAAACCCCAAACCGTTGATTTCTCGTTGGTTTGAGGCTTTTTGTTTAATAAGCGGGTGGCGGGAATCGAACCCGCATAGTTAGCTTGGAAGGCTAAAGTTTTACCACTAAACTACACCCGCATTCACACAGAACCTAAACATACCACAAGCTTCTGAGAATTGCAATAGGCCCGTGCAAAATTTCTCAAGTTCTCCTTGAAAGTGGTTGAATAGGGACTCGTAGCCTCCCAAATCCCCTCTTCCACGCTACTAAAGGCTTTACGGATGGAAATAAGCGTAGATTTGCTGCGCCAGACGCGGGCCAATCCCAGAAACTTCCGCCAACTGTTCGGGAGTTGCTAAACGCAGGTAGTCGATCGACCGAAAATGCGCTAACAACAGTTTTTGGCGGTGGTGTCCCAATCCCGGAATCTCATCTAAGCGCGATCGCTTCATTCTCTGACTTCTTTGATCTCGGTGAAAACTCACAGCAAACCTGTGCGCCTCATCCCGCACCCGCCGCAGTAATTGTACACCCGGTTGCTCAGAATTAGTTGGCAGCGGCAAAGATTCCCCCGGCAAAAAAATCTCTTCTCGCTGCTTCGCCAAACTCACAACTCGCAACTCATCTAGCAAATTCATCTCCCGCAAAACAGCCACAACTGCTGACAGTTGACCTTTGCCGCCGTCTATCATAATCAAATCCGGTTTGTCAGCAATATTAGGAGAAACTGAAGACAAATTACTGACTGCTTCCGCTTCTGCTAACTCGCTAAATTCATCTTGCTTCTTGCTGTTTCCTTCTGCTTCTTTGATCCTAAATCGTCTGCCGATAACTTCTGCTAAACTAGCAAAGTCGTCAGAATGACCGGATTTTATTTCAGGATTTTTAATTTTGTAGTGGCGGTAGTGTTGATTGGCTGGTAAACCGTCGATAAATACGACACGGGAAGCTACCGTATCCGAACCTTGAATGTGAGAAATATCGTAACCTTCTATGCGGTGCGGCATTTCTGGTAAATCGAGAATTTCGGCTAAATCTTGCATTGCTTGAGAATTGCGATCGCTCAATCGTTGCATTCTCGCCAATTCATACTCAGCATTGCGTTCCACCATCTCAATTAACTCCGCCTTAGTTTGGCGCTGCGGAGTCAAAATCGTCACTTTTCGCCCCTTGCGGTTGCTCAACCAATCTGCTAATATTTCGCCTTCTGGTAAGTCGTACTGCACAGAAATTTCGCTGGGAATTTCTACGGCTTCGACATTTTGATAATGTTCCTCCAAAACTCGCTGCAAAATCGCTCCCGCTTCTACCCCCCCTCGTTCCCCCCCTTGGTAAGGGGGGGAGGTAAGAGAAGGTTGAGATAATTCTTGTCCCCCATCGATCGCGGGTTGAGACAACTCTTGCGTCTCCTTCGTAAGGGGTTGAGACAACTCTTGCCCCCCCTTAGCAAGGGGGGGTTGGGGGGGTATCTCCGCCATAAAGCCCAGTCTGCCGACTAATTGACCTGCACGAATCTGGAATAATTGAATGCAGGCGTGCTGCGTGTCTGCTGCCAGGGCGATCGCATCCCTGGAAACGGTATCATTAGGTAAAGACACTTTTTGACCCGCGCTCAAAGATTGCAAACCCTTAATTTGATCGCGAATCCTGGCCGCCGTTTCAAAGTTCAAATCTTCGGCTGCTTGTTCCATTTGTGGTTCCAGAATATCCAGCAATTCCTGAGTCCTTCCCTGGAAAATCATGGCTACCTTTTGGATGATTTTTTGGTAATCTTCCGCAGACATTAACCCTTGACAAACACCGACGCAGCGGCCGATATCGTAGTTCAGACAGGGACGGTCTTTAAATAGCGGTTGAGGGCGCTGTCGCAAGGGGAAAATCCGCTTAATCAAATGCAGCGTACTCCGCAGCGCCCCTGTATCGACGTAGGGGCCGTAGTAGCGGTCTTTCGCACTACCCGCGCGGCGTTTGCGGGTGATGAAAATGCGCGGGTATTTCTCTGACCAAGTTATGCACAAATAAGGATATTTTTTATCATCTTTGAGGAGGACATTAAAGTGAGGTTGGTGCTGTTTTACGAGGTTTGCTTCTAAGGCCAAAGCTTCGGCTTCTGTGTCGGTGGCGATGAATTCAATTTCGCGCACTTGCTGTACCATCATCGCGATGCGGGGACTGAGGTTTTGGCTTTCGCGGAAGTAGGAACGGACTCGGTTTCGGAGTTTTTTGGATTTGCCGATGTACAGGATGCGATCGCTCTCGTCGCGCATTAAGTATACACCAGGAACTGCCGGAATTTCTTTGAGGCGGCTTTCTAGGCGTTCTGCATCTTTAATTAGTGGCAGCGTTTTTGTGGACGGCATATAAATTTGAGATTTTATGACTTATATCTACTATTGTAACGCTGTTATCTGGGTCAAGCGAATCAATCACAAATCAAAACCGCAGATTTATTATTATCTACCTTGTCCAACGGATATTTATCCTTAATAAATTCTTGCAGCAAATCAAAAAAAGTATCAAAAGCCTGACTTTCATCTGTTGAATAAAACAGAATAACTTTAGCCCAAGAAGCGGAGGTGTTAACAACAAATCTTTTTTGCAGCCAAGGCTGAAATTCGGCAAACTCTTCCTCTTGTTGTGTGACAGGGGTTTCCAGCAAATCGCGGGCGTGTTGATAGCCACACAAGAACATAAATAGGTTGCTGATTGAACGGGAACCGATGTACATTCCCGGTTTCTTTTGAATGCGATCGAGTAATTCGTAAAATGTAGTCATTATTTATTCCTTCCCTTGTGACAATATACAATTAAAAGCTGTCAATTTCTTCGATAATAAACTGACCACTCGGACAGTCAAAGTCTTTTATCCATTCTTCTCTAGTCAGTCCGGTAGTTGACAAATTATCAAATACTTTGCTGCGAACCTCAATCCCATAGTGTGTACCATTCTGAGTAATCGGTGTTCTGCCTTCTTCCCAGCGTTGACTCACAATAAAATATCCTCGTCCTACCAACTTTAGTTGAAGATGAATCCCGTTAATGCCGTTCGCCTTTAACCAATGTTTAATAGTTTCAGCACATTCAGCGCACTGCAATAGCTTAAACTTCCTTACGATCGAGGCTATCTCTTGATAGATTTCTTCATCACAAAATTGTGAATTGCTTGACATTATATCCTATCTCTAGTTTACAATATCTGAGATAGAAACTTGCGTGTGCGTTCTTCCTTCGGGTTCTGAAAAAACTCTTCTGGCTTCGCTTCTTCCACTAAAACGCCGCCGTCCATCAATACAATGCGATCGGCAACTTCGCGCGCAAATCCGACTTCGTGAGTCACCACTACCATTGTAATTCCTGTTTGCGCTAAATTTCGCATGACATCTAAAACTTCCCGCACCATTTCCGGGTCTAATGCTGATGTCGGTTCGTCAAATAGCATGATTTTCGGCTGCATTGCTAGGGAACGTGCAATAGCAACCCGCTGCTGCTGTCCGCCAGATAATTGTCCGGGATATTTTTGGGCTTGGGACAAAATCCCGACTCTTTCTAACAGTTGCATTGCTACTTCTTCTGCTTTTTTCTTCGGCCAGCGGCGCACCCATACGGGCGCTAGCATGACGTTTTGCAGGACTGATAGGTGGGGAAATAGGTTGAATTGCTGAAACACCATTCCTACTTCCTGGCGAATTTTTTCGATGTTTCGCAAGTCGTGGGAAAGTTCGATTCCGTCGATCGTAATTTTGCCTTGCTGATAGGCTTCTAAAGCGTTAAAAGTGCGGATAAACGTGGATTTGCCGGAACCTGAAGGGCCCATCACGACGACGACTTCGCCTCGGTTCACGTTCATGCTGACGCCGCGCAGTACGTGAAATTGTCCGTACCATTTGTGGACGTTTTCGGCGACGATTACTGTTTCGGGAACTGTTAGTGTATCTTGCATAATTTTCTCCTTTAAATAATGACGAATAATTATTGCCTGATGACTGTTGACTACTTCAGTGGAGGGGGGGTTTATATATATTTGGGTTGGGAGGGCGGGTTTATATATATTTGGGTTGGGAGTTCTATTTTGTTGGTGAACCCGCCCCTACAGACTGTGGACTAATGACTTTTTTCTAAACTTTTCTCTATTTTGCGGCTGGCCAGTGACATTGAGTAGCAAAATACCCAATAGATGATGCCGACGAATATGTAAACTTCGGCGTATCTGCCGATGTAGGATGGATTTGCTAAAACGGCGCGGGATATGCCGATTAATTCTAACATTCCAAATAGCGAAAGCAGGGATGTATCCATGAATAATCCGATGAATTGACCGCCGATCGCCGGAATGACTGTTCGCAGTGCTTGAGGTAGTACAATCAGAATGGTCAGTAGGGGTGTGTTTAGCCCGATCGACCTTGCTGCTTCTATTTGTCCTCTGGGCACAGCCTGCAAGCCCCCGCGCACGTTTTCCGCCAAGTATGCCGCACTAAATAATGTTAATCCGGCGATCGCCCGAATCACTCTATCCAATTTGGGATATTCCGGCGGTAAGAATAATTGCAGCATGACTTGACCTAAAAACAAAATGCCAATTAAAGGCAAGCCGCGCACTATTTCAATGTACAATGTTGACAGCAGTTTGACGACTGGCAAAGAACTTTGTCTCCCGAGGGCAAGCAATACTCCCAGGGGAAATGAAAGCACAATGCTAATAATTGCTAAAAACAGCGTCAGCACTAAACCGCCCCAGTCATTTGTCGAGACTTCTGTCAAACCTAATCCGCCTTTAATTAGCCACAGAATCAGCGGGAAGGAAAGAGCCCAAATTCCGGGTATCCAGCTAACCCCCCCTCGCCCCCCCTTACCAAGGGGGGGTTGGGGGGGGTTGGGATTAATTTGTCTCGCGGCGACATAGCTGGCGGCGGTTGCGATAATAATTCCTAAGAGGTAGAAGCGAGAGGTAAGGTCGATCGGCGTAATGACCGCACCAACAACCGCTGCACCAAGTAAAATCAGTGTAGGCCGATTCCAAAGACGTTCATCTCGCTGAATATTTCCCCAAGTTAAACCGCCCAACAAGGCAATTATTCCGGCTACTATCCACAGCCGCCAGTAGGATTCGCTGGGAAATCTGCCCACAAAAAATAGTGGCAAGTTGGCTTCTAACACGCGCCATTTAGCTTTTGTAGTTGCCCAAACGATAATTCCTTTAACTGTTTGGAAGGCGACAATTAAGCAAACTATTGTCAGAATGCTGTTGTACCAGGTACTAAATAGGTTTTTGCGCGCCCAATTCCAAGGGGTGGGCGATTCGGTGGCGGGAGGCGGCAGTACGGGGGTTGTTTCCATGTATTTTAGATGTTAGATTTTAGATTGCTTGCTGAATTGCACTTGCTAATATTCCTAATATTTTCTTGACATCTGTTACGTAATATTCTGTCAAGTCAATTTCAATTACTTGTTCTTTGAGTCTTAAGAATCTCCAGGTTTGGCCGCTAGTAACAGCCCCATAATTTATTGTTGCATTTGTGTTGCCTTCGCATTCGTTAAATATTCTAGCTGCTAACATTTGGGCTACACATGGCCCCAAGCTTGCATTAATATCTTCGTTTTGTGCTTCTACGATCGCAATTACTGGTTCGGTAAGCATTAATAAGTATGAAGAACGACTAATCAAAAAATCGCAATTTCCAGCTAATCCTTTTTCGGCATCAACTGTAAAATCTATTCCACAAAAAAGACCAATTTGATGGTTAAACAGTTTTCTAAGTTCGATTAAAATCGGTGCGGTTATCATGGACGAGCGAGACTTGTCAGTATTGCTGCTTAAGGCAATGCCTGCGTTCTCTTTGAGAATTTCTACAAGTAAGGGACTTGGTTCTAATTCTGGCACAGGAGAGAACATATTGATGCGATCGCTAATCGTCAAACCGAATTTTTTTGTTACTGTTTTTAAGTTAAAATCTCTGTAAGTCATTTCAACTTTAGTTCCAGATTATAATAAACTTAACTTTTGACTTCGCTATCCACTGTCAACTGTCAACTGTCAACTGTCAACTGTTATTTACCTTTCCTTAATTTGTACCGTGTGATTGTACCAATTCATAAACAGAGAAACTATCAAACTAATTGTTAGGTATGTTACCATGATAATTAGCATTGTTTCGATCGCCCTTCCGGTCTGATTCAACGTCGGAGAACCCACCACAAAGTAAACGTCGGGATAAGCCACCGCCACGGCTAAACTTGAATTCTTCGCTAAATTCAGATACTGACTGGTTAACGGCGGCACAATTACCCGCAAAGCTTGCGGCAAAATTACCATCCGCATCAGGGTTCCAGATTTAAGTCCCAAAGACTTTCCCGCTTCCCACTGGCCTCGCGAGACTGACTGAATTCCGCCGCGGACAATTTCTGCAATGTAACTGCCAGTATACAAGCTGAGTCCTGTCACTAGGGCTGCAAATTCTGGAGTTAATTTTAATCCTCCTTCGAGTTGCAATGCTGGTGTCAGGCGCGGAAAATCGACGCGAAAAGGCAGATTTTGGGTGATAATCAAAGCTAAAATTGCACTCAGGACGATCGCACCAGCAGCCCAAAACAACTGTCTTCCCGGCTTCGCTTCTTCCACCATCACCCGCGCCCGCCACATCCACAGCCCCGCCGCAGCCAAAACTCCCACAGTTAACAAAATCAACCAAATCTCAAAACCTGGCAAAGGCGCAGGCCAAGGTACAGCAATCCCGCGATTTGTCAAGTAAATCGGGCCGCGCATCTGTTGATTGTCTTCCAGTTTTGGCATGGAAATGAATACTGCAAAATACCAGAAAAATAATTGCAGCAATAACGGTGTATTCCTCAAAATCTCCACGTACAAAGCTGCTAAATTACGCAAGATCCAATTGTCGGAAAGGCGGGCAATTCCTACAGTCAAACCCGCAATTGTTGCGAAAACAATCCCCAGGCCCATTACCCGCAGCGTGTTGATCAAACCAACAAAATAAGCTTGTCTGTAACTGTTTTCGGGACTGTAGGGAATTACGCTTTCGCCGATGTCGAAGGATGCTTGGGAATTGAGAAAGTCAAATCCAAATGCAATTCCTAGTTGCGCGTAATTGGCGGTGAGGTTGTCCCAAAGAATAGCGATGACTGTTATTACTAAAATTAGGGCGATCGCCTGTCCGGTTATTTTCCAGAAGCGATCGTCCCGCAGCAGTGTTGATATATCTTTAATTTTGGATGATTTCTCGGATTTGCCCGGTTGAGGTTCTGTATTCATAACTTAAATTATATTTCATTCAATCTGCTGCGTATGTTGTGTACCAAAGAGCGCTGAAGCGCAACTACGTACCTAAGAGCGCTGAAGCGCAACTACTTACCTAAGAGCGCTGAAGCGCAACTACGTACCTAAGAGCGCTGAAGCGCAACTACGTACCTAAGAGCGCTGAAGCGCAACTACGTACCTAAGAGCGCTG